>CANFWV010000058.1 GCA_947450695.1 Comamonadaceae bacterium
GCCAAGCCCCATTCGCGGTTGATGATGAGCTGAATCGCCATCGCCCGGCGCACCGACTCTTCGGTCGGCGTGGTGATGGCTTCGTCAAAAGCGTTGGTGTGCAGGCTGTTGCAGTTGTCGTAAATCGCGATGAGCGCTTGCAGCGTGGTGCGAATGTCGTTGAACTGAATCTCTTGCGCGTGCAAGCTGCGGCCACTGGTTTGGATGTGGTATTTGAGCTTTTGGCTGCGCTCATTGGCGCCGTATTTTTCTTTCATGGCCACCGCCCAGATGCGGCGCGCCACGCGGCCCATCACGGTGTATTCGGCGTCCATGCCGTTGCTGAAGAAGAAGCTCAGGTTGGGTGCGAAATCATCGATGTGCATACCGCGCGCCAAGTACGCTTCGACAAAGGTAAAACCGTTGCTGAGCGTGAAAGCCAGCTGGCTGATCGGGTTGGCGCCGGCCTCGGCAATGTGATAACCGCTGATCGACACGCTGTAAAAGTTGCGTACCTTGTGGTGCACAAAATACTCTGCAATATCACCCATCACCTTGAGTGAAAACTCGGTTGAAAAGATGCAAGTGTTTTGCCCCTGGTCTTCTTTCAAGATGTCGGCCTGCACCGTGCCGCGCACATTTTCTTGCACCCATTCGCGGATTTTGGCGGTCTCTGTGTCGGTCGGGTCGCGGCCGTTGTCGAGTTTGAATTTATCTAAATTCTGGTCGATGGCGGTGTTCATGAACATCGCCAAAATGCTGGGCGCCGGACCGTTGATGGTCATGCTCACGCTGGTGGCGGGGTTGCACAAATCAAAACCGCTGTAGAGCACTTTCATGTCGTCCAGCGTGGCGATGCTGACGCCCGAGTTGCCGACCTTACCGTAGATGTCGGGCCGCACATCGGGGTCGTTGCCGTAGAGTGTGACCGAGTCAAAGGCGGTGCTCAGGCGCTTGGCTGGCATGCCCTCGCTGAGCAGCTTGAAGCGGGTGTTGGTGCGAAAGGCATCACCTTCACCGGCGAACATGCGGGTCGGGTCTTCACCTTCGCGTTTGAAGGCAAAGGTGCCGGCGGTGTACGGGTAGCTGCCGGGCACGTTGTCGAGCATCAGCCACTTCAAAACTTCACCGTGGTCTTCGTACTTGGGCAGCGCAACTTTGCGGATGGTCGTACCGCTCAAAGACTTGGTGGTGAGTGCCGTGCGGATTTCTTTGTCGCGAATTTTCACCACGTACTCGTCACCGGCATAGGCGGTTTGCATGTCCGGCCATTGCGACAACAACTGCCGCGCATCGGCGTCCATGCGCGCTTTGCGGTGGCCGGCCAAGTCGAGTGCCGCTTCGGCTGCAGGCGCACGCCCGGGCTTGTCAATTTTTAGCATGGCGGCGGCGGCTTGGAGCTGCTGCACTTCACGCGCCAGTTGGGCTTGCGCCAGTGCGCGCTTTTTGTAGCCGCGCACTGTGTCGCTGATTTCAGCCAAGTAACGGGTGCGGGCGGCTGGCACCACCGGCGTTTGGTTGGTGCTGTGGCGCACCGACACGTGGGGCAGAACGCCTTCCTTCAATGTCAGCCCCAGCGACTGCAAGCGCGGCTTCAGCGCTTGGTACAGCGCCGTCACGCCGTCGTCATTGAAGCGCGCGGCCATGGTGCCAAAGACCGGCATCTGCTCGGTCGGTGTGGTCCAGGCTTCTTTGTTGCGCTGCACTTGTTTGGCGACATCACGCAGCGCGTCAAGCGAGCCCTTGCGGTCAAACTTGTTGATGGCAATGAACTCGGCAAAATCCAACATGTCGATTTTTTCAAGCTGGCTGGCCGCGCCAAACTCGGGCGTCATCACATACATCGGCACGTTCACGTGCGGGACGATGGCCGCGTCACCTTGGCCGATGCCCGAGGTCTCCACCACGATGATGTCAAACCCAGCAACCTTGCAAGCGGCAATCACATCCGGCAAAGCCTTGCTGATTTCAGAGCCGAAATCGCGCGTGGCCAAGCTGCGCATGAAGACACGTTGACCTGCGTCATGTTTCAGCGCATTGGTTTTCCATGGGCTGATGGCATTCATGCGAATCCTGTCGCCCAGCAAGGCGCCACCGCTTTTTCGCCGGCTCGGGTCAATGCTGATAACGGCGATGCGCAGGCTGTCGCCTTGGTCCAGCCGCAAGCGCCGGATCAGCTCATCGGTGAGAGACGACTTGCCCGCGCCGCCCGTCCCGGTGATGCCCAACACCGGCACGTGGCAGCTGGCAGCTTGCTCGCGAATCGCGCTGACCAAGCTCGCATTTGCTTGGTCGTTTTCCAGTGCCGTGATGAGCTGCGCCAAGGCGCGCCAGTTCATTTCGCCGTGGCCTTGGATGGCTTTGAATTCTTTGGGTGCAAAGCCGGTGAGGTCTTTGTCGCAGCGCATGACCATCTCGCCGATCATCCCGGCCAAGCCCATTCTTTGGCCGTCTTCCGGGCTGAAAATATGCGTCACGCCGTAGGCATGGAGTTCACGAATTTCGGGTGGCACGATGACGCCGCCGCCACCACCAAAGACCTGAATGTGCTCGCCGCCCCGGCTCTTGAGCAAATCCACCATGTACTTGAAGTACTCGACATGCCCGCCCTGGTAAGAGCTGATGGCGATGCCTTGCGCGTCTTCTTGCAGCGCCGCAGTGACGACTTCGTCCACGCTGCGGTTGTGGCCCAAATGAATCACCTCGGCACCCATGCCTTGCAAGATGCGTCGCATGATGTTGATCGCCGCGTCATGCCCGTCAAACAGCGACGCTGCCGTGACAAAGCGCACCTTGTGCGTTGGGCGGTAGTTGGCCAGGGCTTGGTAGTCGCTGTAAAGATCGGTCATCGCGCTGTCTCCGGGGAAGTCGTTATACGGAGCCGGCAAGGTTGGCTCTGGTTAGCTCAAGCGGTCTCAGTTGACGTTGACGTCAACGTCAACCGCAATATTAGCGGCTTTCCACCTCGACATGAAAAAGGGGCGCTGGCGCGCCCCTGAAAAGCTAGCGGGCCTAGATCAGCCGCCGTACAGGTACTTCGGCAACCACAGCGTCAGGCCTGGCCAGATGTACATGAACACCATGCACAAAATGACGATCAGCATGTAAGGCATCATGCCGGCAAAAATCTGGTTGATCGTGACATGCGCCGGTGACACCCCTTTGAGGTAGAACGCTGACATCGCCACCGGAGGCGACAAGAACGCGGCCTGCAAGTTGACGAAGACCAGCACGCCCCACAGCATCGGATCAATCTGAAAGTGCGACAGCAGCGGTAAGAAGATCGGCACGAAGATCACTATGATCTCGGTCCACTCCAGCGGCCAACCCAGAATAAAGATGATGGCCTGCGACAACAGCAAGAACTGCATCGGCGACAGGTCCATGCTCATCACCCAAGTCTCCACCAGATGCTGGCCACCCAAGATCGCAAACACCGCCGAGAACAAGGCCGAGCCGACGAATAACCAGCACACCATCGAGGTGGTTTTGGCCGTCAAAAACACAGCCTCCTTGATCTTCTGAAAGTTCAGGGTTTTCGCCTGCCACGCCATCAAGAAGGCGCCCGCCGCGCCGACCGCCGCAGATTCAGTGGCCGTGGTGATGCCGAACAAAATCACGCCCAACACCACGAAAGTCAGTATTGCCAGGGGCGCGACCGAGTGAATCAGCATCGACACGATTTCATACTGCTCGGCATCAAAGTGCCAGTAGTAATAGCCCAGCAAGGCCAGCGTGATCAGACTGCAGATCAAAAAGCCGGTGTAAAAGCCAGCCGGCACGGGTTCGGTTTTGGGGGCCTCGGTTCCTTCACCGGCGCCCATGTCTTGCAAGGGCTCATCTTTGCCCGCTTCGGCTGCGGTTGTTTCGCCGCCCAGTGGCTTCAGCTCATCGCCAGAATCCGGTGGCGCTTGCACGGCACCAGTATCGACAACGGCATTGGCTGGTGGCGTCTGTACATCAGCCACCAGCGCTGCCGGTGCAGCCGACTTCTCTGCCATTTGTGCCGCGGCGACGGGCGCGGGTTCGTTGTCTTTTTGTGAGTAAATGGTCACGTACCACCACACCGCACCCAGCGTTGCCACCGCCAAAATGACCGGTGCCAAAGCCCGCGTCAAGCCCGCCAGCAGTTGCCACCACTTCAGGCTCACGCCAGCCACACCGCTGCGCAAAGCCTTGGCTGGCGACACCACAGCGGCCAGCAGTGCCGGCAGCATGAAGCGCGAGTAGCTCGATGAAATGTGCGCGACCCAAGGGGAAATCGGCGCCTTCATTTGCTCGGGCGGCAGCTTGGGGGCGATTTTGGGATCGATCATGCACCAGCCGATCACATAGATCAGGTACAAAAAGGCCAGAAAAAATCCAGGAAACATCGCCGCGGCGTACAGCTTGACGACCGACTGGCCGGCCACCGCGGCATAGACAATGATCATCACCGACGGTGGGATCAAGATCCCCAGCGTGCCGCCAGCGGTGATGACGCCTGCGGCCAAGCGCGTGTCGTAACCCGCGTTGAGCATGGGGCGCATGGCGATCACGCCCATCAGCACCACCACCGCACCGACCAAGCCACTGGCAATGCCCCAAAAGGTGCAGATCACCAGTGTCGTGACTGCCAAAGAACCCGGCAATTTGCGGAATGCCAGCTGAACGCTGTGGAACATTTTGTCCACCAGCGCGCCGCGTTCCATCACGTAACCCATCAAGACAAACAGCGGAATCGACAGCAGAACATCGTTGTTCATGGCGCCAAAAGCACGTTGCACCATCAAGGGGAAAATCTTGTTGTCAAGAAAGGGTGCGGCTGAATCGTAAAAGGCAATAAAGCCAAACATCATGCCCAGGCCCATCAGGGTGAACGCGGTGGGAAAACCCATCATGATCACCACCACGATCAGGCACAGCATGGTCATACCAAGTGCAGCGTTGCTCATCATTAACCTTTCATGCCGATGGATTTTTCGATGGCCAGTTTCACGGCCTCTTCGTCGACGAATTCACTGCCCTCCAACTGCTGCGCCACCACGTCGGACTCTTGTGCGTCCTTGAGTCTTGGCGTCCACGCGCCGGTCTGTATGCACACCACGCAGCGGATGATTTCGGCCACGCCTTGCATCAACACCAAAGCCCCGGCCAGCGGGATGATGAACTTGAAGGGGTAGACCGGTAACGGGTCGGCGTTGAAGGTTTGCTCATGGATCGCCAGCGCATCCTGAAAGTAGCTCCAGCCCGACCACGTCAAGGCCGCAATGCCCGGCAAGAAGAACGCCACGTACAGCAGCAAATCAACGCTGGCTTGCGTGCGCGGTTTGAAATTGCCATACAAGAAGTCGCCGCGCACATGGCCGTCTTGGCAGAGCGTATAGGCGCCGCCCATCATGAACAGCGTGCCGTACAGCATGTTGCTGACGTCAAAGACCCAAGCGGTCGGCGCGTTCAGTGCATAGCGCTTAAAAACCTCCACCACCACGACAACCATCAGCACCACGATGAGCCAGGCAAAAGCTTTGCCGACCCATGTGCTGATCCCGTCAGCCGCGTGCAAAAGTGTTTGAATTTTCATAGACCTGCTCTCGAAAAAAAAGCCAGCCACCCGGGAACCCAGATGGCTGGCATGGCTAAACATCCAGCTCGCGGATCAGGCCTTCTTGGCGCCTTTGGCAAAGTAATGGTTGTAGGCCATCTTGAAGTCAACCATGTAGTCGTTCTGCCACTGACCTGCACGCTCGGCATAGGCTTTTTGCGAGGCCAAAATTTTCTTGAACAGCACGTTTTCAGCGCTTTTCTTTTCCATGATCTTGTCCCACGAAGCCAGTTGCGCCCGGAGGATAGAGTCCGGCGTTTTGTAGAACTTGATGCCTTGCTTCTTCAGGTCGATGTAGTCCTTGGAATTGCGGTCAATCGCTTTCCAGCTCATGTCGGCGCTGGCGGCCTGCACGCTGAAGTCAATGATGGCTTTGAGTTCAGGGGCCAAGGCATTGAACTTGCCCTTGTTGAACAAGATCTCGAACTGCTCACCCGACTGGTGGAAGGATTGCAACATGCAGTTTTTCACCACGTCCGGGAAGCCCAGCGTCCGGTCTGACGATGCGTTGTTGAATTCCGCCGCGTCCAGCAGACCGCGGTCCAGCGCCGGGATGATCTCGCCCCCTGGCAACGGGTTCACGGCAGCGCCCATGTCGGTGTACATGTCGACAGCCAAGCCCACCGTGCGGAACTTCACGCCCTTCATTTGGGCCACGTTGGAGACAGGCTTTTTGAACCAACCGAAGGGCTGCGTGGGCATCGGGCCATAGAGGTAGGAGATCACGTCCATGTTGATGGACTTGTAAATCTCGTCCAGCAGCGCCTTGCCGCCACCGTAGTTGTGCCAGGCCAGAACCATGTTGGGGTCCATACCAAAGGCTGGACCAGAACCCCACAGCGCCAGCGCGTTATTTTTGCCGTAGTGGTAAGCCACCACACCGTGACCGCCGTCCAGCGTGCCCTTGTTCACCGCTTCGAGCAACTGGAACGGCGGCACCACAGCACCGGACGGCAGCACTTCAATTTTGAGCTTGCCGCTGGCCATCGCGTTGACCTTGTTCGCGAAGTCGTTGGCGTACTCATGAAAAATATCTTTCGCCGGCCACGTGCTTTGAAAGCGCAGCGTGGTCGTGGTCTGGGCGGTGGCCAGCATCGGTGCCGCCAAGGCGCCAGCGCCAGCCGCAACTGCAGCACCTTTGAGCAAGCCACGGCGGCGAGGGGTGTTGGGATGAGTCATGTCAGTCTCCAGTTGTAGTTAATCGTGAACGCGCCATCTTTTTCCGAAATCCAAACATGTGAATAGAGGGTTTTTACTCATAAATACGTTAAATTAATTTAATAGACGCTAAGTGGACGTTAAAGCACATGACAACTCATCGCTGCAGACAGACGAAAAAAAACGACCCACAAGGGGTCGCTTTGAAGCGTTGTAAAAGCGTTAGATTTCGGGTTATTTGTAAAGCAGTGCTGGCAACCACATGCCAATGGCCGGGAACTGATACAGCATCACGATGGCCAAAACCTGAATCCCCATGAACGGCAGCATGCCCAAGAAAATCTGGTTCAAGGTCACGTGTTTGGGGGCCACCCCTTTCAAGTAAAACGCCGCCATGGCCACTGGCGGACTCAAGAAGGCCGTTTGCAAATTAAGCGCCACCAGCAAGCCGAAGAACAGAGGGTCTACGCCGAAATTGTCCAGCAGCGGAATGAAGATCGGCATGAAAATCACGATGATTTCGGTCCACTCCAGGGGCCAGCCCAGCAGAAAAATAATCACTTGGCTCATGACCAAAAACTGGGTCGTCGTCAGGTCCATGCTCAGCACCCAAGCCTCCACCAGATTTTGCCCTCCGAGCAGCGCAAAAGCGGCTGAAAAGATCGCCGACCCAACGAACAACCAGCACACCATGGCGGAGGTTTTTGCGGTTAAAAAAACCGCCTCCTGCAGCACCCGCATCGTCAACCGTCGGTACGCCACGGCCAGCAAGAAGCCCCCTAAGGCGCCCATGGCTGCGGCTTCTGTCGGTGTCGCCAGTCCCATCACGATCGAGCCCAGCACCGAAATGATCAAGATCATCAGCGGGAAAAAAGACGACAACAGCATCTTGAATATTTCCAGCCGCGCAAAACTCAAGAACAAATAAAACAGCGACACCAGCGCACCCAAAATCGCAAAACACACCCACCACCAAGTCGGTGCGGCGCGCGTGCTGGCCGCGTCTGGCTCTGCGAGTGCCGCCGATTCTGGGCTGGCCACGCTGTCCATGACGGGTTCTGCCAAGGCCGGCGCTGCACCGGGTGGCGCTTGCAGGCCGCCGCTGTCTTCTTCGTTAGCCGACTCATAGCTGGACGACCCGATCGGCTGAATGTCGTACACGGGGACGGCGTCCACTGTGGTCACGGCCCGAAAACTGCTGACGGCGATGATCAGAAAAATCAAGCCGGGCAGCACCACCACGCTCAGCTGCCGCAAAATGTGGCTCAAAGGCACCGCTGCATTGCGCGTGCCTTTGAGCGCTCCCACCAAGCGCGTCAACGCGTGGCTGGCCGTGTCTGTCGTCAGCTGTTGCGTCAGCGGTGGCAGCGGAACGATGCGCTCAGCCGCCGACAAAGGCGGCGCCCAATCGGGCTTGAGCTTGGCCACCATCACCACATACAAAATATACAAACCGGTCAGCATCAAGCCGGGGAAAAACGCACCTGCGTACAGCTGCACCACCGAGACGCCAGCGGTCGCACCATACACAATCAGCAGCACCGAAGGCGGAATCAAAATGCCCAAGCAGCCGCCTGCTGTGATGGCGCCAGCCGCCAGCGGCACGCTGTAACCCGCCCGCAGCATAGCCGGCAGCGCCAGCAAGCCCATCAGCGTGACCACGGCGCCGACGATGCCGGTAGCGGTTGCAAAAATGGCGCACGTCACCAGCGTCGCCACCGCCAATGAACCCGGAATCCTGGCCATCGCCAAATGCAAGCTCTTGAACAACTTTTCAATCAGGTTGGCACGCTCCACCAAATAGCCCATGAAGACAAACAAGGGGATGGCGATCAGCACATCGCTGGCCATGGTCTTGTAGGCTGCCTGCACCATCAAGTCCAGAGTCTTGACGACGCTCTGGTCATACGCCATCCACGAAAAAATCATGCCCATGCCCATCAGCGTGAACGCCGTCGGGAAGCCCAGCATGATGGCCGTCACCACCAGCGACAACATCAACAGGCCGAGGTGGCCGTTGGTGATGGTTTCCACACTCAGCAACATGTAAACGGCGCCGACCACCACCAGCGACATGAAGACCAAACCAAACCAGAGTTCTCTGCGGATCTTCATTTGCGCGCTCCCTGACGTTCCAGATCGCGTTCAAGCGCGGCTATGTCCTCTTCCTTCACATGCACCATGGCCTTCAGTTGTTCCACATCCACTTCTTCCACGTCACCGTCGCGTGCGGCCCAGACCCCTGTCTTCAGGCACAAAATGCACCGAATAATTTCCACCACCCCTTGCAGCAGCAGCAAGGCACCCGCCAGTGGGATCACGAATTTAAACGGGTAGAGCGGTAGCGCGTCGGCCGAAAAGGTCTGCTCGTTGATGCCCAGCGACTCTTTGAAATAAACCCAGCCCGCCCAGGTCAGGGCAATCACGCCGGGCAGAAAAAACACCAGGTACAGCGTCAGGTCAATCACCGCTTGCGTGCGAGGCTGCAAAAAGCCGTACAGCACATCACCTCGAACGTGGCCGTTTTTACTCAAGGTGTAGGCCCCGGCCGTCATGAAAAGTGTGCCGTACAGCATGATCTGGGCGTCCAGCACCCAGGCATGCGGACGATTCAGCGCATAGCGGCAAAAAACCTCCCACGCAATCAACAGTGTCAGTGCGACCACGCTCCAGGCAAAGGCCTTGCCGATCCATGTGGAAAAACGGTCCACACCCCACAAAAATGACTGCATAAAAGCGCTGTTACGCTTTTTTGGCGTTTCTGCCAAAGTAGTGGTTGTAGGCCATTTTGAAATCCACGGAGTAGTCGTTTTGCCACTGACCCGCACGCTGCGCAAAGACTTTCTGCGATTCCAATACCTTCTTGAACATTGGGTTTTCTGCCGATTTTTTGGCAATCGTTTTGTCCCACGCAACCAGCTGCGCGCGCAACACCGCGTCCGGTGTTTTGTAAAAATTGATGCCCTGTTTTTTCAGCGCAACGTAGTCTTCCGAATTGCGTTGAATGGCTTTCCAGCTCATGTCGGCGCTGGCCGCTTGCACCGCATAGTCAACGATGGCTTTCAGCTCCGTCGGCAAGCCAGCCAGCTTGGTCCGGTTGAACAAGATTTCGAACTGTTCGCCGCTTTGGTGAAAGCTTTGCAGCATGCAGTTTTTGGCGACGTCCGGAAAGCCCAGCACGCGGTCGCTGGAGGCGTTGTTGAACTCTGCCGCGTCAATCAAGCCGCGGTCCAGTGCCGGCACAATCTCGCCACCTGGCAGTGGGTTCACCGCGGTGCCCAACTCCGTGAAGATGTCGACCGCCAAGCCGACGGTGCGGAACTTCAGGCCCTTCATGTCCTCCACGCGGGCCACTGGTTTTTTGAACCAACCCAGCGGCTGTGTCGGCATCGGGCCGTACAGATAAGACACAACGTCAAGGTTCAAGCTCTTGTAGATCTCGTCAACCAGAGCCTTACCGCCGCCGTAGTTGTGCCAAGCCAGCACCATGTTGGCGTCCATGCCAAACGCTGGGCCGGAACCCCACAACGCCAAGGCCGTGTTTTTGCCATACCAGTAGGCAATCACGCCGTGGCCGCCGTCCAGCGTGCCTTTGCTGACGGCGTCGAGCAGCTGAAAAGCAGGGACGACTGCACCGGCGGGCAGCACTTCAATCTTGAGTTTTCCGCTGGCCATGTCGTTGACCTTTTTGGCAAAGTCAGTGGCGTACTCGTGAAAGATGTCTTTGGCCGGCCAGGTGCTTTGAAAGCGCAGCGTGGTGGTGGTTTGTGCCGTGGCCAGCATGGGTGCTGCCATGGCACCCGCGCCGGCGGCCAAAGCCGCACCTTTGAGCAGGCCACGACGGCGAGGGCTTTTGTGTTCAGTCATTCAGTTGTCTCCAGTTAAAAGAGTAATTTAGTGATTAGTTGTCGATGTTCACTGGATGTAAATGAATAACAAAGAGGGTTTTTACCGATAAATGAGAGTCGATTGGCTTTATTTTGGGCAAAGCTGTTGTGTGCTCATCAATTCGGCAAAATACGTCGCCATGAACCTTCAAAACACCTCAACGGCCATGCCGGCTACTGGTTACGCGGGCGACGTCTCGCCCGAACTCGCTTGGCGCTGGGTCCAATCTGGCGAAGCCGTCTTGGTCGACGTCCGCAGCGATGCCGAACGCGAGTGGGTCGGCTTTGTGCCCGGTGCCGTGCCGCTGGCTTGGAAGCAGTGGCCGGGCATGGCCATGAACGCAGGCTTTGACGCCGCCATTCAAGCCGCTGTGCAGCCCGGGCAAAAAGCCGTGTTGCTCTGCCGCAGCGGCGTTCGCTCTATTGCCGCCGCCAAGCGCGCGACCGAACTCGGGCTAGAGGCCTACAACATTCTCGAAGGCTTTGAAGGCGACGCGGACGTCGAAGGCCACCGCGGTTTACGCGGCGGCTGGCGTCAGCGGGGATTGCCGTGGCGTCAAAACTGATGTGCTTTTCAAGCCCTGGCTGGCGGTTCGAAAGTGTTCATAATCCTGCCCAATGACTTTTTTAGCGATTGATGTGGGCAACACCCGCCTGAAGTGGGCTTATTACGATGCACCCGTCTCGGGCGCGCGTTTGTTGGCCCATGGCGCCGTGTTTTTAGAAAACATCGACAAACTCGCCGATGAAGAGTTCAAACACCTGCCACCGCCCGACCACATCTTGGGCTGCGTCGTGGCAAGTGACGCCATCAAAGGCCGCGTGGCCGAGCAGATGGAACACTGGGACGCCTTGCCGCGCTGGGTCGTCTCAACAGCGCAAGAATGCGGCGTCAGCAACGGCTACGAACACCCAGCCCGGCTCGGTGCCGACCGTTGGGTAGCGATGATCGGTGCGCGCCACCGCCTGCTGGCGCGGGGCCTCGAAAAACCCTGCGTCATCGTCATGGTTGGCACTGCTGTCACGGTCGAGGCACTCGACGCCAAGGGCCACTTTTTGGGCGGCATTATCTTGCCCGGTCACGGCATCATGCTGCGTGCGCTGGAGTCCGGCACGGCCGGTTTGCACGTGCCCACAGGCGACGTCATCGACTTCCCCACCAACACCAGCGACGCACTCACCAGTGGCGGCACCTTTGCCATTGCCGGTGCCGTGCAGCGCATGGTCGACAACCTGACGCGGCATTGCGGAGAAGCGCCCGTTTGCATCATGACCGGCGGCGCAGGCTGGAAGATGGCACCCAGCATGACCGGACATTTTGAGTTGGTCGACAGCCTTATTTTTGACGGTCTGCTGGCAATCGCCTCACAGCGTTTCGCCACTGCTTGACGGCGCCGGCTGCGCCAGCAGCGTGTCGAGGTTTTTCAGAATCTCGCTTTCAATGCGCTCCTTGAACGCACCCAGCAAAAAGCCCAAGCGCGCATCGATTTCAAACTTGTCATGGCTGACCTTCAGCGTGCCGCTCACGCCTGATCGCGTGAAAGTAACTTCGTCGCTCTCCGCGCCGGCTTCGTAGCTGCAACGCATGTCAAACTTGTCTTCGGCCTGCTGCACCCACAGGGCTGCCGTCTTGCGCGCGTCGGCCAAGTCCATGCGGTGTTCGCGTTCAATATGAATATCGGCCATGGCTGTTTTTTTCCTATCGCTCAGTCTGTCGTCGTCGGTGTGCGGAATGCGGGTCAACCCGCTATTTTGTCAGACCCGTTCCGAAATCTCGATCAGGTTCAGGTCCGGGTCGCGCACATACACCGAGCGGATTTTGGACGTTGCGCCCGTGCGCAAGACCGGCCCTTCAATGACCGGCCAGCCTTCGCGCTGCAGTTGGTCAATGACCTGCTGCAGCGGCACGCTGGCGATAAAACACAAGTCCAGCGCACCCGGCACCGGCAAATGCGCCTTCGGCTCAAACTCCGACCCCTTCACATGCAGGTTGATTTTTTGCGACCCGAACTTCAAAGCCAGTCGCCTCACAGGCGGCGTCCCACCAACAAAGCTTTCCAGCGTCATGCCCAGCACCCGCGTGTAAAAGTCAAGGCAAGCGGTTTCGTCGTGGGTGGTCAACACCAAGTGGTCGAGATGGTCAATCATGTTGCGTGTTGGGAAAAGGTGGTGTGCAGAGAATCGGCCAGAGGCTAGCCACCCACGAATATAACTGTCGTGTCGTGTGGGAGCCGAGCCTTCTCGGCGATTCTTGCCGGCGCGCACACCATCGCCCGTCAGTTATGCTCTTGCGGATCCCATCTGCCCACCCATCCTCCATGTTGCCCCTGTCCGGCCTTTTCAAATTAATGCGCCCGCACCAGTGGCTCAAAAACGTCTTTGTTTTTGCCGGCCTGCTGTTCAGTGAAAACTGGCGCAACCCTGCGCTCATCCATCAGGTCCTTATCGCCTTCGCGGCGTTTTGCTGCATTTCCAGCATGGTCTACATCGTCAACGACTGGCTTGACCGGCAGGCCGATGCAGGCCACCCCAGCAAGCGCTTTCGCCCACTCGCCAGCGGGCAGGTGACCCTGCCGCAGGCCGCCATCTTGGGCTTGGCCTTGCTGGCCACCGGCGTCTGGCTGGCGACCGGCAACAAGACCTTGCTGACGTTGTTGGCCCTGTACGTTGCGCTCAACGTGGCTTACTCCTTGCGCCTCAAACGGGTGCCCGTGGTCGACGTTGGCGTCATCGCCTCAGGCTTCATGCTCCGTCTGCTCGCCGGTACGCTGGCGGTGGGCATTGCGCCGTCGCGCTGGTTGCTGCTCACGGGCTTGTTCGTGGCGCTGTTTTTGGGCTTTTCCAAACGCAAGGCCGAGAGCTTTCACGACGTCGCCAGCCAGCGCGCCGTGTTGGCGCATTACCCGCCCGCGCTGCTCGACACCTTCATGGCCGTCACCATGACCGCCACCATCATCACCTACAGCCTGTTCGCCACCAGCCCCGAGGCCCAGGGTATGCACGGCGAGCGCCTGATCTACACCGTGCCCATCGTCATCTTTGGCTTGCTGCGCTACGCCTACCAAGTGCACCGCGGCGAAGGCGAAGACGTTGCGCGAGACCTGATCCGCGACTTCTGGACCCTGGGCGCCGGCGTGGCTTGGCTGCTGGTGTTTTTGGGTTTCCTCTGGTGAGTTCCTCGCCGCCTGAGGCTGCACGCCCGCGCCTGTCCATCAAAAAACTCCTGCTCGTGCTCGGGCTTGTGGCCACGGCCTACGCTGCTGCGTTGGCATTCTTTGGTCATGCGTCGCCGGCCGCGGCACTCAGCGGCTTGTTCTCACTCACCGGGCTGGCCGCGGCCGCGCTGTGTCTGTTGAACTACCTGCTGCGGGGTCTGCGCTGGCGCAGCTGGATGGCGCATTACCAGCGTCCGCTCGGCGTGCTGCAAGGGCTCCGCCTCTACGTCGCCGGCTACGCGCTCACGCCCACGCCAGGCAACGTGGGCGAAGCGGTGCGCGGCCTGTGGCTGGTGCGCCAGCCGCTGAGCACGGTGCAAAGCCTGGCCATTTTTGGCGCTGAGCGCTTGGCCGACTTACTCGGCCTGATGCTCATGGCCTTGCCCGCGCTGGTCTGGTTGGGGTGGCACAGTGCTTGGGGCGTGACAACTTGGGGTCTTGGCCTTTGGGTTTGGGGTGCGGTCTTGCTGGCCGCCTGCGGGTTGGGCGGGTTGGCGGTTTTTCTGCTAGCGCGCCGCCTGGCTTGGCTGCGAGAGGTGTGGACTTGTCTCGCCCATCAGCCATGGCGCTGGCTGGCGCTGACGCTGTCGGCCTGGGCCGCACAAGGCTTGGCGGTGGCCTTACTTTGCCGCGCTGCGGGCTTAGACCTCTCGGCCTGGCTGGCTGCCGGGTTTTATGCGCTGGCCATGGTCGGCGGGGCTTTGTCGGCCTTTCCGGCCGGGCTGGGTGGCACCGAAGCCGTGCTGGTTTTGTTGCTGGTCGGGCAGGGTGCTGTGGCCGGCACGGCCGTGGCGGTCACGGTGCTGGTCCGCTTGCTAACGCTCTGGCTGGCCGTGGCGCTCGGCTTGTTGTCGCTGCTTTACAGTGTGACCATTCGCAAAGACATCCGCTTTTAAGCTTCTTAAGTTTCAAAGTTCCTAAGATTCAGCCATGAACTCCTCCCCCGCTGCCGCGTCCTCCGGTCTTCCACTGTCAGCCCAGCCAGACTTTCAAGGCGACTCAAAGGGCGGGCTCATGCGTTGGCTGCTCGCTGTCGGGCTGGCTTCGCTGGCCTTGCGGCTGTGGATTTCGGTTGTTTTCCCGGTCACCGGTGACGAGGCCTTTTTCTACTGGTGGGGCGTCTACAAAGACTGGGGCTACTACGACCACCCGCCCATGGTCGGCTGGCTCATCGGCCTCATGCGCGCCCTGTTCGGTGACTCGCTCTGGGCCATTCGTCTGCCCGCGGTCATGTTGCCGCTGGCCTTGGGTGCTGCCTTGGGTTGGGCGCTGCAGCCGGTGGCCGGGCAACGCGCTGGCTGGGCTGTGCTGTTCTTTTGGCTGGCCCCTATTAACTGGCTCAACGTGCTCATCACCACCGACACGCCGTTGATGTTTTGGTCCATGTTGTCGGTGGCCGTCATGCTGCGCGCCGAACTGCGCCCGCGTCTAGACGCCGCCGCGCGCGGCCTCTACGCCTTGTCGGGTGTGTTTCTGGGCTGCGCCTTTTTGTCCAAATACTTTTCCGTCGTGCTCGGGCTGGCGTACTTGGTCTACTTCGCCTTCTGGCGGCGAGACCGCTGGCAGGGCTTGGCGCTGGTGGTGCTGTGCGCCTTGCCCGGCCCGGCCATCAACATCGCCTGGAACATGGACCACGGCTGGTCGAACATCATGTTCAACCTCTTCAACCGCAACGAAGACGACCACTTTGAGCTGCGCAAACCCTTCATGTACCTCGGCATGATGCTCTACCTCGCCAGCCCGGCGGCCGTTTGGCTTGGCTTTAAGCACCGGCAAGCGTTGCGCAGCACCGCCGCGCAGCACCGGCTGCTGACGTGTCTGGTGCTGGTGCCACTGGCCTTTTTTGCGCTGCTGTCCTTCAAAAAAGTCATCGGCCTGCACTGGGTGCTGTCGTTTTACCCCTTCGGTTTTGCGCTGCTGGCGCTGGCCCTGCCGGCTGAACGCCTCAAAGCCTGCGCCCTCGGTTTGGCTCTGTTCGCCGGTTTTCATGTGCTGGTGGTCACAGGCATCGGCATGAGCTCACCCGCCGATTGGAAAAAAACGTCGCTCTACCCCAGCATCGTGCGCAGCTTTGACGTGCAAGCCATCTTGCAGCAGGTCGACGCGCCGGGCGTTGTGGTCATGGCCGACGCCTACACACCGGCGTCTATCTACGGTTTTGAGCTGCGCCGCTACGTGCCGGTATTCGGTCCGGGCCGCTTTCACGCGCGGCAAGACGACATGCTGGTCGACTTCTCGCTGTACCAAGGCAAGACCGTTCGCATCATCCACGGCGGCCCGCCAGACCTGGCCAACTACCGGCCTTACTTCGACTCCGTCGCTGTCCGCCCCATCGAGCAAAGCGGTGTGACGTTTTATGTGGTCGAAGGGCAGGGCTTCAACTTCCCGGCTTACCGCGACGGCGTGCTGGCGACGATCTTCAAGCGCTACTACAACATCCCCAGCTGGTTGCCCATGACCGGTTGTCCGTTTTGCGAACGCTATTGCGGTCAGGTCCGATGCCCGAGGTAAACACGCCCGATCTTTGTGTGGCGGCGTTTGACTTCGACGGCACTCTCACACACGGCGACACCTTGCTGCCATTTTTGGCCACCGCCCTGGGCTGGCCGCGTTTTGCCTGGGCGCTGCTGCGCAGCAGCCCGTGGCTGGTCGGCCATGCGCTGCGGCTGGTCCGCAACGACATCGCCAAGGCGCGTTTGTTCAAGGCCGCGTTGCAAGGCGTGCCCATGGCCGACGTGCAGCGCTGGGCCGAACGCTGGGCTAGCCAACAATTGCCGGGGCAGTTGAGGGGCGCGCAAGACCCGACCATGGCCCGCCTCGCCTGGCACCAAGCAGCGGGGCACTGCTGCGTCATGGTCAGCGCCTCACCCGATATTTATCTGGCGCCGGCGGCAGCGTTTTTGGGCTTTGATGGCCTGGTCTGCACGCAGATGGAAGTTGAAAGCAATGAGCGGCTCACCGGCCGCATGCAAACCCCCAACTGCCACGGCCAACAAAAAGTCATTCGGCTGCAAGCCTGGCTGGCCGAACGCTACAACCCAGCAGCATTGGCCCGCATCACGCTCTACGCCTACGGCGACACCTCAGGCGACAAACCCATGCTCCGCCTAGCGCAACAAGCCTGGTACCGCGGCAAGCCATTCGCAGATTGATTGCCGCGCCTCGCTCGCAATCACGCTGTATCCCCGTCGGCCTCAGTTCTTGGGTGCCGCACTGCTGTAGGCGGTCACAAGGGCTTGCAGGTGCAGCCGTTGGGCGGGTTCTAGGTAGGGAATCAGCAGGTTCAGCACATGGTGCGCGCCCCGCAGCAAGGCCATTTGGGCGTGCTCGGGTTCCAGCGCGTGGCGCGGGTCGCGCACGTACTCAAAGCTCAGCCAGTAGGTCAACACCACCACCATGCTGGTCGCCGTGGGCTCGGCCTCGCGTGCGTCCATCGTCATGGCGCGGTGCTGCACCAGGCTGTTCAGCAGGCCTTTCACCGAACGGGTTTTATGCTCGATCACCCGCTGAAAATGCGTTTCCAGCTTGCGGTTTTTGCTCAGCAAATCATTCAGGTCGCGGTACAAAAACCGGTACTGCCAAATCAACTCAAACAGCGAATGCATGAAGAACCAAGCGTCCTCCACGTCACGCACGCCTTCGCTCGCACCCAGCAACTCATTCAAGGCCGTTTCGTAGCGGTCTAGCAGCGAGTTAATCAGCTCGTCTTTTGCTGGGTAATGGTAGTAAAGATTGCCCGGGCTGATGCCGAGTTCCGCCGAGATCAGCGTGGTCGAAACGTTGGGTTCGCCAAAGCGGTTAAACAGCTCCAGCGTCACCTCCAAAATGCGCTCCGCAGTGCGGCGCGGCGCTTTTTTCGCCATCGGCTTTCCTTCTCGGCTCTTTAATTTGGAGCCACTCTACCTCAGGCGCCGGCTCTGGGTAAGTAGGGAAGGCCAGTAGATTTCAGGTGCGCGTAATTTTTTTAACCGGTTTGACCAGCTTCGCCGCCTTGGTGCCAGCTTTCAGCGTCGCCACCTGCTTCTTCAGCGCAGCCACCTCGGCCTGCAGCGCCTCAAACTCTGCCAGGGACGGCACGCCCAAGTGCTTCAGGGCCTTGGCCACGCGCTCTTCAAAAATGCTCTCCAGCTTGTCCCAAGGTTGGGCCGCCTTGGCCGAGGCCTCTGCCAGCTTTTCTTCAGCAGCCGCTTTGGTTTGCCGCTGCAGGTCCAGGCCTTCCTTCACCAAGCCCTGAAACACCTTGCTGCCCTCTTCTTGCGCCTTGGCAAACGCGCCCAAGCCGGCCAGCCATATCTGTTGCGCAGACTCCTGCACCAGCCCGGTGGCGGGGCTGGGCGTTTCACCCGTAGGGGGTAGCTTCTGGCTTGGCATGGGGTAGGGCTCCTGACTGAAAAACAAAGAAAAATCCACTGCCCATGCTAAAGCCAGAACCGCCATTTTGTTTAGACCACGCCTTCTAAACGTCATGCCCCACAGCAGCGCCAAACCAATTGTCTTTTCTGACAGCACCGTGGATAGTCTTTTTATTTTGAATTATCATCAAAAGATGACTTCCATTGCCACCCAGCACTCCCAGACCTACCTCAGGTTTTTAAATTTGGTCAAAGCTGTACACCAGCTGCCAGATTTTCCAAAACTGGACCCCGTAGAGGAACGCCTGCTGCACCTGTTTGCCACCGTCTGGCATGCCGAGCAAAAAATCACCGTGCTTCAGGCCATGGCCATCTATGGCGACGTTTCCTCCACCACCGCCCATCGGCGCCTCAAGTCATTGCGCAAAAAAGGCGTCATCGCCCTGGTGTCCGACGAAATCGACACCCGCATCAAATACGTCATGCCCACGCCTGTGGCCAACCGCTACTTTGCTCAGCTGGGCAAGTGCTTGAACGAAGCGCAAGCCGCTTAAGCGGCTGAGCCGCGCGGACTTTGTACGCAAAATGAAAATAGAAGTTGTGAAATAGTTGATTTGTACTTATCGTTGCCAAATGTAATTCGGCTAGAATTTCAACGGTCATAAATAAGTAGAAATTTGTGTGTGCATAGTGCCCCCCAAGGCGTGACGCAGCACGGTAAGTATTATTTTTTTGAAAAGCATTTCGCGAGCAGTCTTCACACACTGCTAATCAATAAATAAGCGAGGCGCAACTTGAAGCTCATCCCTACCGTCCTTTGTGGCGGCGCAGGCTCACGGCTTTGGCCTGTTTCTCGCGAACAGCACCCTAAACCTTTCATTCGCTTGGCCGACGGTCAAAGCTTGTTGCAAAAAGCATTTTTGCGCGGTGCCCAGTTGCCGAATGTGGCGGAGGTTTTAACCGTCACCAACCGTGACTTCTTCTTCAAGACTGAAGACGAGTTGGCTGAAGTCAACACCACCGGCATCCCCACCTCTTTTATTCTCGAACCCTTTGCGCGCAACACAGCCGCAGCCATTGCCGCTGCGGCGCTGCAAGTGCGCCAGCAGCACGGCAAAGAAGC
>CANFWV010000059.1 GCA_947450695.1 Comamonadaceae bacterium
AGCGCCGGTCAGGGCAAGATGACCACGCACTCGCAAAAGAAGTTTGACGAAAACGAACTCATCGAATTTCGCAACCGCTTCAACCTGCCGCTGAACGACGAGCAAGCCAAGCGCATTGACTTTTACCGCCCCGCCGCAGACAGCGCCGAAATGCAATACATGCAGGCCAAGCGTGCGGCGCTGGGCGGCTACTTGCCTAAGCGAGACACCACAGCCGAACCCATCCACATCCCCGCGCTGCCCACCTACGGCGGCTTCGCGTTGGCAGCAGACGGCAAAGAAATGAGCACCACCATGGCCTTTGTACGGCTGCTCGGCGGCTTACTCAAAGACAGCGCGCTGGGCCCGCGCATCGTCCCCATCGTGGCCGACGAAGCACGCACTTTCGGCATGGCCAACTTGTTCAAGCAAGTCGGTATTTACTCCAGCGTCGGCCAGCGTTACGCGCCCGAAGACATCGGCTCGGTGCTGAGCTACCGGGAAGCCCTCGACGGACAAATTCTGGAAGAAGGCATCAGCGAAGCTGGCGCACTGGCCAGCTGGACAGCCGCCGCCACCAGCTACAGCGTGCACGGCTTGGCCATGTTGCCGTTCTACATTTATTACTCGATGTTTGGCTTTCAACGCGTCGGCGACCAGATCTGGGCAGCGGCCGACCAACGCGCCCGAGGCTTCTTGTTAGGCGCCACCTCCGGCCGCACCACGCTGGGTGGCGAAGGCCTGCAACACCAAGACGGCAGCAGCCATTTGGTGGCCTCAACCATCCCGAATTGCAAGGCCTACGACCCAGCCTTCAGCGCCGAACTCGCCGTCATCCTTGACCGCGGCATGCAAGAGATGATGGTTGAGCAGCAAGACGTTTTTTACTACGTCACCCTGATGAACGAGAACTACGCGCAGCCCGATTTGGTGCCAGGCTCAGAAGGCGACATCATCCGCGGCTGCTACCGGTTCAAACACTTTGCGGCGGTATCGACGAAGAAAAATCTGACTCGCGAAGTCACGCTGATGGGCTCAGGCGCCATCCTGACCGAAGTCATCAAAGCCGCTCAGCTGCTCGCCGAACAAGGCGTTCACGCCAGGGTTTACAGCGTGACCAGTTGGAGCGAGTTGGCGCGCGACGGCGCTGAACATCAAAAGCGCGCATTGAATGGCGAGGCCGCCACATCCGCCTTTGTGACCGAGCAGCTGGCCACCAGCCGCGGCCCGATCATCGCCGCCACAGACTACGTGCGCGCCGTGCCAGAAAGCGTGCGCGCCTTCGTGCCTGCGGGACGCTCTTACCTGACGCTGGGCACCGACGGCTTTGGCCGCAGCGACACCCGCGCGGCTTTGCGGGCCTACTTTGGTGTGGATGCGCAGAGCATTGTCAAAGCGGCGCTGCACCAGTTGCAAGCAAAGCCTTGATGGCTTGCGGATAAATCAGGTGCTCCTTTTCCAACACGCGCGCAGCCAGTGACTCGGCGCTATCGCCTGGCAGCACGGGCACGGCGGCTTGCGCCAAAATTTGCCCGTGGTCGAGCTCAGTGGTGACAAGGTGCACGGTCGCGCCGGCTTCTGTGCAACCAGCATCAATCGCACGCTGGTGCGTGTTGAGTCCAGTGAAGGCAGGCAGCAAGGACGGATGAATGTTCACCATCCGCCCCGCGTAATGCGCTACAAAATCGGGCGTCAAAATGCGCATAAAACCGGCCAGCACCACCAGCGCAGGCTGGTGCGCATCGATCAGCGTTTGTAAAGCCGCGTCAAAGGCGGCACGGGACTCAAAGTCCTTGTGGTCTAGCACCTGCGTCGCCACACCCAAAGCTTGCGCCAACGCTAAGCCCTCAGCACCTGGTTTGTTGCTGATGACAGCCACCACGCGCGCGCCCAGCAGGTCGGACCAATTTTCGACTTGCGCCGTATAGATCAGCGCCGCCATGTTGGAACCCGCGCCAGAAATCAGGACGACAATATTTTTTACGCTCTCGGTCATGGGCGGTAGTTTATGGCCTGACAACACGCCCGCGTGCTACAAAAGAGGCATTGCCAACTGACAATCGGTTGAAAAACCGGAGACACAACCACCATGGACTTAGCTTTCACTCCCGAAGAACAACAGTTTCGCGAAGAGATTCGCGACTGGGTTAAGGTGCATTTGCCGGCCGACATTGCGCACAAAGTGCACAACGCGCTGCGCCTGTCCCGTGAAGACATGCAACGATGGGCCAAAATTCTGGGCCAAAAAGGCTGGCTCGGCCATGGCTGGCCAGTCGAATTTGGCGGTCCCGGCTGGAACGCCGTGCAAAAGCATTTGTTTGAAGAGGAATGCGCGCTGGCAGGCGCACCGCGCGTGGTGCCCTTCGGCCCGGTCATGGTGGCACCGGTGATCATGGCGTTTGGCAACGCCGAGCAACAACAACGTTTCTTACCCGGCATCGCCAGCGGCGAGGTCTGGTGGAGCCAAGGCTACAGTGAGCCGGGCGCAGGTTCGGATTTGGCATCCGTCCAATGCAAAGCAGTGCGTCAAGGCAACCACTACATCGTCAACGGCCAAAAAACCTGGACGACGCTCGGTCAGTACGGTGAGTGGATTTTTTGCCTGGTCCGCACCAGCCAAGAAGGCAAACCGCAAGCCGGCATCTCCTTCTTGCTGATAGATATGGCCTCGCCCGGCGTCACGGTGCGTCCCATCGTGCTGCTTGACGGCGATGCAGAGGTCAACGAAGTCTGGTTTGACAACGTCGAAGTGCCGGCCCACAACCTGATCGGTGAAGAAAACAAAGGCTGGACATACGCGAAGCACCTGCTCAGCCATGAACGCACCAACATCGCTGATGTGAATCGGTCCAAACGTGAACTCGAGCGCTTGAAGCGCATTGCCAAGGCCGAAGGTTTGTACGGTGACCTTCGCTTCAGGGACGAAATCGCCAAGCTCGAAGTGGATGTGGTGGCGCTCGAAATGCTGGTGCTGCGCGTCCTGTCAGCGCAAAAAACGGGCAAGAACTCACTCGACATCGCCGGCTTGCTCAAAATTCGCGGCAGTGAAATCCAGCAGCGCTATGCCGAACTCATGATGCTGGCTGCCGGCCCGTTCAGCCTGCCCTTCATTCAAGACGCCATGGAAGCTGGCTGGCAAGGCGACCAAGCGGACGCTGGCTTGGCCGGCTTTCCGGGCGGTGACGTTCATTGCGCGCCGCTGGCGTCGACCTATTTCAACATGCGAAAAACCACCATTTACGGCGGCAGCAACGAAGTTCAACGCAACATAGTTGCGCAAACCGTGCTGGGCTGAGGAGACAGGACCATGGATTTCAATTTTTCTGACGATCAAGAACAACTGCGTGACGCCGTGCGCAAATGGGTCGCCAAAGCCTATACCTTTGAGCGTCGCCGCAGCACTGCCAACGCCGGTGGTTTTTCACGTGAGGCTTACACCGAATTGGCGGAACTAGGCTTGAGCGGCCTCTACATTCCTGAAGCCCACAGCGGCTTGGACATGGGCCCGATCGAAGGCATGGTGGTCATGGAAGAGCTAGGCCGCGGCTTGGTGCTTGAACCCGTCGCCCACAGCTTGTTGGCAGGCGCGGTACTCAACGCCTGGGCGCCTGAGCAAGTCAAAACGACGTGGCTACCCAAGATCGCTTCGGGTGAAGCGCTGTTGGTATTGGCGCACCAAGAGCGCGCCGCCCGGTATCGACTCGATATATGCGATGCCAAAGCGGCAGAGTGTTCTGGCGGCTGGACCTTGAACGCCATCAAAAGCATCGTCACGGCAGGTGATCAAGCGGATGCTTTTCTGGTGCCGGCCATGCTAAAAGGTCAACAGGCGCTGTTTTTGGTCAAACGTCAAGCCAGCGGTGTCAGCACACGCGGCTACCGCACGCAAGACGGCGGCAGAGCAGCCGAAGTGCAACTGGACAACGCAGCCGCAACGCTGATCTCATTGGACGGACTGGCCGCCCTCGAACACGCGGTGGACATCGGTATCGCCGCGGCCTGCGCCGAGGCCATCGGCGTGATGGACACCACCTTGGCCGTCACTGTCGACTACATGAACCAGCGCAAACAGTTTGGCGTTGTCATCAGCAGTTTTCAGGCGCTGCGCCACCGCGTGGCCGACATGAAAATGCAGCTTGAGTTGGCCCGTTCCATGAGTTACTACGCCTCACTCAAGCTCAACGCCCCGGCAGACGAACGCCGCGTCGCGATGGCCCGCGCCAAATACCAACTCGGTCAATCGATGCGCTTTGTCGGCCAGCAAGCCGTGCAATTGCATGGCGGCATTGGCGTCACGGACGAGTACATCGTCAGCCACTGCTTCAAAAAATTGACGCAGTTAGAAATGACTTTTGGAGATTCACTGCACCAGTTGGGCGAGGTCTCAGCACGAATGCAAGACACGGCAGGTGTATTTGCTTGACGCCAGGCCTACGGGGGACCGCGCGTTCATTCAATGCTTGCCGCTTCGCGTAAGCCGTTGATCATGGAGGTTTCCAATAAATACGCCTCTGCAAGTGTTTTGTCATCCGCCTTGCGCTGGAGTTCAGTGAGGGCCTGCCTGCGCTTGCCATCATCTCGCTCTTGCATGCGTGCGCGGTTCCGACCTGACTGCTCCAACACATGCTTCAGGGCGACAGGACGGCGCTGTCTTTCATAGAGCATGAGCAAATTTTGGCTTTCTCCTGCATAAATGCGCTGCAGTTTTTCGACCAGATTGAAGGCGTCGTGGATGCCCCCATTCATCCCCATGCCACCACTTGGACTGTTGATGTGCGCAGCATCACCCGCCAAAATCATCCGTCCATGTACATAGCTTTTCACGACCCGTTGGTGAATTTTGTAAGGTCTGATTTCCATGACATCGTAAGCACTGTCTTTTTGAAAAATCTCTTGCAATTTGCTTTCAATTGACAGCGGCGAAGTAGCTTCTTGCTCGCTCTCTCCATCGCGCGGGTAAAGACTGACGCGCCAGAGGTCACGCAATCGAAGCAGACTGAAGGTGCCGTTGTTTTTCCAGCAGTAGTTGATAAACGACAAGTTCGGAACATGCTCATGAAACGGAAAGCTGGTGGTAGCCAAAACCGTCGTTTCCGGAAAAGTGTGGCCTTCAAACTCAAGCTTCAGTTGAGAGCGGACAACACTTCTTCCGCCATCAGCACCAATTAAGTAAGAGCCACTGAACGCCAGTTTATCGCCCCCGGGTCCCGTCACAAAAACCTCGACGCCAGCATCATCTTGACGGCATTCATCGACGCGGTAACCTTGTTTGATCTCGATGCAGGGGAGGTGCAGATCAATATGCTCAATCAAAAATTCGGCGAGCCGCCACTGCTCACATTGGAGCCGGTAAGGATGCGCCGTATGGCCCTTGAGAGCAGACAAGTCAAACTCTGCAAATTCGCCCGTCGTATGCCAGCGCACCTGCCAAGTCGGTGCAACCAAGCCTGCGGCAATCAGCTTGGAAGTGATACCAAACTGATCCAGCATATCGAGTGTTGGGGGATGAAACGTTGAGGCTCGCAGATCGCGAGGCACCGAACCTTCAGATTCAATGACCAAACACTGTATTCCGTGATGCCCGAGAAGCATGGCGGCCGTCAGACCCACTGGACCTGCGCCGACAATGATGACACGTTGTTCTTTTGCTTTTTGATTGGACATTTCAAGCTTCAAAGTTCAGATTCCGCTTGCACTGTAAAGCAAGACCCAACCTGGGGATTTCATCGTTATTCAAGGGCTAATCGGCCACGATCTTCGCGCCGCGGATGACTGGCGTCCATTTAGAAATTTCAGCGAGAAGAAATTTATCGAATCCTTGCTTGCCGAGGCCCAACGGCGTCAGCCCAGCTTGCTGGAGTTGCGCGCGGACCATTGGGAGTTTGACGACCTTGTCAAGTTCGGATTGCAGCCGGTCGATCACGGGCTGCGGTGTGTTGACGGGCACTGAAATGCCGAACCAGGCATCGCCTCCCGCGCCGGGCACCACCTCGTTCATTGTGGGAATACCAGGGTAATCGCTCAAACGCGCAGGGCTACTGACGGCGAGCGCGCGCAACTTCCCGGCTTTTATTTGTGCAGCGGCCACCGCCGGGCTGGTCATCATGGCACCGATGGAGCCCCCCATCAGATCCGTCATGGCGGGTCCTGTTCCGCGGTAAGGGACATGAACCAAATTCATGTGGGCCAACTGACGGAGCAGCTCAACGGCCAAATAACCAGCAGAACCGACCCCCGCAGAGCCCCAGCTGATCCCATGGGGATCCTTGCGTGAAAGTTCCACAAACTGTCGTAGATCTTTGGCCGGGAAGTCATCTCGCACAACCAGCATGTTTGGGAAACTGCCGATCAAAAAGATATGCGAAAAATCGTCCAATGGCTTGTAGGCTAGCTTTTGCCCGACGAGAGCGCCGGTGGTGATGGCGGCACCGTTACTCAGCATCATGGTGTAGCCATCGGCAGGTGCCTTGGCCCCCGCATCGGTGCCAATGATGGAGCCTCCTCCGCCTCGGTTTTCAATCACGATACTTTCGCCCAAGCCCTCCCCAAGTTTGCTGCTCAGCAGCCTCGCCACAATGTCGCCTGTGCCGCCAGCTGCAAACGGGACAATCAGTTTGATGGGCCGAATGGGGTAAACATCTTTTGCTCGCACGCTACGGCTCATGAAGATCGCCAAGGCGCCAACAAAAAAAGTGCGACGGCAGACACCGTGAAGATGATTTTCGGGCAAGGCCATGACTTGCTTGCCCTTTGCGTTATTGCAGTTCAGATGTGTACAGCCTTGATGATTTAGGAAGTCCACGCGACAAAAACTCCATTTGGTCCACCAGAATGCGGCGGTTGCGTAAAATGAAGTCCTCCCAAAGGCTGGGTACGTAAGGGGTGTATAGCAGAGGCATACGCGCCTGCTCGGGCGTGCGGCTGCTTTTTCGGTGGTTGCAGGCGCGACAAGCCGTGACGACATTCATCCAGATGTCTACGCCCTGTTGCGCAAAGGGAATAATGTGCTCACGCGTCAGTTCATCTTCATGAAAGTGACTGCCGCAGTAAGCGCAAACGTTGCGGTCGCGCGCAAAAAGTTTGCCATTGGTCAGCCCAGGTATGAGATCAAAGGGATTGATGTTTGGCACGCCTCGTGTACCGATGATGCTGTTGACCGTGATGGTCGACTGCTCGCCGGTGCGAGCGTTGTGACCACCGCGAAACAGAGCCACCTGTGCACCGGCTTCCCAGCGCACTTCCCCGGCAGCGTAGTGCAACACGGCTTGTTCGAGGCTGATCCACGATTGTGGCAACCCCTGAGCGGACAGCTTCAAGACCTTCAAACGAACCTCCATGAAAATGGAAACCAGCATCGAACATCAAGGCCAGCAAACGCTTTTTCTGAAAATAACATCTGCCTGCTAAGCATCAATATACAGTGATTTCATGGCAATTTTCTGGCGGCGGCCGTGACAACTCACAAGGCGGCTAGAACGGGTCGCTAAAAAACGATAATCAGACTCATGAAAATCTTTCGTGGCCATCAGCACCCCGCACTGGCTCAGCCCTGCGCACTGACCATCGGCAACTTTGACGGAGTTCACCGCGGTCACCAAGCCATGCTCGCCGTGCTCAAAAATGAGGCAAAACACCGCGGTTTACCGGCCCGGGTGATGACCTTCGAGCCGCATCCGCGCGAGTATTTTTCACCCTCAACGGCACCCACGCGCATCTCAACCCTGCGCGACAAACTCACGGAGTTGGCACGTTGCGGTATTGACCAAGCCGTGGTGCTGCCTTTCAATGCTCGCCTCGCCTCGCAAAGCGCAGACTCATTCATCCACGATGTATTGGTCAACAACCTACAAGTGCGTTATGTGCTGGTTGGTGACGATTTTCGCTTTGGCAGCAAACGCGCAGGCGACTATGCCATGCTCGACACGGCCGGCGTCGCCTGTGGTTTTGAAGTTGCCCGCATGGACAGCTACGAAGTGCATGGCGCACGGGTCTCAAGCTCGGCGGTGCGCGATGCGTTGGCTCACGGTGATATGGATGATGCGGCACGACTGCTCGGCCGGCCGTACAGCATTTCAGGCCACGTGGTCCATGGCAAAAAGCTCGGCCGCGAGCTCGGCTTTCGAACCCTGAACATTGCATTCAGGCACGACAAGCCGGCCGCCAGCGGCATTTTTGTGGTGCGCACACATGGGCTGGGCGCCCATGGTGACGGCCCTGTCGATGGGGTGGCCAGCTTGGGCATACGCCCTACTATTGAGGATGCTGGACGAGTCTTGCTGGAAGTTCATTGTTTGGACTGGACCCCCGAGGGCGCTGGGCTCGACAGTGCCTACGGTAAAATAATTCGCGTGGAATTGCTACACAAACTGCATGACGAGCTGAAATATGAGGGTCTGGAGGCGCTGACAAAAGGCATCTTCCGGGACTGCGATAACGCGCGTGCTTTTTTCGCAGCCCAGCACACCGAAACCAGCCTCGATCGAATTTAGACGATCTCGCCACTGCCAGCGCCTACCCGCCTTGTCGCAGGGCCCATGGCGCCCCTTTCTGGCCCGCGCTGTGCGGCCTACTCTCCTCCTGCCAAGTTGCTTCGTTTTCTTCGAAATAAAACCATGTCCGACACCAAAACCGATTACCGCAGCACCCTGAACTTGCCTGACACGCCTTTCCCGATGCGCGGCGATTTGCCAAAGCGCGAATCCGGCTGGGTCCAAGAATGGGAAGACAAAGGGCTCTACAAAAAACTGCGCGACGTTCGCCAAGGCCGTCCCAAATTTGTGCTGCACGACGGTCCGCCCTACGCCAACGGCAAAATTCACATTGGGCACGCCGTCAACAAAGTGCTGAAAGACATGATCGTCAAGGCGCGCCAGCTCAAAGGCATGGACGCAGTGTATGTACCGGGTTGGGACTGCCACGGACTACCGATCGAAAACGCCATTGAAAAGCTCTACGGTCGGGCTCTGCCGCGTGACGAAGTGCAGGCCAAAAGCCGGGCTTTCGCCACCGAGCAGATCGCCGGGCAGATGGCCGACTTCAAACGCCTGGGCGTTTTGGGCGAATGGGACAACCCGTACCGCACGATGGATTTCGCCAACGAGGCGAACGAAATCCGCGCCCTCAAACGCATCATGGAACGCGGCTTTGTCTACCGCGGCCTGAAGCCGGTGTATTGGTGCTTTGACTGCGGCTCGTCACTGGCTGAGTTTGAAATTGAATACGCTGACAAGAAGTCGCAAACGCTGGACGTCGGCTTCAAATGTGCTGAACCTGAAAAACTCGCTGCGGCCTTTGGTTTGAGCAGTTTGACCAAAGACGCGTTTGCCGTGATCTGGACCACCACCGCGTGGACGATTCCGGCGAATCAGGCGCTGAACCTGAACCCTGCCCTTGAATACGCGCTGGTGGACACCGAGCGCGGCCTGCTGGTGCTGGCCTCAGTGCTGGTGGAGAAATGCCTGGCTCGTTTTGGACTCACCGGCATGGTGCTGGCCACCACGCTGGGCGAAAAACTCGCGCTGCTCAACTTCATGCACCCGCTGCACGACGTCGCCGATGAGCAAGGCCTCTACGGCTACCGCCGCTTGTCGCCGGTGTACTTGGCCGACTACGCCACTGCAGACGACGGCACCGGCATCGTGCACTCCGCGCCAGCTTACGGCGTAGAAGACTTTAACTCTTGCATCGCCAACGGAATGGCTTACGACGACATCTTGAACCCGGTGCAAGGCAACGGCCGTTATGTCGACGAGCTGCCCTTCTTTGGCGGCCTCAACATCTGGAAAGCCGCACCGCTGGTGATCGACAAGCTGCGCGAACACGACCGCCTTTTTGCAACGCAAGACATCGTCCATAGCTACCCGCATTGCTGGCGCCACAAGACGCCTGTGATCTACCGTGCCGCTGCACAGTGGTTCATTCGCATGGACGAAGAAGGCCAGGGCAATGAAGGCTTGTTCGCCAAGGACAAAGCCGCCAAAACTTTACGTCAACTGGCGCTTAGCGCGATTGAAGAGACGCGGTTTTACCCTGAGAACGGCAAGAACCGTTTGCGCGACATGATCGCCGGCCGGCCGGACTGGTGCATCAGCCGCCAACGCAATTGGGGCGTGCCCCTGCCCTTTTTCATCCACACCGCCACCGGCGAATTGCACCCGCGCACCATGGAGATCATGGACCAAGCCGCCAGCATGGTGGAGGCCGGCGGCATTGAAGCCTGGAGCAAAGCGACGACCGAATCCATCATCGGCAAAGACGCCCCTGACTACATCAAGAGCACCGACATTTTGGACGTCTGGTTTGACTCTGGCACCACGCACGACCATGTGCTGAAACACAGCCATGCAGCGCAGTCGACCTGGCCGGCCGACCTGTACCTTGAAGGCCATGACCAACACCGTGGCTGGTTCCATTCTTCGCTGCTGACTGCCTGCGCCATGTACGACCACGCCCCCTACAAAGGGCTTCTGACGCACGGCTTCACCGTTGACGGCAAGGGCCGCAAGATGAGCAAAAGCGAAGGCAACGTGGTGGCGCCACAAGAAGTCTCCGGCAAGTTAGGCGCTGAAATCATTCGCCTCTGGTGCGCGTCGACCGACTACTCGGGCGACCTCGGCATTGACGACAAAATTTTGGCGCGGGTGGTCGACGCCTACCGCCGGATTCGCAACACGCTGCGCTTCTTGCTGGCCAATGTGAGCGACTTTGACCCGGCCACCGACAGCGTTCCGTTAGAGCAGATGCTGGAAATCGACCACTACGCCTTGAGCCGTGCGGCGCAGTTGCAAGCCGACATCTTGGCGCATTACGAGGTCTATGAATTTCAGCCCGTGGTCTCGAAATTGCAGATCTACTGCAGCGAAGATCTGGGAGCGTTCTACCTCGACATCTTGAAAGACCGGCTCTACACCAGTGCCCCGAAATCATTGGCACGGCGCAGCGCACAAACCGCGCTGCACCAGATCACGCACGCCATGCTGCGCTGGATGGCGCCATTTTTGAGCTTCACTGCCGAAGAGGCGTGGAAGGTGTTCGGCTCGTCCGAGTCGATCTTCATGGAAACCTATGCAGAGCTCGGATCGCCTGATGCCGCCCTGCTGGCCAAGTGGACGCGGATTCGCGAATTGCGCGATCTCGTCAACAAAGACATTGAAGTCTTGCGTGCCGAGGGCAAAGTGGGCTCGTCACTGCAGGCCGACGTCACCCTCGGCGTCAATGCAGACGACCTCGCGCTGCTGAACAGCTTGGGCGACGACCTGAAGTTTATCTTCATCACCTCCGTCATGAACCTGCAAGCGGCAGACGCTTTGAGCGTGACCTCCGCCACCAGCACCAGCGTTAAATGCGAACGCTGCTGGCACTACCGCGATGACGTCGGCCATGATGCGGCGCACCCGACTATTTGCGGTCGCTGCACCAGCAATCTTTACGGCGCAGGCGAAGACCGGAAGTTTGCGTGATGGCCAAAATTGGTTTTCAAAAATCTAGTAGCGCCGTCTGGCCTTGGCTCGGGCTGGCGCTGCTGCTGCTCATCGCCGACCAGTTCACCAAGGTGTTGATCCTGGGTTATTACCAGCTCGGTGACGCGACCTACGTGACGAATTTTTTCAACATCGTTCGGGTGCACAACAGCGGCGCGGCCTTCTCGTTCTTGGCGTCGGCTTCTGGCTGGCAGCGCTGGTTTTTCACGGCGGTTGGCGTGGGTGCGGCGCTCTTCATCGTGCACATGCTGCGTTCACATCCAGGTCAAAAATTGTTTTCTTTCGCCATGGCCTGTATTTTGGGCGGCGCGATTGGCAACGTGATCGACAGGATGATGCATGGCTACGTCGTCGACTTCATTGACCTGCATTACGTCGGCTGGCATTTCCCCGCCTTCAATATCGCAGACAGCGCCATCACGGTAGGCGCCGTCTGCCTGATATTGGACGAACTGCAGCGGGTGCGCCGCAGTCGCTGAACTACAGCTCGCGCTTACAGCGTGAAAATGGTGCAACCTGTCGTTTTGCGGGCTTCCAACGAACGATGAGCTTCGGCCACATCGGCCAAAGCAAAGCGTTGATCAATCGCGATTTTGACCTTGCCGCTGATCACCATCTCGAACAAATCGTCTGCCATGGCTTGCGTGCTTTCGCGGGTGGCCAAGTGCGTGAAGATCGTCGGACGCGTCACGTACAAGGAACCCTTGCCGGCCAACATACCGAGGTCCAACGGCTCCACCTTGCCGGAAGCATTGCCGAAGTTGGCGATCAAACCGAAGGGCTGCAGACAGTCAAGCGACTTCAAAAAAGTATCTTTGCCGACGGAGTCGTAGACCACCTTCAGGCCTGCACCACCGGTGATTTCTTTGACGCGAGCGACGAAATCTTCCTTGGCGTAATTGATCGTGAAGGCCGCGCCATTTTCTTTGGCCAGCGCACATTTGGCGTCTGATCCGGCCGTGCCGATCAGTTGCAAACCCAGCGCACGGGCCCACTGGCAAGCGATCAAACCAACCCCGCCGGCAGCTGCATGGAACAGCACAAAATCACCCGCCTTGAGACCGCCTTGCGGTTGGGTCTTGCACAGCAGGTATTGCGCGGTCATCCCCTTAAGCATCATGGCGGCACCGGTTTCAAACGAAATTGCGTCAGGTAATTTGCAAACGCACTTGGCCGGCATCACGCGCAGTTCGCAGTAGCTGCCGGGTGGCTGGCTGGCATACGCAGCGCGATCGCCGACTTTCAAATGCGTCACGCCCGCACCCACGGCTTCGATCACACCCGAGGCTTCCATGCCGAGTTGCAGCGGCATGGGCAGGGAATACAAGCCTGCACGCTGGTAGACGTCGATGTAGTTCAGGCCTATGGCCTTGTGGCGAATGCGAATTTCGCCCGGACCGGGCTCGCCCACAGTGACATCGACCAGTTTGAGATTTTCGGGGCCACCGTGGGCATCAATACGGACGGCTTTGGAGGTAGTTGCGCTCATGTCTCTTCCTTTGTTGTTGATTCGTCTGCTGATAATCAAAAAGTGCCGGGGTATGCGCCGCCATCGGCCAGCACGTTTTGGCCGGTGATGTAAGACGCGTGCTGGCTGCACAAAAATGCGCAAATAGCACCGAACTCTTGCGGTGTGCCAAAGCGTTTTGCCGGAATGGTTTTGCGCCGTGTGTCAGCCAAGGCCTCGACCGTCTGGCCGGTTTTTTGCGCCGCACCGGCCATGGTGACTTTCAGGCGATCGGTGTCAAAGGCACCCGGCAGCAATGAGTTGATGGTCACGCCCTGACCTGCAATCTTGCTACGAGCAACGCCCGCCACAAAACCGGTCAGACCGCTGCGTGCACCGTTGCTCAAACCCAAAATATCGATCGGTGCCTTGACCGCGCCGGAGGTGATGTTGATGATGCGGCCAAAGCCACGTTCCGCCATGCCGTCCACCGTGGCTTTGATCAGCTCGATCGGCGTCAGCATGTTGGCGTCAAGTGCCTTGATCCAAGTGTCACGTTCCCACTGGCGGAAATCGCCCGGTGGTGGGCCACCCGCGTTGGTGATGACGATGTCGAAATCTTTACGCACCGCGAACACCGCCGCCCGACCTTCGGGGGTGGTGATGTCAGCCGCCACGTGCAGCACTTCGGTGCCCACTGGACGGCCTTTGTCGGCCAATAAACTTGATGAAGCTGCTTGCAGCGCCTCAATGCCACGGGCCACGATCAAGACATGCACGCCTTCACGCACCAGTGCCTCTGCGCAGCCAAAACCCAAGCCTTTGCTGGCGCCACACACCAGCGCCCATTTACCGTTGATTCCTAAGTCCATTTAGATTCCTTTTTCTTTGTTGTGAAAATTGACAGCCGCAGCCATGCAAGCGTTGATGGGGCAATGGTAATTCAGAGGTTGACGACCCGCCGTTCAAGTGCCGGAGCGCTGACTCCGCGTGACGACATAAATGCCAGCCAACACCAGCGCAGTGCCGACAGCCACCCACGCCGTGAAGGGTTCACCCAAAATCAGCACGCCCATCAGGATAGTGGAAAGCGGGCCGATCATCCCAGTCTGCGCTGTCATGCTCGCGCCGATGCGCTCGACCGCCATCATGACCATCAGCACCGGGGCCACCGTACAAGCCGTGGCATTGATCAGGGACAGCCAGAGCACTTCGGTAGCGACGTTTTCGAGTGTCAATGGCCGTAGCAACACAAACTGCAAAATACAACACAGGCAGGCCACCGTACTCGCTAAACCGACCAAGCGGAGCGAACCCAAGCGCCGCACAATCTCGCCGCTGTAAACGAGGTACATCGCGTAGGTGACAGCACTCAAAAAGACCAACAGTGCGCCCCAAGCAGCATGGCTACCCTGCGTGGTGATTTCGCTGCCAAACACCAGCACCACACCACCGTAACTGATGGCCATACCGAGCATCTGACGCAGCGAGACCTGCTTGCGATAAAACAACCAACTGAGCAACAGCACCAAGGTCGGGTTGAGGTAAAGAATCAAACGTTCTAGCGATGCGCTGATGTACTGCAGCCCCGCAAAATCAAGAAAGCTTGAAAAGTAATAACCGGTGAAGCCCAACCCCAAAACGCCCAGCCAATCTTTGCCGCTCAAAGGCGCTTTTCCCCGGCTCGCCCACCACGCCATGATGACGAAAATCGGCAATGCAAACAGCATCCGCAGCATGATGAGCGTGACCGGATCGACCCCATGCCGATAAGCCAATTTAACGATGATCGCCTTGCCGCTGAAGGCAATAGCCCCGACCATTGCCAACCCCAAGCCAACCGCGACCTTTGATCGGGCCGCAGCCTCTGCAGCGGAACCTGACACGCTTTGATCCGTCAATTAAAAACCGACCGCTTGGCCATCACGCCGGGCATCACTGGCGGCCACATAGCCTTCGACCTTCGGGTCACCCGCGCGCCAGATAAATTGGCCGGCACCAAAGTCTTGATACGAATCGTTGATGACTTCAGTACGGTGTCCGCGATCTGAGAGCGCCTGCACGGTGCCCACGTCCATGGCAGATTCGACATTGATCTCAAGACCAGCGTTGTAGCGCCAGCGTGGTGCGTCGCAAGCGGCTTGTGGGTTTTGTCCGTAATCGAGCATGCGCACCAAGGTTTGCATATGGCCCTGCGGCTGCATATTGGCGCCCATCACGCCGTAACTCATCACCGGCTGGCCATCCTTCGTCAGGAAGGCCGGAATGATGGTGTGAAACGGACGCTTGCCTGGCGCGACCTGGTTGACGCCTGCATCTAAGCTGAAGCCGTGGCCGCGGTTTTGCAGGCTGACACCAAACTCAGGCTCGACGCAGCCCGACCCAAAGCCCATGTAATTGCTCTGAATAAAACTCACCATCATGCCGTTTTCGTCAGCTGCCGTGAGGTAAATGGTGCCGCCTTTGACGGGATTGCCCGCGCCAAAGTCTTGTGCCTTTTTCATGTCGATCAGCTTGGCGCGGCTGGCCAAATAAGCGTCGTCCAGCATCTGCTCAACCGTGACGTCCATCGATGACGGCTCGGCGACGTATTTGTAAACGTCGGCGAAGGCCAGCTTCATGGCTTCAATTTGCAAATGTTGCGAATCCACACCATCGACCGGCAGACTGCCGACGTCAAACTTATCGAGAATGCCAAGCGCAATCAGCGCGGCAATCCCTTGCCCATTCGGGGGGATCTCATGCAGCGTGTAACCGCGGTAATCCTTGCCAATTGGCTTGACCCACTCAGGCTTGTAGTTGGCGAAGTCTTTCGCCGTCAGGCTACCGCCGTTTTGCTTGGAAAACTTTTCGAGCGCATGGGCGATTTCACCGCCGTAATAGGCTTGCCCCTTGCTTTCGCCAATCGCACGCAAGCCCTTGGCTGCCGCCTTGAACTGAAATAATTCGCCCACCTGTGGCGCGCGACCCCAAGGCAAAAACGACTGGGCAAAACCCGGCAAGCCTTGCAGCTCGCTGGTCGCCGCAGCCCACTTTTGCTGCACGACAGGAGGCAACAGGTAACCCCGCTCGGCAATTTCTATCGCTGGTTCCATCAAGTCTGCAAACGGCAGCTTACCGAAGCGCTCACTCAGGCTGACCCAACTGGCCACGGCCCCAGGCACGGTCACAGAATCCATGCCGCGCTTGGGTGGCGTGTTGCTGTCGCCGCCATATTTGCGTTTGAAGTAGTCGGGCGTCCATGCCTCGGGCGCACGGCCTGATGCATTCAATCCATGCATTTCCTTGCCGTCCCACAAGATACAAAAAGCATCACTGCCCAGGCCGTTGCTGACCGGCTCGACGATGGTCAGGGCGGCAGCGGCAGCGATCGCCGCGTCCACTGCATTACCGCCCTTCAACATCATGCGCAAGCCAGCCTGTGCGGCCAAGGGATGAGACGTCGACACCACATTGCGGGCGAACAAAGGAATGCGCGTGGAGGGATAGGGGTTGTTGAAGTTGAAGTTCATGGCGTAGCTTTTACTTTTAAAAAAATGAATCAATGCGGGGGCGCCAGAGGCCATGCAAAACGCAGGCCAGCTTGAAGTCGCGATGTCAGTCCGACGTGATTTTTCGATCGTCGATGATTTTCTTCCACTTCGAAGTATCGGTCTTGACCATGGCGGCAAAAGCCTGCGGCGTGCCACCGGTTGGCTCAGCACCGAGACGGGCAAAGCGATCCTTGAGGTCGCTTTCACGCAAGGCAAGGTTCAGTGCGGTGTTGATTTTGACAACCAGGTCCATCGGCATCCCTTTTGGACCGTAGACGCCAAACCAAGTGACCGACTCGAACCCAGGCAGCGACTCGGCAACGGTAGGCATGCCTGGTGCCAACGCCGTCGGATGCAGACTCGTGACCGCCAACGCACGCAACTTGCCGTCTTTGACGTGCGGCAGACCGGTCACCAAAGAGTCGATCAACAAGTCCAACTTACCGCTAATCAAATCAGGAATGGACAGCGCTGTGCCACGGTAAGGAATGTGCAAGATGAACGTGCCCGACTCGGCTTTGAAATACTCTGTCGTCAAGTTGATGATGGTGCCGTTGCCGCTGGAGGCGTAATTCAGCTTGCCCGGATTCTTACGCGCGTAATCAATGAACTCGCGCATGGTTTTGGCTGGCGAAGACAGCGGCACCAACACCACATTCGGTGAGGTGGCCACGTAGCCTATCGGTGTGAAGTCGGTTTCAGAGTTGTACGGAATCTTCGGGTTGATGGCAGGTCCAATGCTGTGCGTGCTGGATGTCGACAACAGCAAGGTGTAGCCGTCAGGGGTCGCCTTCGACGCCGCATCTGCGCCAATCGTTCCGCCCGCTCCGGGTCGGTTGTCAACGACCACGGTCTGACCCCATTTTTCACCCAATTTTTGCGACAAGGCACGCGCCAGAATGTCAGTTGCCCCCCCTGCGGGGAAAGGCACCACCATGCGAATTGGTCGCACTGGATACGCGGCAGTCGCTGCGGAAGCCGTTTGAGCCGCCACAGGAGCAACCGATATGGCAATTAAGCCGGCCAATGCAAAGCCACCCAAGGAGAAGTTAAGTGTGCGTTTCATCTGTGGATTGTGCAGTTGTTTTGCCATAAAAAAACGGCGCCCGAAGACGCCGTTTTTAGATTCAAGCAGGGCTCGTCACTCTTCGACGAAAGCCTCTTCGCGCTTGTTCTTGATGGACGGCAGCAGCACGATGGCCAGCAGCAGAGCACCAGCAGCCAACAGGCCAGCCGACAGCGGACGCGTCACAAACACGCTCCAGTCACCACGTGACAGCAGCAATGCACGACGCAAGTTCTCTTCCATCATGGGGCCGAGGATGAAACCCAGCAGCAAAGGTGCAGGCTCCGTTCCCAGCTTGACAAAAAGATAACCAATCACGCCGAAGATACCGACGGTCCACACGTCAAACGTGTTGTTATTGGTGGAGTACACGCCGATCGCGCAGAACAGCACGATGGACGGGAACAGGTAGCGGTAAGGCACGGTCAGCAGTTTGATCCACATGCCAATCAATGGCAGGTTCAAAATGATCAGCATCGCATTGCCAATCCACATCGACGCAATCAGACCCCAGAACAGTTCCGGATTGCTGGTCATCACCTGTGGGCCAGGTTGGATGTTGTGAATCGTCATCGCACCGACCATCAAGGCCATCACGGCGTTAGGCGGAATGCCAAGCGTCAGCAATGGAATGAAGGAGGTTTGTGCGCCCGCGTTGTTGGCAGACTCAGGGCCAGCCACACCACGGATGTTGCCTTGACCGAATGGCACTTCGCCCGGCTTGAGTTTGATTTTCTTTTCCAGCGCATAAGCTGCAAAAGCCGCCAACAAAGCACCACCGCCCGGCAAGATGCCGAGAGCAGAACCCAGGAAAGTACCGCGCAACATGGCTGGCGCCATGTTCTTGAAGTCTTCTTTGGTCGGGAACAAACCCGTGACCTTGGCCGTGAACACTTCACGCTCATCTTCTGGCTGGGCCAGATTACTGATGATCTCGCCGTAGCCGAACACGCCCATGGCCACCACCACGAAGCCGATGCCGTCGGTGAGTTCAGGAATGTCGAAGCTGAAACGGGCCACACCAGAGTTCACGTCGGTGCCGACCAGACCCATGAGCAGACCCAGCACAATCATGGCAATCGCCTTGAGCAAGGAGCCCGAAGCCAGCACTACAGCGCCGATCAAACCCAGCACCATCAGTGCGAAGTATTCGGCAGGACCGAATTTGAAAGCCAGCTCAGTCAGCGGCGGTGCAAAGGCAGCCAAAATCAACGTACCAACGCAACCTGCGAAGAAAGAACCGACACCAGCGGCCGCCAGAGCAGGCCCCGCTCGACCCTTTCGGGCCATTTGGTAGCCGTCAATACAGGTCACCACCGATGAAGACTCACCTGGTAAGTTGACCAAAATAGCGGTGGTTGAACCACCGTACTGGGCACCGTAATAAATACCGGCCAACATGATCAGCGCCGACACGGGTGGCAGCGCGTAAGTGGCTGGCAACAGCATGGCAATTGTGGCCACAGGGCCAATGCCCGGCAGCACGCCAATCAGGGTACCCAAGACACAGCCGATGAAGGCATACAACAGGTTGATAGGCGTGAAGGCCACGCTAAAACCCAGCGACAGATTCGCAATCAGTTCCATTTTATTAACTCCTTAGCCGGTGATGAAAGCAGGCCACAC
>CANFWV010000060.1 GCA_947450695.1 Comamonadaceae bacterium
TGAGCGCATGCAAGCGTCCACCATGGGGTAGCCTGTTCGCCCGGCACACCAAGCCGCAAAGTGGGCTTGGTTGAACTCATCTTCTCGCAGTCCGTCGCAAGCGCGTGCAAAGTTGTTGAACTCAATGGCCGGCTCATCTTCCAGCTTCTGCATGAAATGGCAGTGCCAGCGGAGCCGCCCGGCAAAGCCACGCAGCACATAGGCCAAGCTGCGGTCGCTGGTACTGCCGATAGCGGCTTCGGTGGCTTGGTGCACCGTTCGCATCGACAGCGTGCCGAAGGCCAAGTGCGGACTCAAACGGCTGCAGCCGTCTTCTGCTGTGAGCGGGCTTGAAATAGCTTTGCGGTAGTTGTTGCCGCGTACATCTAAAAAAGACTGGAGCGTTTGCCGAGCGGCTTTTTCGCCGGCCGCTTGCAAGGTCTTGCCGTGCGGCGAAAGTCCTAAGCTGGCGAGCGTCGGCAAGTCGGGTTGATCGCATGAAACTGCAGCGTTAAAACGAGCACTGGGCAGAATCAGAGGGGCGTCCATCCGCGACTGCCAACGCTTGGCCCAGCCCGAACGACTGCGCAACCGCCGGACAACCCCGGTCTGTATGAATTCGTGCCACTGCACTTGCTGCGAACGACACCAAGCAGCGACCTGGACGTCACGCGTGTAGGACCAACCCGAACCGGTTTCTTCGTGGCTGAGCAAGTGGTTGAAACCGACCTCTGCATGGAGTGTCTCCAGCACGTCAATCGCAGGACCCACGCGCACCAACAGCGGCATGCCGCGCAAGGCTAATTCGGCCCGTAGTTCGCGAAGGCAAACCAGCGCAAAGTCGACATGACTAGAGTCGCATTCCGGGCTTTCCAGCCACTCAGGCTCGATGATGAAAAGACCGAGTGCGTCATGCTGCTTGTGCGCAGCCGCCAGCGGCGCATGGTCATGCACGCGAAGATCGCGCTTGAACCAAACCAAAGCACGTTGAGGCTGCACTACTGACGTGTATGGGCAGCGCGATGACGCAGCAAATTAGCGCCACGCAGCACGGCATGTTTGGTCACGCGACCGGCCATTCGTTTGCGCCACATCCTGAACGAGGACGGCCTCATGTGGAGGCGCATGAGGTGGACCACCCCGGACTCGTTCAGGCCGAACTGCGCTTCAATGGCTTCAAAAGCAGTGCGGTCTTCCCAAGCCATCTCGATGATGCGTGAGATGTCGGCGTCAGAAAGTTCTTGCACAGCGGCGTTGCGCTTATGCATCCAGCAGATGCCCGGTTTTCACCAAAATCCGGCAGCCTTCCCGGCTGAAGGGCTGGTGCTGGCTCAGATGCGGACTGCGCAGCCAACTGCCCTGCGGGTAGTCTCCGTGCTCGTCCGAAAAAACCCCCTCGACCACGAAAATTTCTTCTCCACCGTAGTGCCGATGCGGATTGAAATAAGTGCCTGGCGCCCAGTTCACCATGGCGGTGTGGCTGGTGCCGAATTCCGACAACGGCAACACGGTCAGGCCGGGCACCATGCCTTGACGCCACTGCGCCTGCCGGGTCGGTATCACCACGCGCTCTAGGTCTAGTGGGTCCATGTGCCGCAGCTTGACGAACAGCGTGCAACCGCTTTCAGAAAAAGGGGCGTGCGCCGAACCCGGCGGGTTCTTGATGTAAGTGCCGGGGCCAAAGTCACCCGACTCGTCGCTCAAGGTGCCCTCAAGCACCAAAATTTCTTCGCCCAGAGCGTGCGTGTGGAAGTCAAAGTGGGCGCCAGCGTCATAGCGGACAACAGAGGTCGCGCGGGCCACTTCGCCACCATCCCGCGCCAGCAAACGGCGGTGCACCAGCGGCGACGGTGACGCGAGCCAGGGCAATGTATGGCTCTTTAACACGCAGCGCTGCGTCTCATCGGCATTCAAACGAAGGGTATTCATGGGACAGCTTTCATCACGGATGGCTCAAGCTCGTCCATAGGAGGCGCTTGCAAAGGGAGGCACATCTTTTCGCCATCCCACACTTGACCGCACCAGCAGGCGCCTTGTGCGTCAATGATGCAGGTGCCGGTTCCACAGCAACGTTCGTCGTTTTGCATAAATTCCCAATCATCAGCTAAGCAATATTTTCACCATTTCGGCATGACGCGGATCAGCTTGAGGTTATTGATGGTCAAGCCTGATTCGGGTAACTACCGATCAAAACAAACGCTTATTTGCTTTACATCTAAATTATTTAAAACTACATTACATTCATATTCAGTCGTGGCAAGTGGCCTTGAACGAAAGAGATGTGATGAAGATTGTGTGCATTGGCGGCGGGCCGTCTGGTCTGTATTTCGCATTGTTGATGAAGCAAAACAACCCCTTGCACGACATCACGGTGGTGGAGCGCAACAAGCCTTATGACACCTTTGGCTGGGGCGTCGTGTTTTCGGATGCCACCATGGACAACATGCGCATCCATGACCCTCAATCCGCAGCAGAAATCCAACAGGCCTTCAACCACTGGGATGACATTGAGCTGGAGTTCAAGGGGCAGCGTATCCGTTCTGGCGGACACGGCTTTGTCGGCATTGGCCGAAAGAAACTGTTGAATATTTTGCAAGCGCGTTGCGAGACCCTAGGCGTCAAACTTGAGTTTGAGACTGATGCCGAAAGCGATCTGCAGTACCCAGATGCCGACCTTGTGATTGCCAGTGATGGCATCAATTCGCGTATCCGGACGAATTACCAAGAGATTTTTAAACCCGACATTGTGGTGCGCCCTAACCGCTTTATCTGGCTGGGCACGCACAAGCTGTTCGACGCTTTTACCTTCGCGTTTGAGAAGACTGAACACGGCTGGTTCCAGTCGCATATCTACAAGTTTGACGACACCACAACGACCTTTATTGTGGAATGCCCCGAGCATGTCTGGCTGGCGCACGGACTGGACACAGCGGATCAAGAAGCCTCCATCGCTTTCTGCGAGAAGGTCTTTGCCAAAACGCTGGACGGTGCCAAGCTGATGACCAATGCAAGGCATCTGCGGGGCTCTGCCTGGCTGAATTTTCAGCGCGTCAAGTGCGAGCAGTGGTCCATGTTCAACGGCAAGAGCCACGTGGTGCTGATGGGCGACGCGGTGCACACGGCTCACTTTGCCATTGGCTCAGGCACAAAACTGGCGATTGAAGATGCGATTGTGTTGGCCAACCTGTTTCGCACGGATGGGCAAACCCGCGAGGCCATCCCCGGCGTGCTGGGGAAGTACCAGGCGGCACGCAACATCGATGTGCTGCGCTTGCAAAACGCAGCTTGGAATGCCATGGAGTGGTTCGAAGTGTGTGGCGCGCGTTACTGCGACCAATTGGAAGGCCCGCAGTTCATGTACTCGATGCTGACCCGCAGCCAACGCATCAGCCACGAGAACCTGCGGCTGCGCGACGCCCAATGGCTGGGCGATTTTGAACGCTGGTTTGCGAACCAAGCAGGCATGGCACTGACGTCAGCGCAAAGCGCCCCGCCCCCGATGTTCACCCCGTACACAGTACGCGGCGTCACGCTGAAAAACCGCGTGGTGGTGTCGCCTATGGCGCAGTACTCGGCCGTCGACGGCTTGGTCGGGGATTACCACTTGGTGCATCTGGGTGCGCGCGCCATGGGCGGTGCGGGCTTGGTCTTTGCCGAGATGACCTGTGTCAGCGCCGAGGGGCGCATCACGCCCGGCTGCCCCGGCATGTACACACCTGAACACCAGCAGGCTTGGCAGCGCATTGTGGATTGGGTGCACACCCAAACGGACGCCAAGTTCGCAATACAAATTGGTCATGCGGGCGCCAAAGCGTCCACGCGTTTGGCTTGGGACGGCATCGACAAACCACTGGCGACGGGCAACTGGCCCATCATGGCCGCGTCGGCGCAGCAGTACTTGGAGGGCGTGAGTCAAACGGCGCACGCCATGAACCGGGCTGACATGGACAAAGTCAAAGCACAGTTTGTGGCGACGACACAAGCCGCCGCAGAGATCAGTGTCGACTGGCTGGAGCTGCATTGTGCGCACGGCTATTTGCTCTCGAGTTTTATCTCACCGTTGACCAATCACCGCACCGACGACTACGGCGGCAGTCTGGCGAATCGGTTGCGCTACCCGCTGGAAGTGTTTGCCGCTGTGCGGGCAGCCTGGCCTGCAGACAAACCCATGTCGGTGCGTATTTCGGCGCACGATTGGGTCGAAGGCGGCATCACCCTCGAAGATGCAGTGCAGATCGCACTGGCCTTCAAGGCGGCCGGCGCGGACATGATTGACTGCTCATCTGGTCAGGTAAGCAAGAAAGAAAAGCCGGTCTTTGGCCGCATGTTTCAAACGCCCTTCTCCGATCGCATTCGCCAAGAGGCGGGCATCGCCACCATCGCAGTCGGGGCCATCAGCGAAGCCGACCATGTCAACAGCATCATTGCGGCTGGCCGTGCAGACCTGTGCGCTGTTGCCCGCCCGCATTTGGCCAACCCCGCATGGACGCTGACAGAAGCCGCCAAAATTGGCTACAGAGCGCAGCCTTGGCCGTGTCAATACAGTTCAGCCAAAGCACAAATGGAGGCCAATTTCCAGCGTGAAAAAGTGCAGGCAGCAGCAGGCCTTAGTGCCGTTAGGGCGGGTGAAGCATGAACGCATCAGGCCATGCATTGGTCACCGGAGGCGGCAGTGGCATTGGCGCTGCCGTGGCAAAAACACTGGTGGACTCCGGTCTGCGCGTGACGCTGCTTGGCCGCACCTTAGCGCCCTTGCAGCGGCTGGCTGCAGCGCATCCCGGCAGCATGGCTGCGGTACAAGCGGACGTGGCTGATGCTGATGCCGTGGCTCTGGCCTTCACGCAAGCGCGGGCGCATTTTGGACCCATTTCGGTCTTGGTCAACAGCGCTGGTCAGGCCAGGAGTGCATCGTTTCTCAAGACCGATGCCGCACTGTGGCAGCAGATGCTTTCGGTCAATCTCACGGGCACGTTTCTCTGTGCACAGGCTGTGCTCCCCGATATGTTGCAAGCCGGGTGGGGCCGCATCATCAACATAGCAAGCACAGCTGGGCTGGCAGGCTACGCCTACGTGGCAGCGTACTGTGCCGCCAAACATGGCGTGGTGGGACTGACCCGCGCGCTGGCGCTTGAGCTTGCGCTCAAAGGCATCACCGTCAACGCAGTGTGCCCGGGCTACACCGAGACCGAGCTGTTACGGGACAGCATTGCCAACGTGATGGCGAAAACCGGCCGCAGCGAAACCGATGCCCGCGCCGAGTTTGCTGCAGGCAATCCACAAGGCCGTATCGTGCAACCCGAAGAAGTGGCCGACACGGTACGCTGGTTGTGCAGTGCCGCTGCAGCGTCCATCAATGGCCAGTCCATCGCGGTCTGCGGTGGCGAAATCATGAACTGAGCAATGATGAAAAAAGACCCTAGCGTGGCCCTGCTGAATGCGGCTGACGAATTAGGCTACGAAGCCCGCAGCGCCACGGGCGACCATGCAGCCTTGAAATTGTGGTTGCGGATGCTGGCCTGCACGACGCAAATCGAGGGTGAAATTCGACGTCGACTGCGTGCGCGGTTCAACACCAGTTTGCCGCGCTTTGACTACATGGCGCAGCTTTATAGAACGCCCGAGGGCTTGCGCATGAAAGACCTCTCCAGCCACTTGATGGTGACGGGCGCCAATGTCACGGGCATCACCGATGAACTGGAGCGTGACGGACTGGTCGCCAGGTCCAGCAGCACAACGGACCGACGCTCACTGATCGTCAATCTCACCCCTGAAGGACGCCGGCAATTTGAAGCCATGGCACAAGAACATGAGCAGTGGATTTTGGAGTTGTTTGCCTGCCTTAGTGCACAGGAACTCTCTCAGACGTACACGCAACTGGGCACGTTGCGCGTGCACACCATGAATCAGCAATCCACCGCTGTGGCCCCGCCCGTTTTAGAAAGCTAAGCCCATGAACTACGCTAATTCTTCTGTGGACCCCGCACTTCTCGCCAGCAACAGAAAGCCATTGGCGGACTACCACGCTACTCACTTTCTGTGGGCCTGCCAAGAGGGTGTGGCCACCATCACACTCAACCGACCGGAGCGCAAGAACCCGCTTACCTTTGATTCGTATGCCGAATTGCGGGACCTCTTCGGACAGCTGAAATACGCCTATGACGTCAAAGTCGTGGTACTGATCGGTGCGGGCGACAACTTCTGCTCCGGCGGCGATGTGCATGAAATCATCGGACCCTTGGTGGCTCTGGAAGTCCCCGAGTTGTTGATGTTCACGCGCATGACGGGTGATCTGGTCAAAGCCATGCGCGCTTGCCCGCAACCCATCGTGGCGGCGATTGACGGCATTTGCGCGGGTGCCGGCGCCATCATGGCCATGGCCTCTGATCTGCGATTGGGAACCGCGCGCAGCAAAACGGCCTTTTTGTTCAACCGTGTCGGTTTGGCCGGTTGCGACATGGGCGCCTGCGCCATATTGCCGCGCATCATCGGTCAAGGTCGGGCCAGTGACTGGCTTTACAGCGGACGCTCGATTGGTGGCGAAGAGGCTGAGCGCAGTGGCTTCTTGAACCGATTGGTGTCCGCCGAGACCTTGGCGAACGACGCGCATGCTTGGGCACGGGACATTGCGGCGGGCCCCACCTTTGCCAACGGCATCACCAAAACCATGCTGCACCAAGAGTGGAACATGTCGATCGACCAAGCCATTGAAGCAGAAGCGCAAGCACAAACCATTTGTATGCTGACCGAAGACTTCCGCCGTGCGTACAACGCCTTTGTCGCCAAGCAGCGCCCTGCTTTTCAGGGCAACTGAGTTTTCCTATGAGCAACTTGAACTATCTGCAATGGCCATTTTTTGCAGCTTCACATGGCGACTTGGCTCAAGCGCTGGAGACATGGAGCACGACCAATTTAAGCGGCCCGCACAGCCACGATTTGGATACCGAGTGCCGTAATTTAGTGACAGCGCTGGGCCAAGGAAACTGGCTGCGCTACGCTGTGGCTGGCCAACAATACGGTGGTGCCAAAGACACGATTGATACCCGCAGCATTTGCCTGATCCGCGAGACGCTGGCACGCTACCATGGTTTGGCCGATTTTTCATTTGCGATGCAAGGTTTGGGATCTGGTGCGATCAGCCTAGCCGGCACTCAGGCGCAAAAGCAAGCGTATTTGCAGCGCGTCGCCGCTGGCGAGGCGATTGCGGCCTTTGCACTGAGTGAATCCGACGCGGGCTCTGATGTCGCCGCCATGCAGTGCAACGCACGTATAGAGGGTGGTGTCGCCATCCTCAATGGCCGTAAAACTTGGATTTCCAACGGCGGCATTGCCGACTTTTACGTGGTCTTTGCACGCAGCGGTGAGGCCCCTGGCGCGCGGGGCATCAGCGCTTTTATCGTCGACGCCTCAACGCCCGGTTTCAAGGTGTCAGAGCGCATCAACGTGATTGCGCCGCATCCGCTGGGCCAACTGCAGTTTGACGACTGCCGGATCCCGCTGACGCAACGCATTGGCAGCGGTGGCGAGGGGTTCAAGATCGCCATGCGCACGCTGGACGTTTTCCGCACCTCGGTCGCAGCGGCCGCGCTTGGCTTTGCGCGCCGGGCGCTGGATGAAGCGCTACAGCACGTGACTCAGCGCAAGATGTTCAAGCAAACGCTGGCCGATTTTCAACTGACACAAGCCAAGCTGGCCCAGATGGCCACCACCATCGACAGTGCGGCACTGTTGACCTACCGCGCCGCTTGGCAGCGTGACCAAGGCGGCAATGTCACACGGGAAGCCGCGATGGCCAAGATGGCCGCCACCGAGGGTGCGCAGCAAGTGATCGATGCGGCGGTGCAACTGTTTGGCGGATTGGGTGTCGTCAGCGACCACCCGGTGGAGCGGCTGTACAGAGAGATCAGAGCGCTGCGAATTTACGAAGGTGCGACCGAGGTGCAACAACTCATCATCGCCCGCGACCTGCTAAAAGAAGTGGGCTACCCCCAATGACAACTGCTCACTTGGACACGTTCACGCGCGACAATTTGCCGGCGGCAGACTTACAGCCTGAATTTTTGTTCAAGCTGCCTGAGCTGCAATTCCCAGAACAGCTGAACTGCGCAACTGAACTGCTCGACAAACACATTCAGGAGGGACGCGGTGACCGGCCGTGTCTTCGCAGCCCCCACGAAACGTGGACTTACAAGGACCTCTACGAGCGGGCCAACCGCATCGCCAACGTCCTGTTGAAAGACATGCAGCTTGTGCCGGGCAATCGCGTTCTGCTGCATGCACCGAACACACCCATGATGGTGGCCTGCTGGTTCGGCATCGTTAAAGCGGGCGGCGTCGTGGTGGCCACCATGCCACTGCTGCGCGCCAAAGAACTCAAACCGATACTAGAGATCGGACGCATCAGCCATGCCTTTTGCGACGCCAGTCTGGCACAAGAATTGATCGAAGCAGCGCACGCCTCCCCCGATTTACAGCACATACGCTACTTCAACAGCGCTGCCCCAGACAGTCTGGAAGCCAGCATGCAAGGCCAGCCGGTTGACTTTGAAAACTGCAAAACAGCCGCTGACGACACTTGCTTGATCGGCTTTACCAGCGGAACGACCGGCATCCCCAAAGCCACCCTGCACTTTCACCGTGATGTCATGGCGATTTGTGCCTGCTGGCCCCGCTCGGTGCTCAAGGCGCGTGAGGACGATGTGTTTATGGGCAGCCCACCACTTGGTTTCACGTTTGGTTTGGGTGGCATGGTGTTGTTTCCGATGTCGATAGGCGCCTCGACCGTGCTGCTGGAAAAAGCTGGACCGCTACAACTGCTGGAGGGCATCCGTCAGTACGGCGCGACTGTTTTGTTCACGGCGCCGACGTCTTACCGGACATTGGCTGCGCACGGTGCCGAGTTGCGCCAGACGCGCCTGCGCAAATGCGTGTCAGCCGGTGAAGCCTTGCCGGCCAGCACCCGCCAGCAATGGCGCGATGCAACCGGCATCGAATTGATCGATGGCATTGGCGCCACTGAAATGCTGCACATCTTTATTTCTGCCGATGAGCAAGAGGCACGCCCCGGCGCAACTGGCAAAGTAGTGCCTGGCTACGAGGCCTGTGTGGTGGATGACAACGGCCAACCCGTTGCCGCCGGCACCATCGGAAAACTGGCCGTGCGCGGACCCACCGGTTGCCGCTACCTGCGCGACGAACGCCAACGTTCCTATGTCAAGAACGGCTGGAACCTCACGGGCGATGCCTATCTCATGGATGCGGATGGCTACTTTTATTACCAATCGCGCACCGATGACATGATCATTTCGGCCGGTTACAACATTGCCGCGCCCGAGGTCGAAGAAGGTTTGATGATGCATGCGGCCGTCGCAGAATGCGCCGTGATTGGTGTCCCGGACGAAGAGCGCGGCCAGATCGTTAAGGCCTTTGTGGTGCTGCATCCCGGTCACACTGACGACTCTAGAATGGCCAAAGAGTTACAAGATTTCGTCAAGAAAACCATCGCCCCGTACAAGTACCCTCGAGCGGTTGAATTCCTGAAAAAATTGCCACGCACCCAAACAGGTAAATTGCAGCGATTCAAGCTGCGCGAGTCCTGAGCTCGCCGTTTTGACCTGACGTTAATAAAGCCATCAACGAAGAATTTGCGCTATTTTTAAAACTCTTGCCCATAGCGCTTATGTGCGCTGGTAAAGCCTTTCAGAAGAAAGCACATGATGAAAACTTTGCAACCGGCCCATTGGGTACGCCCTCGGGGTTATTCCAACGGCGTAACGGCACGCGGCCAACTGGTGTTTGTGGCAGGCATGATCGGCTGGGATGCCCAATGCATTTTCCAAACAGACGATTTTGCTGACCAAGTGCGACAAGCCTTGATCAATGTGGTTGAAGTGCTCCGCGAAGCTGGGGCCAAACCCGAGCACATCACACGCATGACTTGGTACGTTACCAACAAGCGAGAATATATCTCCGCTTACCCCGAAATTGGTAAAGCATTTCGCGAAATCATTGGCAGCTTCAACGCAGCCATGAGCGCGGTTCAAGTCGCAGAGTTGATGGAAGACCGCGCCAAAGTCGAGATCGAAGTCACCGCCGTGATTCCCGACTGACGCGCCCTTAAAACCTCACGCAAATCTAGGGTGTGGGCGTTCTTTTTTACGGGTCACCACCTGAGATTCAGATGGCTCCTTTGGGCCCGACGGAACATCCTGATCAGGTAAAAGATTCAATGGGAACATGGTTCTTACCTTTTTAAATTTTAAATGCCTGCAATGCACCTTTCACCACATGCCTAAATCCGGTGAATGGCAAGTCCATCGATATCAGCGCTGTGGCGCTTGCCAACAATCCGACCACGCAACAATACAAAACGATCCCAACCGAAAGTCGATGCTTGCCAAACCAGTCAGATAAATGAATGAGTCTCAACATAAATACGCGTCGTGGGCCGTTCTTGTAAAGGTGACTAATACTGAACGAATCTCTGCTGTTGAGGTATCAGCCAAACCACGCGCTTGATGTCAGTGCGTTCTTACAGTTGAGCCGAATTAACTTGTTAATTGACGTTCAAAAAGGCATAAAAAAACCTGCCGAAGCAGGTTTTTCAAAAAGCATTAACCGCTTTTAGCCCATGTGTAATCCGCCATTAAGCGAGAAGTCCGCTCCAGTGGCATAACCACCTTCCTCCGACGCAATCCAAGAAATGATCGATGCGATCTCCTCCGGTTTGCCAAGCCGTTTGGCTGGTACGCCCGCGACAATTTTTTCGAGCACGTCAGGCCGAATAGCCTTGACCATGTCAGTCCCAATGTAACCCGGACTCACCGTGTTGACGGTCACACCTTTACTGGCCACTTCTTGCGCGAGCGCCATGGTGAAACCATGCAGACCTGCCTTGGCTGTCGAGTAATTGACTTGGCCAAATTGACCTTTTTGGCCGTTGACCGAAGAGATATTGATGACGCGCCCAAAGCCCGCTTCAATCATGCCTTCTATGACCTGCTTGGTCACATTGAACATGCTGTCCAAGTTGGTGGAGATTACGGCATCCCAATCGGCCTTGCTCATCTTGCGGAATTGACCATCACGCGTGATGCCCGCATTATTGACAAGCACACTGATAGGGCCGTGTTCTGCCTTGACTTTGTCAAAAGCTGCGACGGTGGAGTCCCAATCACCAACGTTGCCGACGGAGGCGTAAAAAGTGTGACCGAGCAATTTTTGCTCTGCTAACCATTTGGAGGCATCCCGAGTTGGACCACAACCGGCGACAACTTTGTATCCATCTTGATCAAGCCGCTGGCAAATAGCCGTTCCGATCCCACCCATGCCGCCTGTGACGTAAGCAACTTTTTGTGTCATTTTTCGCTCCTTCGGTTCTTGTTAAAAATTATTGTCATCGCATCCCTGGCCCGACGTTCAGCGCTATCTTTCAACTAGCGGTCGATACCTAGGATTTGTCTCCGCCGAGAGTATTGCCCTGAATTCAGCGTTCCAGTGTCAGAGCAACACCCATTCCGCCGCCAATGCACAGGCTGGCAATGCCTTTTTTAGCATCGCGGCGCACCATTTCATGCAGCAACGTCACCAAAATACGGCAGCCGGACGCACCTATCGGGTGACCGATCGCAATCGCACCGCCATTGACATTGATCTTATTGGTGTCCCAACCCATTTCTTTGTTAACGGCACAAGCTTGAGCAGCAAAGGCCTCATTGATTTCCAACAAGTCGAGGTCTTGCGCGTTCCAGCCCGCGCGTTGCAGCGCTTTTGTGGAAGCTGTCACAGGACCCATGCCCATGAAGGCAGGGTCGAGCCCGCTGGTGGCGTAGCTGGCAATGCGCGCCAGCGGCTTCAAACCCAACGCAGCCGCTTTTTTGGCCGTCATGACCATTACCGCTGCGGCACCGTCGTTGATACCCGACGCGTTGCCGGCTGTCACACTGCCGGCCTTGTCGAAGGCCGGACGCAAACCTGCCAAGCCGGCGGCATTGGTTTTGCGGTTGATGAATTCATCCGCCGAGAAAATGATTGGATCGCCCTTTTTCTGGGCAATCGAAAACGGCACGATTTCATCTTTGAACTTGCCTGCATCTTGGGCCGCAGCAGCTTTGGTTTGGCTAGACAGCGCAAGCGCGTCTTGCATAGCGCGGTCAATACCGTATTTCTTGGCGACGTTTTCAGCCGTGATGCCCATGTGGTACTGGTTGTAAACGTCCCACAGGCCGTCGACGATCATGGTGTCGGTCATCTTCCAGTCACCCATGCGCTGACCGTCGCGCGAGCCATTCAGCACGTGTGGTGAAGCACTCATGTTTTCTTGACCGCCAGCAATGACGATCTCGCTGTCGCCGGTAGCCACCGACTGCGCGGCCAACATCACAGCCTTCAGGCCAGAGCCGCAGACGGCATTGATGGTGAGGCCCGGAATAGCGTGTGGCAAGCCAGACTTGAGCACCGACTGCCGTGCAGGGTTTTGCCCCACGCCCGCAGCCAACACTTGACCCATGATGACTTCACCGACGAGATCAGCAGGCAGGCCCGAGCGTTCAATCAACGCTTTGATGACCGCAGCACCCAACTCGGTTGCAGGCGTTTTGGCCAGAGAACCGCCAAATTTTCCAACGGCCGTACGAGCGGCTGAAACGATAACGATGTCTTCCATTTTTGTCTCTTTCTAATAGTTGATAGTTGCAGATCTCTCAGTTCAAACCTTGACCTTGACGTAGCGACCAGGTGCAGGCTCGATGGCTTTGTATTTTCGGCTACCGTAAGTCTTAGGTGCAGCAATTTTCTTGCCAGCATGTCGCTTGAGCCACGCCGACCAGTCCGACCACCAGCTGCCCGGGTGCTCGGTCGCGCCGTCCAACCATTTTTCATGGGTAGGCGTCAGCTTGTCACTGGTCCAATACGAGCGTTTGTTTTTAGCTGGCGGATTGATCACGCCGGCAATATGACCGGATGCACCCATGACAAAACGCTTAGCGCCTTTCAGCACTTGAGTTGAGGCATAAGCACCCTGAATCGGCACGATATGGTCTTCACGCGAGCCGTAAATATAGGCCGGCATGTCGAGCTTGGACAGATCAATCGGCTGACCACAGACGGTCAGTTTGCCGGGCTTGATCAGATTATTTTCGAAGTAAGTGTTGCGCAAGTACCAAGCGTAAAACGGTCCTGACAAGTTGGTCGAGTCGCTGTTCCAGTAAAGCAGGTCAAATGGCGGCGGCGTTTCACCTTTGAGGTAATTGCCGACGACATAATTCCAAACCAGATCGTTAGGCCTTAAAAAGCTGAAAGTCGAGGCCAAGTCTTGACCCTTCAGCAGACCCCCCTTTCCCATCTGCATTTCGCGAAACTTGACGGATGACTCGTCGATAAATACATCCAAAATTCCGGTATCAGAAAAATCCAGCAAGGACGTCAAAAAAGTCACACTGGAAACTGGCTTTTCTCCGCGAGCAGCCAGCACGGCAAGTGCCGTCGCCAGGATCGTTCCGCCGACACAAAAACCAAGCGCATTGATAGTCTTGGCACCCGTAATCTCACGTGTCACCTTGATGGCCTCAATAGCCGCGTCCTCAATGTAATCGTCCCACGTTTTGTCCTGCATAGACTCATCGGGGTTTCGCCAGCTGACAACAAATGTGCGGTGGCCTTGCTCGACAGCGTATCGGATTAGTGAATTCGCTGGCTGTAGATCAAGAATATAAAACTTGTTAATGCAAGGTGGCACTAAAAGCAATGGTTTCTCATGCACAAATCCGCTTAGCGACTTGTACTCAAGCAACTGAAAATACGCATTCTCAAACACCACTGCACCTTCTGTGGTGGCCACATTTTTTCCAACTTCAAAAATGCTTTCATCCGTCATCGAAACGTGCCCCTGTTGCAAGTCATGCATCAGGTTTTGCAATCCTTGGGCGATGCTTTCACCTTTCGTTTCAATCGCTTTTTTCTGCGCCTCTGCATTCAATGCCAAGAAATTACTAGGGGCCGCAGCCGCCAACCACTGCTCAACAGCAAAGCGCACACGTGCCTTGGTTTTCTCGTCACCCTCTACGGCTTCAGCCATGCTCATCAAAGCGTGAGAATTGAGCATGTAAGAGGAAGCAGAAAAGTGCGCCAGCGGATTGGTGTGCCAAGCCTCGGAGGCAAAACGTCTGTCCGTCGGCACGCTGGCCGATTCAGACTGCGGCGAGAGGCCGGCGTTCCACAAGGTGCTAGCGTCCTTGATGTAGGCCTGCTGGATTTCCAATAACTTGGCAGGATCAAATTGAAGCGGTGGCAAAGCACTGCTTGTGAGGGGCAATCCCTGCATCAATACACTAGGTACTGCGGGGGGAAATGAGGCGGTTGAGCCGCTCATAGCCGCCACGGCCTTTTGCATACTCGAACCCAGGGTTTCCTGGAATTGCTGAGCGACTTTGGACCAGTTTGCTTCAGAATTCATATTGCCTCTTCAATGAGCGGGTAGCGATGGTCTTTTGAACAAGACTCTGTTGCCGACGTCTACAGATAAACGGACTATGAACAAATATCATTGCGCCCAGCTTACTATGCACCAACTTTTATGTACTTAATCGCCATCGCCTGGATTTATGTTGTGCTCATGATGAGCATTGCAGAAGCCACCAACACCACCGGCACCCTACTTGGCGCACTGATCACATTTTTACTTTATGGTCTGCTGCCGCTGTCATTGGCGCTATACATCATGCGAACACCGACCAGAAAACGCGCAATCAAGGCTAAAGAAAAAATTGTGGCCGAGGCCAGACAAAAAATAATCGATCTCACAAAAAATAGTAGGGCTAACCCGTCAAACCCGCCAGATACAGGCGGCCATGCGGCCAGTGCGACGTCCGACGCCGCCATCACGACGGTGAGAAAAGAACTGTGAGGGCCGGCTCACTGTGCACCAATCAGCGGTGCCGTCGTTACCAAATATCTGAGTGATACCCAAAGCGCGCAACTTGAGTCGCGCCAAGCCCTGCAAGTCGGCCCAATACTTGACTGGATCAGCCTGACCCGGCAAAGGCACAAACAACTCACCTGCCGCCGACTGCACGTTTTCAAACGCGGTCTTGACCTCCGCACCGACCTCAAAGGCCATCGGCCCAATACAGGGGCCTAACCAAGCAATGGTTCTATCGGCCACCTTCGCATTGTCGGCGCCAACCAAAACTGAAAACCGTCTGAAGGTAGCCTCCAAAACGCCTTCACACGTGTTCGAAGTTACATCTTTGTTGAGGTCACCCTCGGAGGATATGCCGGGCCCCGCTAAGCCACGCCAACCGGCATGTGCAGCAGCCACGACAGGCCGATCTAGATGCGCAAACAAAACAGGCAAGCAGTCAGCAACCATGATAGTGCAGGCGATGCCTTGCTGACTCGTCAAGCAAGCATCTGCTGCCAGCTCGTCGACGCTTTCGTGGCTCAGATCAAGTACACCCGTGCCGTGCACCTGCTGTAAAAGGACCGGCCGACAACCAATAGCCCGCTGCAAGATCATTCGGTTAGCAACGACAGCCGCCGCCGCATCTCCAACATGATCGCCCAAGTTCATGCTCTCGTAGGGCGGCAGCGAAACGCCTCCCTGGCGCGTGGTAAATACCGCACGAATACCGGCGGGAGCCGGCCATTCCGGGATTAGCCAGTCTGGATGCAATTTCGGAATCAAAGGTAGCAGCAAGCGGTCTCCCGACTCAAAGGACCTTACTCGCTGTCCGGGCAAGCCGAGGGTTCTGCCAGCTTGAATGCCGGCAGCGCTATGCAAGCCTCATAGGCGCGCATGGTGCGCGGCAGGCCTTCAAAGCTAACATCAAAACGGCTGGCATTGAAAATTTGCGGTACCAAGCAACAGTCAGCCAAACTAGGGGTTTCGCCATAGCAATAAGTTGCTTCCGGCAACTGCGCTAACTGACGTTCGAAAGCCTCAAGGCCCTCACGGCACCAGTGACGATACCAGGCATTTTTGGCGTCATCGTCGACCTTCAGTTCACGTACCAAGTACTTCAGCACGCGCAGGTTGTTAAGGGGATGAATATCGCAGGCGATCGACTGAGCCAAAGCCCGGACCTTGGCACGACCTAAGGCATCTGCCGGCAACAAAGGCGGCTCAGGATGCGTTTCGTCAAGGTATTCGATGATGGCCATCGATTGCGACAAGCGCTCGTTACTTGTTTCCAAGAGGGGTACCAGCGTATCGGCCGATAAATCGACATACGGCGGCTTTTTATGGTCGCCGCGTGCAATGTGCACAGACACGTAGTCATAGTCCAAACCCTTGAGGTTCAGGGCGATGCGAACTCTGTATGAGGCCGACGAGCGGAAATAGTTATGCAGTTTCATAACGAAAGCATAACGCAAGGAGAATCAGTAATCGCCCCCACTGCTACTGCCGCTGGCCAGACTTTCAAACTTCGTGATGCGGCTGATGAAGGCCAACTTCACGGTGCCAGTCGGGCCATTTCGCTGCTTGCTGATAATGACCTCGGCTACGCCTGGTTCTTTGCAGGCTTCCTTCGTGTAGTACTCATCACGATAGATGAACATGATCACGTCGGCATCTTGCTCAATCGCGCCAGACTCGCGCAAATCGCTCATCATCGGGCGTTTGTCCGGGCGTGACTCGACACCACGGCTGAGCTGCGACAGTGCAATCACTGGGCACTGCAATTCCTTGGCCAGCATTTTCAGGCCACGCGAAATTTCGCCCACCGCCGTCGCACGGTTTTCGTCACTCATGCTGCTCGATACACTCATCAGCTGCAGGTAATCGACTACGATCAATCCGAGCTTGCCGCACTGACGAGCAAGACGACGTGCATTGGCGCGCAACTCGCTCACCGTTAGGCCAGGCGTTTCGTCAATGTGCAGCGAGACGTTGCGCAGCTTTTCAATCGCTTCGGTCAGTCGCGGCCACTCTTCATCGGACAACTTCCCGGTGCGCAGATGCCCTTGGTCGATGCGGCCAATTGAACCCACAATACGCACCGCCAGTTGAGAGGCACCCATCTCCATAGAGAACACCGCCACCGGCAAGCCCTCGTTGAGTGCGACGTGCTCGGCAATGTTAATGGCCAATGCGGTTTTGCCCATCGAAGGACGGGCGGCAAGAATGATCAGATCGCCAGCCTGAAAGCCGGAGGTTTGCCGATCCAGATCGTAGAAACCCGTTGGTACGCCGGTGATGTCATTCGGGTTTTCTGACATCTCAGTGACGCGGTCCAACAGCTCGACCACCAGCGTGTCCATGCTGTGAAAGCCCTGCTTCATGCGGGAGCCTTGCTCACCGATCTTGAAGATCTTTTGCTCTGCTTCGTCAAGAATCGTGGCTACGGCCTTGCCCTGTGGGTTGAAGGCGTTGGTAGCAATCTCGTCGCTGGCCTTGACCAGCTTGCGCAAAATAGAACGTTCGCGCACGATCTCGGCGTAGCGGCGCACATTGGCAGCGCTCGGCACGTATTGGGCTAGCGAGTTGAGGTAGCTCAGGCCACCGACTTCATCGGCCTTACCTTGGCTTTGCAGGTGCTCAAACACCGTGATCACATCGGCAGGCTTGCTGGCGTTGATCAGCGCGCCTACCGAGGCGTAAATGAGTTTGTGCTCGTAGCGGTAAAAATCTTCGTCGACCAGCAGGTCGCCGACGCGGTCCCAAGCGCTGTTGTCGAGCAACAAACCACCGAGCACACTTGACTCGCCTTCGATGGAATGCGGAGGAATGCGTAGCTGGGCTATTTGCCGGTCGGTGCTGAAGCCAGCGTCGTCGAGGGTGGAGAGTACGGCAGACATGGGTTTCCTGTAAACACGACCATGTTAAAGCCAGAGTCGCAAAATGCCTTGGGATAAACCTGTGCATAACAGGTGTGTCTGATGTGTATATGACGTGGAAATGAGATTTAAATCGAACCGACGGCCATCCGCCATCCGCCATAGAAAAAGCCGCCCCGAGGAGCGGCTTTTTAGAGGGAGCCAGAGCTCTCTTAGGCGGTTTCGCCGTACACCGTCACGGTGACGTCAACCATCACATCCGTGTGCAGGGCAACACTGACCGGATGGTCGCCAACGATCTTCAGAGGACCGTTGGGCATGCGGATCTGAGCCTTCAGGACGGTAAAGCCCTGCTTGGTCAACTCTTGAGCGATGTCAGAATTAGTCACCGAACCGAACAGACGGCCATCAACGCCAGCCTTCTGTGTCAGCTTGACCACGGTACCGCCAAGCTTAGCGCCTTGGGCTTGGCACTCAGCCAATTTGGCCGCGGCGACTTTTTCAAGATCAGCGCGCTTGACTTCGAATTCCTTGATAGCAACAGCGGTAGCGCGACGTGCGCGGCCCGATGGGATCAGGAAATTGCGTGCATAGCCGTCTTTAACTTTGACGACGTCACCCAGATTTCCCAAGTTGACAACTTTGTCGAGCAGAATAATTTGCATGCTTGTGCTCCTTACAGGCTACGGTGTTGGTCGCTGTAAGGCAGCATCGCGAGGAAGCGAGCGCGCTTGACGGCGGTATTGATTTGGCGTTGGAAA
>CANFWV010000061.1 GCA_947450695.1 Comamonadaceae bacterium
GCCAGCGCCAACTCCTGCACCAGCGCCAGCGCCAACTCCTGCACCAGCGCCAGCGCCAACTCCTGCACCAGCGCCAGCGCCAACTCCTGCACCAGCGCCAGCGCCAACTCCTGCACCAGCGCCAATTACCACGCCATCTACTGAGGGTGATATTGCTTTAAGTGTTTCGATGGACACAGCCGCTTCGCTGGGACCTGTAGCGTTGCTGGGTCAGGAAATGGGGAAAGAAAATTCAATAGATTGCGACCTCTTAAGCCTGGAAAAATTACGCAGATCAGAACTGAACCAAGACAGTGTGAATCCTGCAAGATCAATGCTCAAATCAAATACAAGTACATGCGCAGATCCAGATACAGCCATATCAGCCATATCAGCCATATCAGCCATATCAGCCAACAGTAATTTTGTCCAGCCGGCTCATGCTGATGTCGACAATAACGACTTCCGGCAAGGCAAAAAGCAGACGGCGATTCGTGAATAAGAATAGATCACCCTACAACGTGCACACGCTTTTGAGTGGCTCGAGCGCTTTTCTTGGTGCACTGATTTGCATCGCGCCACATCAAACGGCTTTGGCTGTGGTTCCGGGATTGCCCGATGCGGGCACGATCCTAAAGGGAGTCCAAACACCATTGCCAACTTCGGAGTCTCCGAAAACGCCTGAGTTGCTCATCGATCAAGGCATCGTCGGCGTGGCGCCGGAAAGTCGGGCCTTTGCGGTGAAGAGCATCCGGATTATTGGAAGCCGGGACACCGACACGGCGACGCTGCATGCACTGGTGGCGGATGGTGAAGGCAAAAACTTAACTTTGGCTCAACTCGATCAACTGGCACTTCGCATCTCGGCTTACTACCAGCGCCAAGGTTATCCGCTGGTAGAGGCCCTTGTTCCGGCCCAAGTCATACGCGAAGGAGTGGTGCACATCAGGGTTGTCTTAGCACGCTATGGTCGCATCGCGCTGAACAACCGAAGCGGTGTACGCGATACCTTATTGCGGGCTACGCTCTCACCTGTGAGCCATGGACAAGACATCGCTCAAGCGGAACTAGACAAGGCTTTGCTGTTGTTATCGGACATTCCAGGTATCGCTGTCAGCGCGACTTTGAAACCAGGCGAGCAAGTCGGTACGTCCGACCTGCTCGTCGGCACATCCGACACAGTACGTACTTCTGGAAGCGCGGTATTGGACAACTTTGGCAACCGCTACACCGGCCAAGAGCGTCTGGGTATCAACCTCCATATGATCAATCCATTGGGTCTTAAAACGGGTGATTTACTGACACTGAACGGACTCACTTCTAGCGAGCAGATGCGCTATGGCAGGCTGTCCTATGAATCGGTACTCAGTGGACAAGGCTTGCGTATCGGTGGCTCGTATTCGGCACTGAATTACCGCTTGGGTGGCGATGTGACATCGCTACTGGCGAGCGGTTCTGCACAAGTTGGAAGTCTATGGCTCAGACAGCCGCTGATCCGCAGCAGGGGCCTCAATTTGTATGGCGTACTCCAGCACGACAGCTTGAAATTGCTTGACCACGTTGATGTCAGCGCCCATAAAACAGATCGGCATCTGGCGAACTGGACGCTGAGCTTTTACGGGGACTCGCAAGACAAACGGCTATCGGGTGGCAGCAACAACTGGTCTTTGGTTTGGACTCAGGGCCGTGTCAGCTTTGACGATCCAAGCGCACAGCTGGCCAATGCTGCCACCGTCAAGTCTGAAGGTCGCTTTTCGAAACTGATGGTGAGCCTGTCTCGGTCTCAACGTCTTAGCAACGACTCAAGTATTTATCTGGCAACCTCGGGGCAGCGCGCCAGCACCAACCTTGACTCTACACAAAAAATGTCGATCGGCGGTCCTTACGCTGTACGTGCCTATGAGTCGGGGGTCGTGACAGGGGACAACGGACAATTGGTCACAGTGGAACTTCGACAGACCCTTGGCCCGTCTTGGGGCGGGCAGTTGACGGGAGTTGCATTTGTAGACAGCGCTCGCGTGACTTTGAATAGGAACCTATGGACTGGCGCCACAGGAGCGAACGGTGTTCTCTTATCAGGGGCCGGCTTAGGGATCCATTGGTCGGGTCCACAACAGTGGATGGCCAGAGCCTACATGGCCACTCCAGTGGGGACGCCGCCTACGCTGACGGGCACCCGTCAAGCGACGCGAGCTTGGCTGGAAACGCGCAAGTCGTTTTAATCATTAGATCAGCGGCGCTGGCCGATAGATCCAGCACTGCTGCCAATCTTCGGACTATCCGTGGCCGGTGTTTGCATTTCTGGTTCTGCTTCAGTAGCGATCGCTTTGCGATAAAGCGCATTGACCTTCGGTACCCGCGCTAAGACATCGGCCCACTCAAAATCAAACGGGATTCCGAGCCAATCTCCCGACTTCTTCAGCTGAGCAATACAGGTTCTGATCGTTTTACTGATTTGGTCAATGCTGGCCAGCTCCTCGGCCGTCAGATCTTCACGCGGGTTATTCGTCAGGTCAGCCTCTAACAGCACCAATTGGTCATGCGCGAAGGCCCGATCATGACGTATCGATTCCGCATTTTTCTTGGGCGTCGGTGGGGGCTGCAGGGCGATATTCAAACGGGCAGTGATGTCGCGCAAACTTTGCTGTGTGAAAAAGTAAAACAACAAAAAACAAATCAACAGCAGCATGAGCAGCAAGATGACGACGAGAAGTGCAGTGTCCATAGGACTCCAATGGTGAACGACTAAAACGTCTAGAAATCAACAACTAGCCCTGCCGGGCGCTTGTATATTTTTGATGTTCGAGAGATTTGTGTAACTCCAATGATTGTGCCTAAGAAAAAAGAAAAAGCCCAGACCTTGGAGGATCCGGGCTTGATCGCCATCTAACCATAAGGTCTAAGCCCAAAGGGCATAGACAGTTAGCAGTCTATTTGCGTGTTGGCGGCAAATCCGTGCAGCTACCATGAGCCACTTCCGCCGCCATGCCGATACTTTCGCCGAGTGTCGGATGCGGGTGAATCGTCTTGCCAATGTCAATGGCATCAGCGCCCATCTCGATCGCTAAAGCGACCTCACCGATCATGTCGCCCGCATGTGTGCCGACCATGCCGCCACCCAAAATCTTGCCGTGACCGTGCGCTTCCGGGCTGTCGTCAAACAACAGCTTGGTGACACCTTCGTCTCGGCCGTTGGCAATCGCACGACCTGAAGCCGTCCAGGGGAACAGGCCTTTTTTCACCTTGATGCCTTGCGCTTTGGCTTGGTCTTCGGTCAGGCCAACCCAAGCAATTTCAGGGTCGGTGTAGGCGACACTCGGAATCACCCGAGCGTTGAACGCAGCACTGGCTAATTCCTTGTTGCCGAGCAACTCACCGGCGATGACTTCGGCAGCCACATGCGCTTCATGAACAGCTTTGTGCGCGAGCATAGGCTGACCAACGATGTCGCCGATGGCAAAAATATGCGGCACGTTGGTGCGCATCTGAATGTCGACCGGAATGAAGCCGCGGTCGCTGACACTCACGCCTGCCTTGTCGGCTGAGAGCTTCTTGCCGTTCGGCGTACGGCCAACCGCCTGCAGCACCAAGTCGTAGGTTTGCGGGGCCGGAGCGCCCTCGCCTTCGAACGTGACTTCAATGCCGGCCGGCGTGGCTTTGGCGGCCACGGTTTTGGTCTTGAGCATGATGTTGTCAAAACGCGGCGCATTCATTTTTTGCCAGATCTTGACCAAGTCGCGATCAGCGCCTTGCATCAGGCCGTCCATCATCTCGACCACATCAAGGCGGGCACCGAGGGTGCTATAAACCGTGCCCATTTCCAAGCCGATGATGCCGCCGCCCAAGATGAGCATGCGCTTCGGCACTTCCTTGAGGTTGAGCGCACCGGTCGAATCGACCACGCGCGGATCTTCAGGCATGAAGGGCAAGCGCACCGCTTGGGAGCCGGCGGCGATGATGCACTTTTTGAACGCAATGGTTTGCTTATTGCCGGTCTGCGCTTGCGCGTCGCCGGACGTCTCGCTCACTTCAACGTGATTCGCACCGACAAAATTGCCGTAACCGCGAACCACAGTGACCTTGCGCATCTTGGCCATGGCGGCCAGACCGCCGGTGAGCTTGCCGACGACTTTTTCTTTGTGCGTGCGCAGCTTGTTGATGTCGAGCACGGGCTCGCCAAAGCTCACGCCGAGCACGTCGAAATGCTTGACCTCGTCCATCACGGCGGCGACGTGCAGCAGCGCTTTGGAGGGGATGCAGCCGACGTTCAGGCAAACACCACCCAGGGTGGCGTAGCGTTCAACCAAGATGACTTTCAAGCCGAGGTCAGCCGCGCGGAAAGCAGCAGAGTAACCCCCGGGGCCGGCGCCGAGAACCAGCATGTCGCATTCTAGGTCGGCGTTGCCGACGAAGCTGGCCGCGGTGGGAACCGCAGAGGCCGCGACTGGGCTAGCTAAAACCGGCGCGCTGGCGGCAGGCGCAGTGACAGCAATGACGGCACTGGCTGGGGCAACAATCACTTCGACGACTTCCAGCATCAGCAGAACCGAGCCTTCTTTCACAGCGTCACCGATCTTGACTTTGAGTTCTTTAACCACACCAGCATGGCTGGCTGGAATTTCCATCGAGGCTTTGTCGCTCTCGACCGTGATCAGGCTTTGCTCGGCTCTGATGGTGTCGCCGGGCTTGACCAAGACTTCGATGATGGTGACTTCTGCAAAGTCACCGATGTCTGGTACTTTGACTTCGATCAGATGGGCTTGACTCATTTACTTGCTTTCAACTTGAGGGTGAACACTTCCACCGGTCCGGCAGAGTTTTTGTCAAATTCGATACCGGCGTGAATCCCAGCCAGCGCGATTTCACGGGCTGATTTAGCTTTATCCCAGCTGTTGTGCATGGCCCCCAGCGCAAAGCTGCGGCCAGATCCAATACCCCAAAATTCTTTGAATTCAAAAATTTCACGGTAACTGTAAAGGCCATAAATGCCCGTTGCGTTAGCGATGACCACACTGAACTGACTCGACTCGTAAGGGTCGTTGTCATCTTCCTTGGTCTGCAAGAAAAAACTTTCTTTCAGAACTGGATGTAAACGCGTGAAGGTGTCGAATACTTCGTCCTTGCTGCCAAAGCGTAAATGCTCACGGGGCAAAGCAGCCATCGCTTTGCGCAGTACTGGAAAGTGCGCCACGGTTCCGGCCATGCCAATATAGCTGCCGCCCGCAGGCGTGTCGATTTTGAAGATCTTGCTGTTCGACTCAAAGCGACTGCTTAAGCGAGTGTCGCCAAAGGTCACCAAGGTGTCAGCAGCTATCGCCACCTGACCATTTTTTTTCACCACAACAAGGGTTGTCATGCTGTGAAGCTCAGAGCAAGACGCGGCGGAAGTCACCCAGAATCTGACCCAAATACACATTGAAGCGGGCCGCGGCGGCACCGTCAATGACGCGATGGTCATAGGTCAGACTCAGCGGCAGCATCAGGCGCGGTACGAACTGTTTGCCATCCCACACGGGTTCCATGGTGCTCTTGGAAACACCCATGATCGCCACTTCGGGGGCATTGATGATCGGCAGGAAATATTTGCCGCCAATGCCGCCGAGGCTGGAGATGGTGAAGGTGGCGCCTGTCATTTCAGCCGAGCTCAACTTGCCGTCGCGGGCTTTTTTGGCCAGCTCGCCCATTTCTTGACTGAGCTTCAAAACACCTTTTTGGTCGGCATCGCGAATCACCGGCACCATCAAACCGTTCGGCGTGTCAGCCGCAAAGCCGATGTGCCAGTAGTTTTTATAGACGATGGCGTCGCCGTCGAGCGAGCTGTTGAACTCCGGGTATTTTTTCAGTGTCGCGACGATGGCCTTGATCAAAAAGGCCAACATGGTGACCTTGACGCCTGACTTCTCGTTCTCTTTGTTGGTCGAGACACGGAAGGCTTCAAGGTCCGTGATGTCTGCATCGTCATGGTTGGTGACGGCCGGAATCATGATGGCATTGCGCAGCAAGTTGGCGCCGCTGATTTTCTTGATCCGGCTCATCTCCTTGCGCTCGATCGGACCGAACTTGGCAAAGTCGACCTTCGGCCAGGGCAACAAGCCCAAAGCGGCACCGTCGCCACCGGATCCACCCGAACCAGCAGGTGCTTTAGCCGTCTGCGCTTGGGTCCGCACGTCGCCAGCCATGACGGACTTGGCAAAGCCTTGCACGTCGTCTAAGGTGATGCGACCTTTGGGTCCGGTTCCTTTGACTTCGGCCAGTGGCACACCGATTTCACGTGCTGATTTGCGCACGGAGGGCGAGGCATGGGGGAGTTGGCCGGACACGACTGTGGGCTCATGCGCAGGCATGGCTTGTGCGGGCGTCGCGGCTGCGACCGGAGCAGCCGGTGCGCTGGCCACAGCCACAGGTGCGGCTACTGCAGCGGCTTGGGCTACGGGCGCCGCTGGTGCGGGAACAGACACAGCAGCTGCCGGGGCACCAGCTTCAGCCTCCAGTACTAGCACAATCGAGCCCTGCTTGACCTTGTCATCCAACTTGACGCGAAGCTCTTTGACAACGCCACCGTGGCTCGACGGGATCTCCATCGATGCCTTGTCAGACTCGACGGTCAAAAGCGATTGGTCTGCCTTGACCGTGTCACCCGGTTTGACCAGGATCTCGATGACTGTCACCTGGTCAAAATCACCAATATCGGGAACCTGAATATCTATCAATGCCATGTTCTTTGTCTCCAGTTCGTCAGTCGCTCTATGAGGCCGTGGCTCAAGCGTAAAGCGGGTTGATTTTGTCGGTGTTGATACCGTACTTTTTGATCGCTTCAGCTACCTTCGCGACCGGCAACGTGCCATCTTCGCTGAGTGCCTTGAGCGCCGCCAACACAATGTAATGACGGTCAATTTCGAAGTGCTCACGCAGCTTGCTCCGGAAATCGCTGCGTCCAAAACCGTCGGTACCCAACACTTTGTAGTTGCGGCCCTTTGGAATGAAAGACCGAATCTGCTCAGCATAAGCCTTCATGTAGTCGGTCGACGCAACCACCGGGCCCTCGCTCTTGCTCAGCTGTTGACTGACAAAAGAAACTCGAGGCTCAGAAGTGGGGTGCAACAGGTTGTGACGCTCGCAGTCCTGGCCTTCACGGGTCAACTCGTTGAAGCTTGGGCAGCTCCAAACGTCCGCCGCAATGCCCCAATCTTGTTCAAGCAACTCTTGCGCCGCCATGCTTTCGCGCAGGATGGTGCCGGAACCCAGCAACTGAACGCGCTGGGCAGACTTGCCGCCCGGCTTGCACAGGTACATGCCTTTGATAATCTGCGCTTCGGTGCCAGGGGTCAGGCCGGGCATCGCATAGTTTTCGTTCAGCAGCGTGATGTAGAAATACACGTTGTCTTGCTGTTCCACCATGCGCTTCAGACCATGGTGAAGGATCACGCCAACTTCATGCGCGAAGGTCGGGTCATAGCTGATGCAGTTGGGAATGGTGTTGGCCAAGATATGGCTGTGACCGTCTTCGTGCTGCAGGCCTTCACCATTCAGCGTGGTGCGACCCGACGTACCACCCAACAAGAATCCGCGCGCCTGCATGTCGCCAGCAGCCCAGGCGAGGTCGCCAATGCGCTGGAAGCCGAACATTGAGTAGTACACGTAGAAAGGGACCATGATCCGGTTGTTGGTGCTGTACGAGGTTGCCGCCGCAATCCAGCTGCTCATGCCGCCGGCTTCATTGATGCCCTCTTGCAGGATCTGACCCTTGACGTCTTCCTTGTAGTACATGACCTGGTCTTTATCGACCGGCGTGTATTTCTGGCCTTCCGGGTTGTAAATACCGATCTGGCGGAACAAGCCCTCCATACCAAACGTACGGGCTTCGTCGACCAGAATCGGCACCACGCGCGGACCCAGGGCTTGGTCGCGCAGCAACTGTGTGAGGAAGCGCACATAGGCTTGGGTGGTCGAAATTTCGCGGCCTTCAGCGGTCGGATCGATAACAGACTTGAAAGTGTCGAGCGACGGCACGGTGAACTGCTCGTCTGCCTTCACGCGACGATGCGGCAAGTACCCGCCGAGAGCCTTGCGACGCTCATGCAAGTAGCGCATTTCCGGGGTGTCTTCGGCTGGCTTGTAAAACGGAATATCGGCTAGCTGGCTGTCAGGAATAGGAATATTGAAGCGGTCGCGGAAGGCTTTGATGTCTTCGTCGGCCAGCTTTTTGGTTTGGTGCACGTTGTTCTTGCCCTCGCCAATTTTACCCATGCCAAAACCCTTGACGGTCTTGATCAGCAGCACGCTGGGCTGGCCGGTGTGGTTCACTGCAGCGTGGAAAGCGGCATAGACTTTTTGCGAGTCGTGGCCACCGCGGCGCAGGTTCCAGATGTCGTCGTCGCTCATCTTGGCAACCATCTCCAGCGTCCGCGGATCCTTACCGAAGAAATGCTTGCGGACATAAGCGCCGTCGTTGGCTTTCAGGGCTTGATAGTCACCATCCAAGGTGTCCATCATGACCTTGCGCAAAGCGCCGTCCTTGTCACGCGCCAGCAGCGGGTCCCAGTTGCTGCCCCAGATCAATTTGAGAACGTTCCAACCGGCCCCGCGGAACTCACTTTCGAGTTCCTGGATGATCTTGCCGTTGCCGCGCACCGGGCCGTCAAGCCGCTGCAAGTTGCAGTTGATGACGAAGACCAGGTTGTCGAGCTTTTCGCGAGCGGCCAAACCAATCGCACCCATCGACTCGACCTCGTCCATTTCGCCGTCGCCGCAAAAAACCCAGACCTTGCGGTTCTCGGTGTTTGCAATGCCGCGCGCGTGCAGGTACTTGAGGAAACGCGCTTGGTAAATGGCCATCAAGGGGCCGAGACCCATCGACACCGTTGGGAACTGCCAGAAATTCGGCATGAGTTTGGGGTGTGGGTAGCTGGAGAGACCCTTGCCATCAACTTCCTGACGAAAGTTCAACAATTGTTCCTCGGTCAGCCGGCCTTCTAAGTAAGCCCGTGCATAAACGCCAGGCGACACATGGCCCTGAATGTAAAGACAATCACCGCCGTGGTTTTCACTTTCAGCATGCCAAAAATGATTAAAGCCAGCACCGAACATGCTGGCCAGCGAAGCAAACGAGCCGATATGACCGCCCAAATCACCGCCATCAACAGGGTGCAGACGATTTGCTTTGACGACCATCGCCATCGCGTTCCAGCGCATGTAGGCCCGCAGACGACCTTCAATTTCCAGGTTACCTGGTGAGCGCTCTTCCTTATCAACCTCAATGCTGTTGACATAGCCGGTATTGGCAGAGAACGGCATATCGATGCTCTGCTGACGCGCGTGCTCAAGCAATTGCTCGAGGAGAAAGTGCGCACGCTCTGGGCCTTCGCTCTCTATCACGGCGGACAGTGCGTCCATCCATTCGCGGGTTTCTTGATTGTCCTTGTCAAGGGACGCGCCGTCGTCGGTGGATGCAGCACGCAGATTGTCCGTGCCGGCTTGTTGTGGGTTGGCAGCCATGTTTGTCTCCTGCTTATTAAATTACCGTTGCTTTGAGCGGTGTCACCAGTCATGCAAGCGTCGGAGCGCTTGAAAAACATCAAATTCTGTCGACAAATTAGTTTGTAAACGCAATTTGATCCAGATCGGTCAGTTTCTCATATTTTTTATTGAATTTCAAATGATGCCCACGCATTTCATATTACAAAATCATATCGACATCTTCGTGTTTTGCTCGATGAACAGAGACCGGTACAACTCGCTCCTATAAACTTCGCAATGAACATGCAAGTCAACGAAACCAACACCAGCGATCAAAAAAACAAAGCGGACAGTGCGCCCAAGATTTGGATGTTGTGGTGGCGCAGTTGGTGGGGCAAGCAATCCCTATCACGGCAAGACCGGTACATCACGTTGGGGCCGCTACTTTCAGTGGTTCTATTTTTGTCTGCGGTGATTGCAGCATTCGGCTATCTAAGAATAGAAGAAATTGACCGCGAGCAAGAAGCGGTTCGACGGGATGTTGAATATGCGCAGCAAAGGTTGAGGCTTCGGCTTCTGGAGCGCCAAGAACAGTTGATGCGGCTGGGCCGCGACATCTCTAACAAAGAAGTGAACGAGGGCGAATTCATCTCGCAGGTCGAGTCGCTGATCAACCAGTATCCGGAACTACTGGCGGTGACATGGGTCGATTCACGGCGCCGAGTGCGCGTTGCCTATGTCTCTTCGAGCGCCAACGCAGCGCAAATGCGCGCCAACGGTGAACAACTCAAAAGCGGCGAAACAGATGGGACTTATGGACTCGCACGTGACCTTCGGCAACCTGTTTATTCACGACCTCTGACCTTGCGAAACGACAGCGGCACCGTCGCACCGACACTGCAACTACAGCTGCCGCTCGACGAACAAGGTAAATTCGACGGCGTCATCTTGGGTGAATTTTCCATTGATGGCCTCTTGAGATTCGGCGTTCCCACGGAGGTCAGCGCTAAATACGCTGTTGCACTGCTCGATGATCAGGGTGTCATGCTCGCCGGTGGATTACCGCCACTGCGAACCTCTGCCGCAAGGCTACTGCCATGGGCTGATGAAGCACCGGTGTACGAAATTCCCGTCTCTCCGGTAGGCAACGGCCTGCTGATCAGGGCCCAAGGGTATCGCGCCTCACTGGGGGTGGTGGGCAGCGGGTTTTTCTGGTTAGTCTCAGCCTTGAGCGCCTTGACGGTTTGGATGCTGCTTGGCACTTGGCGTCACACCCGTCGACGGGTGCAAGCACAAGAGGCCTTGATCACTGAAACCAACTTTCGCCGAGCCATGGAAAACTCTATGTTGACCGGCATGCGCGCACTCGACTTAGAGGGCCGTATCACCTACGTCAACCCCGCCTTTTGCCAGATGACGGGATGGAGCGAGGACGAATTGATGGGCCGTATTGCGCCCTTCCCTTACTGGCCCGAGCAAGACCGTGAATGGCTGGCTGCGCGTCTGGAAGATGAGCTGAAGGGCCGGTCGACACAAGGCGGTTTTGAAGTCCGCGTTAAACGCAAAGGCGGCGTGATTTTTGATGCCCGCATGTATGTATCACCGCTGATCGATCCACGCGGACAACAAACCGGCTGGATGACCTCGATGACCGACATCACCGTCTCCAAGCGTATTCGGGAAGAGCTTTCCCACTCCTACGAGCGTTTCACCACGGTGCTGGAGGGGCTGGACGCGGCCGTCTCAGTCGCTCCGCTGGGTTGCGAAGAACTGTTGTTTGCGAACAAGCTTTACCGCGCTTGGTTCGGCAGCGAAGTCTCGGGCCACATCAATCTGATTGCGCAGGCAGGGATGCCAGCCGTAACACCCACAGTGGACGCTTTGGACGTCGACGGTTTGGCCGGCCTTCCGACTGACGAACTGACAACCGCACAATCTGAAAATGCAGAAATCTTTGTTCCTGCGCTAGGCAAGTGGTTGGAGGTCCGATCACGTTATCTGACCTGGGTTGATGGCAGGCTTGCACAAATGGTCATCGCCACTGACATCACGCCGCGTCGGCAGGCCGAAGAACAATCTGCGCTTCAAGCTGAACGAGCGCAGTCAGCCAGCCGGCTCATCACTATGGGAGAAATGGCGTCCAGTGTGGCGCATGAATTGAACCAGCCACTCACCGCGATCAACAACTACTGCAACGGCATGGTGTCGCGCATTCAGGACAACAACATCAGCACTGAAGACCTGCTTGGCGCCCTTGAAAAAACAGCACACCAAGCACAACGAGCCGGGCAAATTATTCAGCGTATCCGTTCGTTTGTGAAGCGCAGCGAACCCAATCGCAGTTTGGCCGACGTCGCGACCATCGTGAGTAATGCGTTAGAACTCGCCGAGATAGAACTGCGCCGCCACCATGTCCGTTTGACTCACTACATCGCGGCCCGTTTACCGCCCATTCTTGTCGATCCGATTCTGATTGAGCAGGTACTGATCAACCTGATGAAGAACGCGGCAGAGTCCATCGAGCAGGCCAAACGACCGAGTTCACGCCGCAGCGTTGAACTGCGCGTCGTGCCCAAGCAGATCGATGACCAGAGCGTGGTGGAATTCTCGATCCTCGATTCAGGCAAGGGCTTGTCGCCAGAAGTCACGGCCCGACTCTATGAAGCCTTTTACTCGACCAAGGCGGAAGGCATGGGCATTGGCCTGAAACTTTGCCGTAGCATCGTCGAGTCCCACCAGGGACGAATGCAGGCGGAGAACCTCTACAATGCAGACGAGGTTGTGGGCTGCCGATTTACCTTTTGGCTCCCGGTCAAACCCCTGCTGACAACCGCACCCACGCTGGCAGAAATTGCAAGCGCGAAAGGCGGAAGAAGCGCACATTGATGGTTAAAGGATTTGCATGAGCTTGATTCCGAAAAAGGGCACCGTTTACGTTGTCGATGATGACGAGGCTGTTCGCGATTCACTTCAGTGGTTACTTGAAGGCAAGGATTACCGGGTCCGCTGCTACGACTCGGCCGAAACGTTTCTAAATCGTTACGATCCGCGTGAAGTCGCTTGTCTGATCGTCGATATTCGTATGGGCGGCATGACCGGGCTCGAGCTGCAAGACCGACTGGTCGAACGCAAATCACCCCTGCCCATCGTCTTTATCACCGGCCACGGCGACGTGCCGATGGCGGTCGATACGATGAAAAAAGGTGCGATGGATTTCATCCAAAAACCGTTCCAAGAAGCGGCTTTGGTGAGCTTGGTGGAGCGCATGCTTGACCAAGCCAAAGACGCTTTCAGTGAGCATCAACACTCGGCCAGCCGTGACGCGTTGCTGGCCAAACTCACTTCACGTGAAGCGCAAGTGCTTGAACGCATCGTCGCAGGCCGACTCAACAAACAAATTGCTGATGACCTCGGCATCAGCATCAAGACGGTTGAAGCGCATCGCGCCAACATCATGGAAAAACTGAACGCCAACACCGTAGCCGACCTGCTAAAAATCGCTCTGGGCTCCACTTCCGCGTCAACAAAAGCCTGAGCCAATCAAACTTAGCCAAGACAGTTCAATCAACGCCCGTGGTTCACATACTGCGGGCGTTTTCACTTTAAAGTCGAGAAGATGACCGCACAACTCATTGATGGAATCGCCCTTTCAGCCCAACTGCGCGCTGATGTGGCCCGTCGGGCCGTCGCCCTCAGGGCTAAAGGCATCGTTCCTGGACTGGCCGTTATTTTGGTCGGTGAAAGCCCCGCCAGTCAGGTCTATGTGCGCAACAAAGTCAAAGGCTGCAACGACAACGGTCTGCACTCGGTGTTGGAGCAATATCCCGCCGACTTGAGTGAAGCCGCTTTGCTCACGCGCGTAGACGCTCTGAACCAAGATCCTGCGATTCACGGTATCTTGGTTCAGTTACCGCTGCCCAAACACATTGATGCGCAAAAAGTCATTGAGGCCATTTCACCGGCTAAAGATGTGGACGGCTTTCACGTCGCCAGCGCAGGTGCACTGATGGTTGGCCAGCCAGGCTTCTGGCCCTGCACACCTTACGGCTGCATGAAGATGCTCGAATCACTGAACGACGGCAAAGGCTACGACCTGCGCGGCAAGCATGCGGTGGTGATTGGCCGCAGCAACATCGTTGGCAAACCGATGGCACTGATGCTGCTGCAGCAAAATGCCACCGTCACCATCTGCCACAGTGCCACGGCCAACCTCAAGGAAATGACTTTGCAGGCCGATGTGATCGTTGCCGCAGTGGGTAAACGCAATGTACTGACAGCAGACATGGTCAAGCCGGGCGCGGTGGTGATTGACGTAGGCATGAACCGAAATGACGAAGGCAAGCTCTGCGGTGATGTTGATTTTGCAGGCGTCAAAGAAGTCGCTAGCTACATCACCCCAGTGCCAGGGGGTGTTGGCCCCATGACTATCACCATGTTGCTAGTCAACACCTTGGAAGCCGCTGAACGAGCTGCTTGAAAAAGCCTTGAGGCGCTGCAACTTCCAGTGATCTGCCAATCAGCAATCAGGGGCGTTCGCGTGTCAGGCGCCACAAAAGCAAGCTAGCGCAGAACCATTGCCCCAGATACATGGCGCTGCCCACGCCATGCCAAAGTCGCAAATTGCCACCGGTGGAGCGGGCGCTGACAATCTGCACTGCCACGCCAAATTCGACCAGCAAGGCCAGTAGCATGCCCGCCACGACCCAAGCCATGGTGGCGCGTGATTCAGGAACCACCTCAACGTCGTCTCTTTTGTTGAGTAACACTAGCAGCATCATGCCGCATGCGACGGACAACCAAGTTTGGGCGGTGAACAGTTTGGCGGCCATGGCCCCAGCTTCAGCGGGTGAGCCCAAATGCGTGAACAGCAATGGCACCACGACAAAGCCCAAGCCGCTCAGGCTGCCCCACCACAGAGCCGACAGCAAAACAACGAAACGCGCTTTCACAGCGGCTTTCAGATGTATTTAACCGCCATGATTTCGTAGCGTTTGATGCCTCCTGGTGCCCGCACTTCAGCGGTATCGCCTTCGCCCTTGCCGATCAAGGCACGCGCAATTGGGGAACTGATATTGACCAGTCCCAGCTTCAAATCAGCCTCGTCTTCACCGACGATTTGATAGGTCACTTTATCGCCGGTGTCTTCGTCTTCCAGAGCAACTGTTGATCCAAAAACCACTTTCCCACCGGCATCTACCGACACGGGGTCGATGATTTGCGCGGCCGACAACTTGCCTTCAATTTCTTGAATACGGCCTTCGATGAAGCCTTGACGGTCTTTGGCAGCGTCGTATTCAGCGTTTTCGCTTAGGTCGCCCTGCGCGCGTGCTTCGGCGATCGCACCAATGACCCAGGGGCGGTCAACAGTTTTCAACTGGTGCAGCTCGACTTTTAGTTTTTCTGCGCCGCGCGTGGTGATAGGAATGGTCGTCATGATTTTTGGCTCCAACAAAAGCGAAACCGCCACCAGTCACCTGGCGGCGGCGTGTTCTTCAAAAATTGAGTTTAATGCAAATACACAGAAATACCTGCATCAGGCCAGTTGGGCGTGTAACTCTTGCAGCGACACCACACTCAAATTGTCCATGTGCACCATGCCTTGCACGGCAGCTTCAGCACCGGCGATGGTGGTGAAGGTCGTCACCCGGGCAAGCAAGGCCGAGGTGCGAATCTGCCGCGAATCGGCAATCGCATTCCGACGCTCCTCGACGGTGTTGATGACCAGCACAATCTCGTTGTTCTTGATCATGTCAACCACGTGCGGCCGGCCTTCGGTTACCTTGTTGACGACACCGCAAGCAATGCCGGCTGAATTGATCGCCGCGGCCGTGCCTTTAGTGGCCACCAGATCGAACTTCAGCGCGACCAGTGCACGGGCGACTTCGACCGCGCGCGGTTTGTCGTTGTTCTTGACCGTCAAAAACACGCGGCCAGCGGTCGGCAGCTTGGTGCCAGCACCGAGCTGCGACTTCACAAAAGCCTCGCCAAAGGTCTTGCCAACGCCCATGACTTCGCCCGTCGACTTCATCTCAGGGCCGAGGATCGTGTCAACGCCAGGGAACTTGACGAACGGGAAAACCGCTTCTTTCACGCTGAAGTAAGGCGGCGTGACTTCTTTTGTGATGCCTTGCGATGCCAAGGACTGGCCAGCCATACAACGCGCAGCCACTTTGGCCAACTGAATTCCAGTGGCCTTGCTGACAAACGGCACGGTACGCGAGGCACGAGGATTGACTTCAAGCACGTAAATCACGTCCAGGCCGTCAATGTGTTGGATCGCAAACTGCACATTCATCAAGCCGACCACGTTCAGAGCCTTCGCCATCGCGGCTGTCTGGCGCTTGATTTCGGTGACGGTTTCTGCGCTCAAGGAGTACGGTGGCAGCGAACATGCTGAGTCGCCGCTGTGCACACCAGCTTGTTCGATGTGCTCCATCACGCCGCCGATAAAGGTGGCACCCACAGAGTCACGAATGCAGTCGACGTCACATTCAATCGCGTCGTTCAGGAAGCGATCCAGCAACACCGGTGAGTCGTGGCTGACCTTGACCGCTTCGCGCATGTAGCGTTCCAGGTCGCGCTGCTCGTGCACGATTTCCATGGCGCGGCCACCCAGCACATAGCTTGGTCGAACCACCAGCGGATAACCGAGGGCTGCGGCTTTTTCAAGCGCTTCAGGTTCGGTGCGTGCTGTAGCGTTTGGCGGTTGGCGCAGCTTGAGTTCGTGCAACAGCTTTTGAAAGCGCTCACGGTCTTCGGCCGCATCGATCATGTCGGGCGAGGTTCCGATGATCGGCACGCCATTGGATTCGAGGTCGAGCGCCAGTTTCAAAGGCGTCTGACCACCGTATTGAACGATGACACCAAACGGCTTTTCTTTATCGACGATTTCGAGGACGTCTTCCAGCGTCAACGGCTCAAAGTACAGACGGTCTGAGGTGTCGTAGTCAGTCGACACTGTCTCAGGATTGCAGTTGACCATGATGGTCTCGTAGCCGTCCTCGCGCATGGCCATCGCCGCGTGCACGCAGCAATAGTCAAACTCGATGCCTTGGCCGATGCGGTTTGGACCACCGCCCAGCACCATGATTTTCTTTTTGTCAGTCGGTGCGGCTTCGCATTCGCTGCTTGAATTCAGAGGGTGTGCAGACTCGTAGGTCGAGTAAAGGTAGGCGGTGTTGGTTTCGAACTCTGCAGCGCAAGTGTCAACCCGCTTGTAGACCGGGCGCACGCCCAGCGCAATGCGCTTCTCGCGAATGGCGGTGTCGGTGGTCTTGAGCTGCCTGGCCAAGCGGCGGTCTGAAAAGCCTTTTTGCTTCAGCGCGCGCAGCGTGACGGCATCGATCTTGTCGAGTGTCGTGATTTCCAGCTCAAGTTCGATCTTGACGATCTGCTCGATCTGCACCAAAAACCAGCGGTCGATTTTCGTCAGTGCAAAGACTTCCTCAACGCTCAGGCCCATCGCAAACGCGTCGCCCACATACCAAATGCGGTCTGGGCCCGGTGCACCGAGTTCCTTCTCGAGCACTTCGCGGTCTTGCGTTTTTTCGTTCATGCCGTCAACGCCGACTTCCAGCCCGCGCAAGGCTTTCTGGAACGATTCTTGGAAAGTCCGGCCCATCGCCATGACTTCGCCGACCGACTTCATCTGCGTCGTCAGACGTGAATCAGCCGTAGGGAATTTTTCAAACGCAAAACGTGGAATCTTGGTCACCACGTAATCGATGCTCGGCTCGAAACTGGCTGGCGTCGCACCACCGGTGATCTCGTTGCGCAACTCATCCAGCGTGTAGCCAATGGCCAGCTTGGCCGCCACTTTGGCAATCGGAAAGCCAGTCGCTTTAGACGCCAAAGCAGAAGAACGCGAAACGCGCGGATTCATCTCGATCACGACCATGCGGCCGTCGTCCGGGTTGATCGAGAACTGCACATTTGAGCCGCCGGTGTCGACGCCGATTTCGCGCAGCACAGCCAAAGAGGCATTGCGCAGAATCTGGTATTCCTTGTCGGACAGCGTTTGGGCTGGTGCCACGGTGATCGAGTCACCGGTGTGCACGCCCATCGGGTCTAAGTTTTCAATTGAGCAGACGATGATGCAGTTGTCAGCTTTGTCGCGGACCACTTCCATCTCGTACTCTTTCCAACCCAGCAGCGACTCCTCAATCAAGAGCTCGTTGGTCGGCGAAGCTTCTAGTCCGCGCTTGCAAATTTCATCAAACTCTTCTGGGTTGTAGGCAATGCCGCCGCCGGTGCCGCCCAGCGTGAAGCTAGGGCGAATGACGGTTGGGAAACCCAGCGTTTTTTGCACGATCCAGGCTTCGTCCATGGTGTGGGCAATGCCGGAGCGGGCTGAGCCAAGACCGATCTTGGTCATCGCGTCTTTGAACTTCAGCCGGTCTTCGGCTTTATCGATGGCTTCGGGCGTGGCACCGATCAGCTCGACACTGTATTTTTCCAGCACACCGTTGCGCCACAGGTCGAGCGCGCAGTTCAGCGCGGTCTGTCCGCCCATGGTTGGCAAGATTGCATCAGGCCGCTCTTTGGCGATGATTTTCTCAACCGTCTGCCAGGTGATCGGCTCGATATAGGTGACGTCGGCGGTGGCCGGGTCAGTCATGATCGTGGCCGGGTTGCTGTTGATCAAAATGACCTTGTAACCCTCTTCGCGCAGCGCCTTGCAAGCTTGCACACCGGAGTAGTCGAACTCGCATGCCTGACCGATGATGATGGGGCCGGCCCCGATGATGAGGACCGATTTAATGTCTGTGCGCTTTGGCATTTATTGAACTCCAGCAGGCGCTTGTGGCCCAGCTTCCATCAACGCCGTGAAGCGGTCAAAA
>CANFWV010000062.1 GCA_947450695.1 Comamonadaceae bacterium
AGTTGAGGATCAAATTCGTGAGGCTGGGTCACGGTTTTGGAACAGCCGGTCAGTTTGCGGCAGCGCTGCCGTATTGTGGACAATCCTTGCATGAATCGCCGCCGCCAATGGGACATTTTTTGCAAAGTCATCGATAACTTTGGGGACATTGGCGTCTGCTGGCGGCTCAGCGCCGACTTAGCAGCACGTGGCGAAAGCGTACGTTTGTGGGTTGACGACGCCTCGGCCCTGAGCTGGATGGCACCGGCGGGCGCCGAGGCTGTTGAGGTGCTGCCATGGGCGCAGTCAGTTGAATCCTCTGCGGTTACCGCCCGCCTCACCAAGCAACCTGGCGACGTGCTGATAGAAGCCTTTGGGTGCGAAATTCCATCTGAATTTCTGACGGTTTGGGTGGCGCAGCCCGCGCAATGTCAGCCAGTGCGATGCTGGTTGAATCTTGAATACCTGTCGGCTGAAAGCTATGTTGAACGCTGCCATGCCATGCCGTCGCTGGTCAATCACGGGCCAGCAGCGGGCTGGACCAAATGGTTTTTTTACCCTGGATTCACACCCAAGACAGGCGGCTTGCTACGCGAGCCCTGGCTACTCAAGCCCATGGCTGATTCTGAAGCGCAGGACGAGCTGCAAGGTGACTCGCCTCGACTGCGGGTCTCGCTGTTTTGTTACGAACCACCGGCCCTCGCTGTATTGCTGGCCGAATGGTCGCGCCATGGGCTGGCCGGTCGACCCGTCGAGCTGTTGGTGACGGCAGGTCGGACAGCTCGGGCTGTCAAGGCGGTGTTAAGCCATTTGAAAACCGAACCCGATCTACGCCGCATCACTTGGCTGCCGTGGCTGAGCCAGACCGAGTATGACCACCTGCTCTGGCGTTGCGACTTGAATTTTGTGCGCGGTGAAGACTCGGTGTTGCGCGCTCTGTGGGCTGGCAAGCCCTTCATTTGGAGCATTTACCCCCAGGACGATGGCGCGCATCTGCCCAAACTAGAGGCTTTTTTGCAGCAGCTGGACGCCCCCGACTCGCTCAAAGCATTTCACCGCGCATGGAACACAGATGGTGAAAATCTGGCCGCCCCCAGCGCCGCCGACCTGGCCGACTGGCACCTGCATGCCGAAGCAGCGCGGAGAGCGCTGCTCGTGCAAGACGACATGACAAGTCGTCTACTTCAGTTTGTGGCTAAAAACCGCTAAAATCAGAGGCTTTTGGGGAATTGTCGGTCTGGTCATCCAGCCACTCTGCACCCCGCTAACTTGCCGCATCACGCCAGCGCCAACCCGCTCCGGCTGTGGCCTTACCTTCAAATTCTTATGAAAATCGCTCAAGAAATCCGCGCCGGCAACGTCATCATGCACGGCAAGGACCCGATGGTCGTGCTGAAAACCGAATACAGCCGCGGCGGTCGTAACTCTGCCACGGTGCGCATGAAGCTGAAAAGCCTGATCGCCAACTTCAACACCGAACAAGTGTTCAAGGCCGACGACAAGGTTGACCAAGTCATTCTCGACAAAAAAGATTGCACCTATTCCTACTTCGCCGACCCAATGTACATCTGCATGGACGCTGAGTACAACCAGTACGAAGTCGAAGCCGAAAACATGGGTGACGCCTTAAACTACCTGCAAGACGGCATGGAACTCGAAGTCGTCTTCTATGACGGCAAGGCCATTTCCGTTGAAGTGCCGACCAGCGTGCAGCGCGAAATCACTTGGACCGAGCCTGCCGTCAAAGGCGACACCTCCGGCAAAGTGCTGAAGCCAGCCAAGATCGCCACCGGCTTTGACATCGGCGTGCCGATCTTCGTCGCGCAAGGTGACGTCGTCGAGATCGATACCCGCACGGGCGAATACCGCAAGCGCGTTTAAGTTTTGACATCAACTGGCGGCGCCATGCGGCCAGTGTTCAGCTTCAGCGGGGCGGGATAGCTGGTCGACAATGGGGTGATGAAATCCACTCAAGAACTCTCCGATAGTCCCCTCGCCGACGCCTGGGCTGAACTCCAAGCGCATTCCAATCAAGGTTATGCGCTGAACCCAGATGCTTACCGGCTGGCATTTGCCGACCCAGAATTCCTATTGCGCCGCGAAACCCGCGGCTTGCGCATGCAGCTTGAAATGCTCAAGCCTGAATCAGAGCAACAAGCCCAAGGCATTGAAAACACCATCGTGGTGTTTGGCAGCGCTCGTTTTCCTGCGCCTGAACAAGCCAATGCAGCACTCGCCTCAGCCAAAAAATCGGGCGATGTAGCTGCTATCGTGGTGGCTGAGCGGCACGTTCGAAATTCTAAATATTACGATCAAGCCCGCCTCTTCAGCCGACTGGTGGCGGCACACAGCAAAGCCAGTTCGCCCCAAGAGCAATTGTTCATTTGCACTGGCGGAGGGCCAGGCATCATGGAAGCGGCCAACCGTGGGGCGCACGAGTTGGGCATGCCCAACGTTGGCCTCAATATCGCGTTGCCGCATGAGCAAAAGTCAAACCCGTATGTGTCGCCATCGCTGAACTTCAAGTTTCATTACTTCGCCATGCGCAAGATGCACTTCATGATGCGCGCCAAAGCATTGGTGGCTTTTCCAGGTGGCTTCGGCACACTCGACGAGTTGTTTGAAGTCATCACGCTGGTACAAACTAAAAAAGCCAAACCAGTGCCAATCGTTTTATTTGGCAGCAGCTACTGGAAGCGTCTGTTGAACTTTGACGTGCTTATTGAGGAAGGCGCCATCTCACCGGAAGACTTGGATCTCTTGACCTACGTCGACGACCCGCAGGATGCGTGGGACGCCATCAAGAGCTTTTACGAGTTGTAAGTTCAGTGCCCGTGCGGCCCATGTGGAGAATTTGAGCTGTGCGGACTGGACGGCAAACTTTCTTTCAATAGCCAAGCAAAACGTGAGCCTGCACCCACCACGGTGCCCGTCATCCAAAACACACCGGCAATGCCAATGACAGCACCTGTTGTACCGAACAACAAAGGCATGATGACGCTTGAGGCGTTGTTCGCCATCAGACGCAAACCCAGCGCCTCGCCATGACGAGTTTCAGGCGTGATCTGGTGAAGCATGCTCATCACCATGGGCTGCACCATGCCAAGCGTCAAGCCGAGCATGACAGAGCACACGCCCATCCCCACAGCAGTTGTCATGAACGGATAAAACCCAAAAAGCAGCCCCGTGATCAGCATCGCAGTACACAACACAGCCCACTCGCGCAGCCGGTTAGCGACCAGCGGCAGGATGATGCGTACAGCTGCAGCTGCGATGGCGAACGCGCCCAGAATAGTGCCGATCACAGAGGCCGGGATACCACGCTCAAAGCCCAGAACAGGAACAACAAAGGTATGAACATCCCAGCACGAGGATAAAAACCAATTGACTAACATGAGCCGCCTGAATGTCATATCGCCCAGCAAGTCCCAGGTCTTTGGAGCTGGACTGCCCGGAGCAACAACAATAGGCGGTAATTCACGCACACGCCGGAGCAGCCACCAACTGGCCAATGGCAGTATCGCCATCATCAAAAAAGCCGCCCGATAACCCAGTTCGCCGCCGGAGCCTGCGCCCACATGGTCAATCAACATACCGGCCGAGAACGGGCCAATGAAATTTGAAACTGCTGGGCCAATAGAGAGCCAACTGAAAACCTGCTTCAGCTGCAAAGCACCATTGGCTGCCCGGCCCACGTGGCGCTGCAGCGCAATCACCGCTGCACCAGTCGCGCCACCGGTCATCAAGGCGGCGAAACAAAGCACTGGAAACACCGGAAAAGCCATAGCGGCACCGGCCCCCGTCATAGACGCCAGCATGCTAAAAATCAGCGGCTTTCTGAGCCCATGTCTATCGGCGTAACGACCTGCTGGCAAGGCCAGAAAAACTTGTGTCAATGCAAATAAAGCCAGCAACACACCCACCGCCACTGGGCTGTAGCCCTGATGCAAGGCCAATAGAGGCGCCGCCATACGCGTACCCGCCATGCAGGCGTGAAGGCAGATCTGGGCCAAGATGATGCGGACTAACTCGGGGGTCATGTGTCGCCACTCATGAGCATCGGTTAATCCACATCGCGGTCTAGCGGATCGATTCGGTCGATGGGAATCAGCCTGGCAGACTCGGATTCGGGCAAGGCCTCTACTTGGCGCAGAGCCTTGCCCATGACACGGCTGCGTTGCTCGGCGCTGTTCAAGGTGTTTAGCACTGTCTCGGTCTGCGACTTGACCTTGGCAAGCACGTCACCAAATTTGCCAAACTCGGTTTTGACTGCGCCCAACACTTGCCAAACCTCGCTCGAACGCTTCTCCAGCGCCAAGGTTCTGAAGCCCATTTGCAGTGAGTTGAGCATGGCCAGCAAAGTGGTCGGGCCTGCCAACACGACGCGATGATCGCGCTGCAGCGACTCCATCAAACCCGGACGCCGCAGCACTTCCGCGTAAAGGCCTTCGGTCGGCAAAAACAAAATCGCAAAGTCGGTGGTGTAAGGCGGCTCGATGTATTTGTCACTGATGGATTTGGCTTCCAGGCGAATGCGCACCTCCAGTGCCTTGCCAGCCACCTCGGCGCCGGCGGCGTCAGCGCGTTGCTGTGCGTCCAGCAGGCGCTCGTAATCTTCGTTCGGGAATTTCGCGTCAATCGGCAACCACAGCGGCTCGCCGGAGTCACTCCGTCCGGGCAGCTTGATAGCAAAGTCCACCGTGTTCTTGCCCCCGGGGCGGGTGGCAATTTGGGCAGCGTATTGATCTACCGTGAAGACCTGTTCGAGCAAGGCGGCAAGCTGCGCCTCACCAAAAATACCGCGCGTTTTGACGTTGGTCAGCAAGTGCTTGAGGTCACCCACACCCTGCGCCAAACTTTGCATTTCACCCAGTCCCTTGTGCACTTGCTCCAACCTGTCGGCGACTTGTTTGAAGCTTTCGCCAAGCCTGGTTTCCAGCGTCGCTTGGAGTTTTTCGTCAACGGTCGCGCGCATCTGGTCGAGCTTTTTCTCGTTGCCTTCCTGCAAGGCGGTGAGCCGCTGCTCCACCACCAGTCGCACTTCGCCAAGCTTGCGCTCGTTGCCTTCAGAGACCAGACGCAACTGTTCGTTCAAGCCATCAGAGAAACGCTGCAGTGACTCAGACACATGCTGCTGCATGGCGCCAAGTTGCATGCGAAAGGAATCGATCTGCTCGTTTTGCGTGCGCGCAACATCGCTTGACTGCGCCAGCAACGCTTGCTGAAAAAGCGACAGCCCCTGCGTCAAATCGGCACGGATGCCGCGCGCACTGGACTGTACCTCCGTGCGCAGTTCACGCTCAAGCCGTTCATTGGCCGATGCCAGACTAGCCAATTCGTTCAAGACTTTCTGCGGGGCTTCAGGCCGCGCGCGTTGTTGAACAAACAACAATGCCATTAGCAACAACACACTGACAACGGTCAGTACCAACAAACACCACGCAAACACATCCGACATGAAGACCCTTATGAACGGCTTAACTCACGACTCAATCAAGTGACTCACTTACTTTGAAGCACGGCGACATTGAGTGGCGTGAGGGGTGGCTTTCCGCTTAAAAAAGAAATCAGGTTATCAGCCGCCAAAGACGCCATTGCGAGCCGCGTTGGCATCGTCGAACTGGCGATGTGCGGGGTCAACACCACGTTCGACACGTCAAGCAGGTCAGGATGCACCTTCGGCTCACCTTCATACACATCCAGACCTGCGGCTGCAATGACTTTGTTTTTCAGCGCCTGAGCCAAAGCAGCATCATCCACAATGCCGCCCCGCGCGATGTTCACTAGTGTCGCCGTTGGCTTCATCAGTGCCAGCTCAGCCGCACCAATGGTGTGGTGCGATGCCGCCGAATAAGGCACCACCAACACCACATGGTCAGCGGTTTTCAACAACTCTTCCTTGCTGACATAGCGGGCCTTGCAATCAGCTTCGAGCGATGCATCCAAGCGTGAACGGTTGTGGTAAATCACCTTCATGCCGAAGCCGTGGGCACCGCGCTTGGCAATGCCCTGGCCAATGCGGCCCATGCCCAAAATGCCGAGTGTCGAGCCATGAATGTCAGAACCAGCGAACATGTCAAAGCCCCACTTGGTCCATTTTCCGGCACGTAAAAAATGCTCGCTTTCAGTCATCCGGCGGGCGGTTGCCATCATCAGCGCAAAGCCAAAGTCAGCGGTAGTTTCGGTCAGCACATCGGGCGCGTTGGTACCCAGTACCCCCGCAGCTGTCATCGCATCGATGTCGAAGTTGTTGTAGCCGACAGCCATATTGGCGCAGATTTTGAGGTCGGGGCAAGCCGCGAGTACCTCAGCATCAATCCGTTCGCCACCCGTCGTGAAAACGCCCTGCTTGCCTTTCAGGTGTTCGATCAGTTCGGCTTTGGACCAAAGCGCGTCCGCCTGATTTGATTCGACCTCGAAATGCTGCGACAAGCGTTCGATGATTTCGGGGAAAACAGCGCGCGCAACCAAAATTCGGTGTTTCATATTTCGTCCTTAGTGAGTCAGGTTGTATTGCAGTATGTAAAGCACGGCGCCGGAAAAATAACCGAGCAATGCATAGAGACTGATTTTTCTCAAGTACCAGATGAAGTCAATTTTTTCGATGCCCATAGCGGCGACGCCAGCCGCCGAACCGATGATCAAAATCGATCCTCCGGTGCCGGCGCAGTAGGCCATAAATTCCCATAAAAAACTGTCCGCCGGGTAGTTCGCCAAGCTGTACATGCCCATCGACGCGGCCACCAGCGGAACGTTGTCGACCACGGCGCTAACCAGCCCGATCAGCCCGACGATAATGTCTTGGCGCCCAACTTCTTTGTCCAACCAAGTAGCAATAGATGTCAAGATATGGGTGTGCTCCAGTGCGGCAACCGCCAGCAAAATACCAATGAAAAAAGTGATTGAGCTCATGTCGATACGCGACAAGGCACTGACCAGCGTCAGATGCTCCTTTTGATCATCTTCTTTGTGGCGGTGCAACAAGTCGCCAACCAACCAAAGAATGCCGAGGCCCAGCAAAATTCCCATGAAGGGTGGCAGCTGCGTCCAGGTTTTAAAGACTGGCACGGCCACCAACACGCCAAGCCCCAAACAGAACATTAAATTGCTCTCGAAAGCCGTTGTTTGAGCAACGCCCTCACTGCCGACCCTACGCACAGGCGCCACCACAACTTTTCCGCGCATCACCCAGGTCACAACGAGCAGCGGCACCAACAAGTTAGCCATGGAGGCAAGGAACACGCTCTTCATTATGGCCAGCGTGGTGATTTGTCCGCCAACCCACAGCATCGTCGTGGTCACATCGCCAATCGGGGTCCAAGCGCCACCGGCATTCGCCGCAATGATGATGATGCCGGCGAAAAACAATCGGTCATCGCGCTTGCCGAGCAACTTTTTCATCAGAGAGACCATGACGATCGTCGTGGTCAGGTTGTCAAGGATCGAGCTCAAGAAAAAAGTGACAATGCCGACCAACCACATCAGGGTTGACAGCTTAGGCGTCCGGATGCGCGAGGTAATGACCTCAAATCCATTGTGCGAATCGACCACCTCAACGATGGTCATCGCACCGATCAAGAAAAACACAATCTGCGCCGTGCCCATCAGCGAATCGCCAAGCTCCTTGCTGACGGCTTGGCCATCGCCGGAAGCAAGGGCATAAATCGTCCACAACAACCCGGCCCCAATCAACGCAGAGGCCGACTTGTTGATCTTCAGCGGGTGCTCAAAGGCGATGGCAACATAAGCCAAGACAAAAACAATGATCAGAGCCGTCAACATGATTAAAACCCCTCATTCAGTCTTTGCCGCGAAAATTACAAAAGGTTGACAATCTATTCAATCTCAAACACTTGCCGCAAATAGGCCAAGTACTTCACGTCATCGCACATGTTTTTCGATGGCGTATCTGACACCTTGGCTACCGGCTGTCCGTTGCACTGAACCATCTTGATGACAATCTGCAACGGCTCATATCCAAGGTCATTGGTCAGGTTGGTGCCAATTCCGAAGGCCAGTTGGCAACGTCCTTTGAACTGCCTGTACAACTCGATGGTTTTGGGCACCGTCAGTCCATCGCTAAAGATCAGCGTCTTGGTGCGCGGATCGACGCGGTTGATTCGGTAGTGCTGGATCAAGCGCTCACCCCAAGCGGCTGGGTCACCACTGTCGTGCCGAGCACCGTCAAAGAGTTTGCAAAAGTACATATCGAAGTCGCGTAAAAAAGCGCTCATGCCGTAGACGTCGCTCAGCGCGATGCCAAGGTCGCCGCGGTACTCGCGGGCCCAAGACTCGAACGCAAACACTTGACTGTCGCGCAACCGCGGACCCAGCGCCTGGCAGGCCTGCAAAAATTCGTGGGCCATGGTGCCCAGCGGGGTCAAACCCAGTTTCATGGCAAACAACACGTTGCTGGTTCCCGCAAACTGCCCTGCTGCACCAGCGCCCAGTCGTGCCGTCAAGGTGCGCAGCACCTCTTCGTGCCAGGCCCGGCTGAAGCGCCTGCGGCTGCCATAGTCAGCGATCTTCAGCGCGCTCAGGCCTTCGCCTTTGAGTTGCTCAATCTTCACGTCTAATCGGCGACGGCCTTCCATGACGTCAGGTAATTTCTGTGTGTTCCGAAAGTACACCTCATTGATGATGGCCAGTATCGGAATTTCAAACGGAATCGTGTGAAGCCATGGGCCTTTGATGGACACTTCAATTTCACCAGAAGGCAAGGCCGTGACGGTGACGTATTTTTCATTCAGCCGAAACAGCCCCAGAAAATCTACGAAGTCACTCTTGATAAAGCGCATGGATTGCAGATAGGCCAACTCTGCATCTTGAAACCGTAAGCTGCACAGCCCGCGAATTTCCTCACGGATTTCATTCACCATCGGTGCCAGCGGACTGACGCCCGGACTGTCCGCATTGCGGCACTTGAAGCGGTATTCGACCTGCGCACCTGGAAATTGGTGCAACACCACCTGCATCATGGTGAACTTGTACAGATCGGTGTCGAGCAGGCTGGTGATGATCATGTCAGGGGCAGGGCCGCGGGTGAGCGCGGCTGTATCTGCAGAAGTGAGCAGAAGGAGGTGAGACGATCAGCCGAGGAAGTCGACTTCGAACAGCAAGGTGGCGTTCGGCGGAATCACGCCGCCAGCACCGCGTGCGCCGTAGCCCAACTCTGCAGGAATTACCAAGCGGCGCGTGCCACCGACCGACATGCCTTGAACGCCTTCGTCCCAGCCGCGAATGACTTGGCCGGCACCCAACGAAAAGCCAAATGGCTGGCCACGGTCTTTGCTGGAGTCGAACTTAGCACCCTGCACGCCATCGTTGAACAGCCAGCCGGTGTAATGAACGCTGACTTCTTGGCCCGCTTTGGCAATGGCACCGGTGCCGAGCACCGTGTCTTCATATTGAAGGCCGGAAGGGGTGGTGGTCATGGTCATGAAAAAACGCTTTCAAAGAAAGTTAAATGGACAACCCCTGACTTTACCCGCAACCGGCACCCGAGACGACTCATTTCACCCAAGTGGTGAAGTCTCTGGCACTGACCCGGGACGTGTAAAAAGTATTCACCAAAGCCGACTCGTCGGCATAGCCCAACGCCATGCCACAAACCAACATTTCGCCATCGCCGGCGCCAATATGCGGCAGGATGATCTTGGCAAACATATTCCAAGCCGCTTGTGGGCACGTCTGGAGACCCTGAGCCCTGGCGGCGACCATGATGCTTTGCAGAAACATGCCGTAGTCGAGCAGGCTGCCGCGCTCCAGCACGCGGTCAATCGTGAACATGAGCCCGACCGGCGCGTCAAAGAAACGGTAGTTGCGTTGGTGCTGGGCGTACATCTTGTCCTTGTCGCCTTTGCCAATGCCCAGCAAACCATACAAGCCCCAGCCGTTTTCGCGCCGCCGCTCGATGTACGGAGACACCCATTTATCAGGGTAGTACGGGTACTCTTCTTGGTACTGCGCGCCAAGTTCCGGGTTGGCACGGATCGCGTCATGCACAGTACAGACCTTGCTGACCAGTGCGTCGCGGCTGGGCCCCTGCAATACATACACCTTCCAGGGTTGGGTGTTGGTGCCAGACGGCGCACGGCTGGCAACCTCCAGCAAGTGCATGATGATTTGCCGGTCAACCACTTGGGGCAAAAACGCACGGGCCGACATGCGGCCAGTGATGGCTTGATCAACTGGATTAACGGAATAAAGGGAGTTTGAAGGGCTTGTGCTCACTCGAGGCTGTCCAATCTTTTGAAGGCAATTTAACGTCAACGGATGTCTAGAAATTCGATCTTATGCGGTCAGGCCTTGCCACTTCTCCCAGTACGACAACGCGACGCGGTAAGTGTTCATTTGCACCTGCACGGTTTCGTCGATATGGACGCCGTAGCCACCGGCCATCGCCATGGCCAATGGGATGCGTCGCTGCCAAGCCCAGTCAAAAACCCGCCGGTCACGCGCCTCCAAACCATCAAAGCTCAAACTCAAACGGCCCAAGCGATCACCCTCAAACGGATCAGCCCCCGCCAGATAAATCACCAGCCCCGGCTGAAATCGCCGGCCCATCTCGTCAAGCGCATGCTCTAGCGCCTGCAGGTACTCGCTGTCGTTGCAGCCGTCAGGTAAGTCCACATCCAGATCACTCGCTTCTTTCCGAAAGGGAAAATTGTGCTTGCCGTGCATTGACAGCGTGAAAACGCGCTTGTCATGCTGGAAGATGCTGGCCGTGCCATTGCCTTGGTGAACATCCAGGTCAATGATTGCCACCTTGAGGGCCGGCCTCTCATGACGGTATCGCCTGGCCCATTCGGCCTGCATCAGCCTGGCGGCCACGGCCACATCGTTGAAGACGCAAAAACCACCCCCCTTTTCAGCGCTGGCGTGGTGCGTGCCGCCGGCCATATTGGCGGACACACCCTCGGGTTGGCCATGGGCGCCTTGACCTTGATGCAGACCCAAAGCCACTCTGGCCGCTGCGATGGTGGCACCGGCCGATCGGCGAGAGCGTTCGACCATTTCCTGGCTCCACGGAAAGCCGATCTCGCGGATGGCCACCGCGGTTAATCCGCCGCTGGTCACCCCATTGATATAGACCGGGCTGTGCACCATTGCCAGTTCACCATCCGTCGCGCCGGGCGCCTCGCGCAACGCCACCTTGAGCAACTCGGTTCCTATGCGCTCGCGCAAGCGTGCGTACTTCGCCATGGGGAATCGATGCCCATCCGGCAACGGCAATACAAAGTGATCCGAGTAAAAAGCTTGCAAGATAAAAAAACGTCAATGCGTGGCAAAAAATAAAGATAAGGTCGATCAAAGCGACATGCAGCCGCTCAGCATTGTGGCCCGAAGCCAGCTCTCTGACAGCCCATACATGGCCCTTAAAACCCTCCAAAAGACCAGCCCATGCGGCCTAGAGGCTTCCATCTAAAATGGTGCGGTGCAGCAAAAATGACTTGCAATCACCATTTGAACCTCTATACTTTCGGTCATGTTGCAGTGCAGCAATTAGTGACCACAGGGGTCAACTGATTTGACAAAGCAACTATTTTTTTAACTCACAGGAGATTTGAATATGTTGACCGCTGAACAAGTTATGACCTCACAAAAAGCCTCGATGGAAACCCTTTTCGGCATGACCAACAAGGCTTTCGAAGGCATTGAGAAACTGGTCGAATTGAATCTGCAAGCGAGCAAAGCCGCTTTGGCAGAAACCGCCAACCAAACCCAAGCACTGATGAGCGTCAAAGATGCGCAAGAGCTCATGACCATGCAAGCTGGCCTGATGCAGCCATTGGCTGAGAAGTCAGCCGCCTACAGCCGTCACCTGTATGACATCGCTACCAGCACCAGCACAGAACTCAGCAAAGCCTTTGAAGGCCAAGCCACTGAAGCCCAAGCCAAATTCATGGGCTTGGTGGACGGTGCCTCTAAAAATGCACCGGCCGGTTCTGAAACCGCTGTGGCGGTCATGAAGAGCGCTGTCGCGGCGGCCAACAATGCATTCGAGTCAGTCCAGAAAGCTGTCAAACAAGCGACTGACATGGCCGAAGCCAACTTCACCGCCGTAAGCAACACCGCTGTCAACGCGGCCAAAGCACCGGTTGCCAAAAAGCGTTAATTTTCATTGAGTTGTCTCCTCGGGTCCTCGGCAAACCTCGCGTTTCCAGACCCGTTTTAAAGCCCGCCTTGTGCGGGTTTTTTTTATGCTCTCAATGGTGTTAACGCAACGCAACCGAAGCCGCATCCAGCTTCAACCGGAGCGCCGGAAGCGCCGCCAGCATGGCCGCCCTGCCCGCCTCAATGGCTTTGAGTCGGGCGGAGAAATCAGCACTTTTGAGCCCTACCAACGAAGGTCGAATGATGATGTCAGCATCTTTGAGTTCGTGTTGGTTGATGCTTCTGCCCATGATCGAAAAGGTCTGCAGCAAGATCTGCAAGGTGTCGTTGGCCGTGTTGTCTTCCGGCACTGTCGAGATGTCGACCGCAATCACCAATTCAGCACCCATTTGACGGGTGAAACGCACCGGCACAGGCGCGACCAAACCGCCATCTACGTAGTCGCGCCCACTGATCCGAACCGGCACAAAGACACCGGGCACGGCGCTCGAAGCGCGCACCGCTGTACCCGTGTCCCCGCGCCTGAACAGCATCGCCTGGCCATTGCCAAGATCGGTCGCCACGACACCCAGCGGAATGCTCATTTGATCAAGCAATCGACCGCCCACTGCCTCGTTCACATACCGCCCCAAGGCATCGCCGCGAAACATGCCGCGCCCGACCAAGGGCAGCATCCAATCGGTGATGGCGACTTCTTCAATGGCCAAAGCGGCTTTTTGCAATTCGGCGCTCGACTTGCCACTGGCATAAAGGGCCGCGACCAAACTGCCCGCTGAGGTGCCAACGATGTAAGACGGTCGCAAGCCGGCCTCTTCGAGCACGGCAATGACCCCAACGTGTGCAAAGCCCTTGGCAGCACCGCCGCCGAGCGCCAAGCCGATTCGCGGCGCACGCTTGTTGGCCATTGGCGAGAGCTCTGGCGCGGCAGGGACGACACCCAAACCCGCGCAACCTGCCAGCAGTAAAGGGAAAAGCATGGCAAGCCAACAGCCTATGTTGCGGGTGGTCCCAATGCCCCTGCCGGCATCTTTATTTTTATTAAACTTATTGAGAACCATTCGCGTTTGCCTTAAACTAAATTCCATACCAACTTTCACACAACATATCTATGTTTACAAAACCGACTCTTGCCGGGTTCATCACTGCCGCTCTTTTCAGTGCAGGGGGGAGCGCTTTAGCTCAAGAGCAGGTATTGAATCTGTATTCTGCCCGTCACTACCAAACAGATGAGGCGCTTTACGGAAATTTCACCAAGGCCACCGGCATCAAGATCAACCGCGTGGATGCTGACGACGCAGGGATTTTGGCGCGACTCAAAGCCGAAGGGGCTGCCTCCCCAGCTGATGTGATCTTGCTGGTTGACGCCGCCCGTCTCGGTAAAGCCGACATGGACGGGTTGTTCCGGCCCATCAAATCTGCCACGCTGGAGGCGACGATTCCAGCCCAGCTGCGGGCCAAGCCAAGCGCTGAAGGGACGACCTGGTTCGGTTTTTCCACCCGCGCCCGCATCGTGGTGTACAACAAAATGCGGGTCAAAAAGGCCGACGTCGACACTTATGAAGCGCTGGCAGACCCCAAAAACAAGGGACTCCTGTGCACGCGCTCAGGCTCGCATCCGTACAACCTATCGCTGTTCGGAGCGGTCACCGAGCACCTCGGGGAAGTCAAAACAGAAACTTGGCTGAAGGGCTTGGTCGCCAACATGGCGCGCGCACCCAAAGGTGGCGACACCGACCAGATCAAGGGCGTTGCCAGTGGCGAATGCGGCGTGGCCTTGACCAATAGCTATTACTTGGCGCGCATGATGCGTTCCACAGATCCGGAAGACAAAGCCACCGTAGAGAAAATCGGTGTGGTCTTTCCAAACCAGCAAACTTGGGGCACGCACGTGAACGTGGCCGGCGCGGCGGTCGCTAAGAGTGCCAAAAACCTAGCCAATGCGGTGAAGTTCATGGAATACCTCGCCAGCCCAACCGCGCAAAACTACTTTGCCGATGGCAACAACGAATGGCCGGTCGTGGCCAGCGTGAAGGTCAACAACCCAGCGCTGCAAGCCATGACAGGTGGCAGCTTCAAGTCGGAAACCATACCGATCAGCGCCGTCGCTAACAACCAGACCAAGGTGCAGCAAATGCTGGACCGAGTCGGCTACAAATAAGGAGCTGAGCACAGCCGATGCGTGATAATTAAACTTACGTTAACGTCACCCAAAGGATCACTCATGGACATCGCAGGCAAGGTTTTCATCGTCACAGGCGGCGCATCAGGACTCGGCGAAGGGACGGCACGCATGTTGGCCGCCAACGGTGCCACGGTGGTGATTGCCGACATGCAAACTGACAAGGGCGAAGCCATCGCCAAAGACATCGGCGGTGCGTTTGTGCGTTGCGATGTGAGCCAGGAGGCCGACGGCCAAGCCGTTGTAGCCAAAGCCGTGTCGCTCGGCAAGCTGATGGGTTTGATCAATTGCGCGGGCATTGCACCGGCCGAAAAAACCGTCGGTAAAAACGGGGCACATTCATTGGCCTTGTTCAGCAAAACCATTACTGTCAACCTGGTCGGTAGCTTCAACATGATTCGCTTGGCGGCTGAAGCCATGAGCCAGAACGAACCGGAATCCACCGGCGAGCGCGGCGTGATGATTTCGACAGCATCGGTCGCCGCCTATGACGGCCAAATTGGCCAAGCCGCGTACAGCGCGTCCAAAGGCGGTGTGGTCGGCATGACCTTGCCGATTGCCCGTGACTTGGCGCGCAATGGCATCCGCAACATGACCATCGCACCCGGCATTTTCGGCACACCCATGATGTTCGGCATGCCCCAAGAAGTGCAAGACTCGCTGGCCGCCAGTGTGCCCTTTCCATCTCGCTTGGGCACTCCGCAAGACTACGCCAAGCTGGCCCGACACATCATTGAAAACGAGATGCTCAACGGCGAAGTGATTCGTCTGGATGGCGCCATCCGCTTGGCACCGCGTTAAGCAAGTTGGCAAAGCCTGTGAGGTTTCTTGCTGCCGCATGGCTAACAGCCCTGCTGGCGGTTTGTACGGCAACACCGGCCTTTGACGACGAAACCCAGACCGCCTCCCAGCAACCCGAGGAGGCCTCGGGCTATACCGAAAAATCCGGCTGGTCCACGCGCCACTTTGCTGTAGCAGCAGCCCATCCGCTGGCTACCGATGCCGGTTATCAGATTCTCAAATCGGGCGGGTCTGCCGTTGACGCCGCCATCGCCGTTCAGATGGTGTTAGGTTTGGTTGAGCCGCAGTCGAGCGGTATCGGCGGCGGCTCATTTTTGATTCATCACGATGGCCAACTCACAGCCGCCTTTGACGGCCGAGAGACCGCGCCAACGGCCGCCAACGGGAAACTCTTTCTAAGCGCCAACGGCAAGCCGGTGTCCTTTTTTGACGCAGTCGTCGGCGGCCGCGCAGTCGGTGTGCCCGGCACCGTGCGCATGTTGGAAGACGCACATCGCCAGCACGGAAAACTGCCATGGACTACGCTCTTCGCCCCCGCTATTCAACTCGCCGAGCGAGGTTTCGAAGTGAGCCCGCGCCTGCACACCTTGCTGGTCAGTGACGCTTACCTGAAAAAAGACGCCACTGCGGCAGCGTATTTTTATGACGCTGCTGGCCAGCCTTGGCCCATTGGTCATCTGTTGAAAAACCCTGAACTGGCGAGCGTTCTCAAGCGCATCGCCAAAGAGGGATCGAAGGCGCTGATGACCGGCGACATTGCCCAAGCCATCGTTGACAAGGTGCGGCAGCACCCGACGAATCCCGGGCAAATGACACTGGCAGACTTAGCCGCATACCAAGCCAAAAAACGTGACCCGCTGTGTCACGACTACCGGGCAAACGCCCACGATTACCGAATCTGTGGCATGCCGCCGCCGAGCTCCGGCGGGGTGGCGCTAGGCCAGATGCTCGGCATTCTGAGTCACACACCAGCCGCTGCAATGCCTCTTAAAAATGGACTGCCAGACGCGCGCTGGCTGCACCTTTACACCGAGGCCTCGCGGCTGGCCTTCGCCGACCGCGACCAATACATTGCCGACCCGGACTTTGTACAAGCGCCCGGCGGGCGCTGGATGAGCCTGCTTGAGCCCCACTACCTGGCTGAACGGGCCCGGCTGATCAGCCCTGTGCGCATGAAAACGGCGAAAGCTGGAACGCCTGGCGTTGTCAACACAAGTTATGCACCCATGGCCGAGCAGCCCGAACACGGCACCAGCCACATCAGCATCGTGGATGCTTACGGCAACGCGCTAGCGATGACCAGCAGCATTGAAAACGCTTTTGGCTCACGCCAGATGGTCAAAGGTTTTTTACTCAACAACGAGCTCACCGATTTCAGCTTTGCGCCAACTGACGCCCAAGGTCGCCCCATTGCCAACCGTGTCGAGCCAGGCAAGCGGCCGCGCTCATCTATGGCACCTACGCTGGTGTTTGACAAAGCCAGCGGCCAGTTCCTCATGAGCGGCGGCAGTCCTGGCGGCGCTTTCATCATTCATTACGCTGCCAAGCTGTTGTATGGAACGCTCAATTGGGAACTGAATGCGCAGCAAGCCATTAATCTGCCCAACTTTGGCAACATGAACGGCGTGACGCTCCTGGAAGACCAACGCTTCCCAGCGGACACCCTTGAATCACTGAAACGAACCGGCACGCAGGTTCGGGAGGTGCCGATGACCAGCGGTTTACAAGCCATTCAGAAAACCGCATCAGGCTGGTTTGGCGGGGCTGATCCGCGCCGCGAAGGCATCGTTCAGGGCGACTGAAGGGTTGTGATTAAATCACCCCTCGACTTTTGCACCCATGGCCATCCCACAATCATTCATCCAGGAACTCCTGTCCCGCACTGACGTGGTGGACATCGTTGGGCGCTACGTTCAGCTGAAAAAGGGTGGCGCCAACTTCATGGGGCTGTGCCCTTTCCACG
>CANFWV010000063.1 GCA_947450695.1 Comamonadaceae bacterium
ATCAGCGTTCGGCACAACCCCGAATTCACCATGATGGAGTTCTACGCCGCTTGGTGGAACTACAACGACCTGATGGCCTTCACCGAAGCGCTGATCCGTGACGCCGCCCAAAAATCTTGCGACACTTTGCAGTTGAGCTACGGCGGCAAAGCCGTCGATTTGAGCCTACCTTTTGAACGCCTGACGATTCGCGAAGCCATCCTGAAACACACCGACGCCGGCACCAACGTCGACGACGCGGCATGGCTCATCAACGCCGTCAAAAAACTCGGTTGCACCGAGCAAAAAGACCGCCTATCGACACGCTCACTGGCCAGCTTGCAGGTCTTGTACTTTGAAGAAACGGTTGAAGACAAGCTCTGGCAGCCGACCTTCATCATGGAACACCCGACCGAAATTTCGCCCTTGGCGCGCGCCAACGATGCACGCCCTGAAGTGACAGAACGCTTTGAGCTCTACATCACCGGCCGTGAGTTCGGCAACGGCTTCAGCGAACTCAACGACGCGCAAGAGCAAGCCGCGCGCTTTCAGGCGCAGGTCAACGCCAAAGACTCGGGCGACGACGAAGCCATGTTTTACGACGCCGACTTTGTGCGTGCGCTCGAATACGGCATGCCACCGACCGGTGGTTGTGGTATTGGCATTGACCGCCTGATGATGTTGCTGACAGACAGCGCTAGCATCCGCGACGTCATCTTGTTCCCGGCACTGCGCCGCGAAAATTGAGCAACGTCGGGACGGCAGGGTTGTCATTGAAATACCTGCTCGGTTACCCCGACAACTTACGCGACCAAGTACAGCAGTTGCTGACCGAAGGTCAGCTCGGTGCCGTGCTACTCAAAAAATACCCCGAGGCCCACAGCGTGCGCACCGACAAGGCGCTGTACGACTACGTGATGGATTTGAAGAACCGCTTTTTGCGCAACTCAGATCCGTTGTCTCGGGTGCTGTTTGACAACAAACTGCAAGTCATCGCGCATGCGCTCGGCACCCACACCACCATCTCACGCGTGCAGGGCAACAAGCTCAAGTCCAAGCGAGAAATCCGAGTTGCCGCCTTGTTCAAGGAATGCCCAGCGGAATTCTTGAAAATGATCGCCGTCCACGAGCTCGCGCACATCAAAGAACGCGAACACGACAAGGCTTTCTACAAGCTCTGTACTTACATGGAACCGCAATACCACCAGTACGAATTCGACCTGCGCGTGTACCTCACGCATCTGGATGCCGTGGGCAAATTGGATTGGTCGGGTCGCTGAGACTCCACGCAGTAATCCCCCGCCGCGAGTACGGCCTTTGTTTGCTGAAACTCAATTGCAAGCGGTCATAGATAATTCAAATCTATGGATTCCCTCTCTCAAATAGCGCTGGGTGCAGCCGTTTCGGTGGCTGTGATGGGCCGTCGAACGGCGGTGTGGAAGGCCGCGCTGTGGGGTGCAGTGGCCGGCACGCTGCCCGACCTTGATGTGCTTATCGACCAAGGCGACGTCATCCGCAACATGGTGCTGCACCGCGCCGAAAGCCATTCGCTGTTCTGGTTGACGCTGTTCTCCCTTCCCTTCGCCGGATTGGTCGCGCGGCTGCATAGCGAATGGGGTTTGCTCAGGCGTTGGTGGCTGGCACTCTGGCTGGCGCTGGTGACTCACCCGCTGCTCGATGCGATGACCGTCTACGGCACGCAGTTGGCGCTGCCTTTTTCCAACCACCCATTTGGGGTGGACAGCATCTTCATCATCGACTTGTTCTACACGCTGCCGCTGCTGGTCGGTGTGATTTGGGTGCTGGCGACTCGCGGCGAACACCAAGGGCACATTGGGCAAAGGGCAAATGCCGTCGGGCTGGTGCTCAGCACGGTTTATCTGGCCTGGGGGTTTGCTGCGCAACAGCAGGTGGAACAGATCGCCCGAGCCTCGCTGGCACAACAGGGCATCGTGGCAGAACACCTGCTGGTCACGCCCACGCCGTTCAACACAGTGCTGTGGCGTGTTGTGGCTATCTCCGGGGACGAGTACCACGAGGGCTTTTACTCGCTGCTCGACGCGCAGCCAAAGATGGCGTTCGATCGCTTCCCACGCGGCAACACGCTGGCCGCAGAGCTGCAGGGCATTGACAGCGTGCAGCGCATCGTTGCGTTCACCAAAGGCTTTTACAAATTGGAGCAGCAGGGCAGCCGTTTGTTGATCAGCGACCTGCGCATGGGACAAGAGCCCAACTATTCGTTCACTTTTGTCGTAGCGGAGCGGCACAGCCCACCTGTGGGCTTGGCTAAACCCGAGCAAATTAGCATGGCCTTAGACATCCCACGCAGCCTGAAATGGTTGTGGCGGCGGGCGCTGGGAGAGCAATTGGCGCCGCCGCGTTAGCTGGCCGAGGACCACGAGCGATTACGCAAGCTCAGCGCTAGGCGCAAGTTAATAGCTCAAGGCACCAACCCCAGCGCATGCATGTAAGCCGGCTCCAACATCAAGTCGTCCCACGCCACTGCAGGCTTGGTGGGCAGCAGGGCCAGTCTACGCTCTTCACTGGACTCTAACGGCTCCCAGGCGCCCTTAAGCTGGGCCTGCGTCATGCCGTCTAGCAATTCATCGACCGCCAAGCCGCCGTCCAAGCTTTGGTTGCACAGCAGCACCATGTCGCAGCCAGCGTTCAGTGCAGCCACGGAGGCCTCGGTGTAGCTCACCTGTTTGCCGTCAATCAAACGCGCACCGGCCATGCTCAGGTCGTCGCTGAACACGGCGCCGCCAAAGCCGAGCTGGCCACGCAAAATAAAGCCCAGCCACTTCTCTGAAAACCCAGCTGGACGCGAGTCCACCTTGGGGTAGATCACATGCGCGGGCATGACGCTGGTGAGCGTGGTGTTGAGCCAGTCGTAAGGCGCACCGTCGTCAGCCAGAATGGCTTTGAGGCTGCGGCGGTCGACCGGAATGTCAGTGTGCGAGTCGGCTTTGACGAAGCCGTGTCCGGGAAAGTGTTTGCCGCAGTTGCCCATGCCGGACTGCAGGAGACCGTGCATCAGGCTCTTGGCGAGCAAGGCGACGATGCGTGGGTCGCGGCTGAAAGCGCGGTCGCCGATCACACCGCTTTCGCCGTAGTCCAAGTCCAGCACAGGCGTGAAGCTGAAGTCAACGCCGCAAGCACGCAGCTCGGCGCCCAGCACATAGCCGCAAGCCGTGGCCGCGTTGGTGGCGGCCATGGCGCCTGCGCCTTCTGCGTCTTTGCCGTCTTTGAGCCACATCTCGCCCAAGGCGCGCATGGGTGGCAGGTGCGTGAAGCCATCGGTCTTGAAGCGCTGCACACGGCCGCCTTCATGGTCGACGCAGATCAACAAATCGCGGCGAACTTTCTTCATCTCGGAGCACAAGGCGCTGAGCTGCTGACGGCTTTCCCAGTTGCGAGCGAACAAAATAACGCCGCCGGTCAGCGGATGCTTGAGCCGCTGACGATCCACTTTGGTCAGCGTGAGGCCGGCGATGTCGATGATGAGAGGCGCGTGCTGGCCAGAGGTGTGTGAGGTCATCTTTAGTTTTCTTGAATGAAGGTTCGGTGATGGAATTCGTCTAAAAATTTAGCCGGCAAAAGGTGGTGTCGCGGTGTTGCCAGGCTTGTCCGCCTGCTCAACCACCACAAAGCTCACCGCGTAGTCGGTCTCGTCTGTCACAGTCACGTGCGCACTCAGGTGCTGCGACTCGAACCAGACTTTGAGCGCGCCGTGCAAGACAATTTCTGGCTTGCCGCTTGGGGCCTTGGCGATCTCGCAATGCCGCCAAGTCATAGGCATGCGCATGCCCATGCCGACAGCCTTGCTGAAGGCTTCTTTGGCCGAAAAGCGGGTCGCCAAATAACGCATGCCACGCTCGGGCCAGCGCGCACTGCGCTGCTGCCAAGTGGCAAACTCGGCCTCACTCAAAATCTTCAGGGCAAAGCGGTCACCGTGGCGCTCAATGCTTTTGCGGATGCGCCTGACATCACAAATATCGGTGCCAATCCCGTAAATCATTCGTCGCGGGCTGGGGTGAACGCGTCGTCGATGCAGCGCAAATAGTCTTTGACGGTGGCGGTATAGCCCAGCTCAAGCGCGTCGGCAATCAAGGCGTGGCCAATGGAGACTTCCAGCACGCCCGGCACTTCGCGCAAAAATTCGGTCAGGTTGTCCCGGTTGAGATCATGGCCGGCGTTGATGCCCAGACCGCATATCGCGGCCGCTTGCGCAGCCTCGACAAAGGGCCGCAAGGCTTCGTTTTTGTGCAGACCAGGCCAAGCCCGCGCATAGGTTTCGGTGTAGAACTCAACGCGGTCAGCACCAACTTCCTGGACAGCCATCATCGCCTCGGGCAGCGGGTCCATGAACAGGCTGACGCGCACGCCCAGCGCATGGGCTTCTTCGATGAGGGGACGCAGGCGTTCAGCGTCGGCCGGGAAAGACCAGCCGTGGTCGCTGGTCGACTGGTCTTCGCTGTCGGGCACAAAGGTGCATTGGTGCGGCCGCAACTCACGGACAAACTCCATCAGGTTGTGAAACGGATTGCCTTCGATATTGAACTCACGGCCTGTCCAGTCGGCCATCATGGCGGACAACTCGTAGACGTCGTGACGCTTGATGTGGCGCTCGTCGGGTCGCGGATGCACGGTGATGCCCCGGGCTCCTGCCATCAAACACACATACGCAGCACGCAAGACGCTAGGGATACCGAGTTGCCGCGTATTGCGCAGCAGCGCGACTTTGTTGACGTTAACCGACAAGGCGGTGCGGCCCGTCGTCTGACCAAGAATCGCAGTCAGTTCGGCGGCGGGTAGCGTGGCGTCGGCGGCGACCACATTCAGCCGCTCGTCACTGGCCATCGCAGCGGCCAATTCTGGCAACGACGGCACGGTCGGTGTGATGGGAAGCTCTTTTTTGATAGGCATAGGTCTGAAATGAAAGTATGACGCTACAGCGCTTGAAGGTCGATCATCATTTGGCGGGTTTTGAGCACCTTCACACCACAATGGTAGTGCAGCAAGGCGCGCAACTGTGTCTTGAGCTCAGAAATGCTGTTGACGCAAGCCTGTACCGTATCGGAGAAGGTCGAGTAGCTTTCCAGCGCCTGCTGCAAGCCCAGCCATTCAGCGCCTGACAAACTAGCTCGGTCTTCGTCATGGGCTTCGCGCAGACCGGCCTCAGCCACCAGTACGTATCGTCTGCCAAGTTCAAGCGGTAGCAAGGTGGCTGTCTCGGCATCAAGCGTAGGCAGCAAACCGATGTCGCGTAACAGTCGCAACTCAAAGGCACGCAAGGCCACATGCAGGGTGTCGGCGTTCTGGCTGGCCAGCAGTTGCACCGTGGCGGCATAGGCGTCAAACAGCACCGGATGCGGGTCATCTCGGGCCAGCAAGCGCATCAGCAATTCGTTGAGGTAGTAACCCGACAGCAAGCCATCGCCCGTCGGCATGACGTGACCGCCCTGCCATTCAGCGCTCTTGAGGTTGCGGATTTCGGCATCGCCGCCAAAGGCCAGATGCAGCAACTGCAGCGGCAGCAGCACCGGACGAAAACTCGAACTGGGCTTTTTGGCACCCCGCGCTACCAACACCACGCGACCATGCTGCCGTGTGAAAACATCCAGAATCAGACTCGACTCGCTCCAGTCATAGCGATGCAGCACATAGGCCGGCTCGTCAGCAATCCTTTTGGTCGCCACTTGGGGGCTCTACTCATACCCGAATGTTTTGACGCGGGCGTCGTCATCAGCCCAACCGGAACGGACCTTGACCCAGATCTCCAAAAAGACTTTTCCGCCGGTCAGGGTTTCGAGTTCATGGCGCGCTTCGGTGCCGATGCGTTTGAGCTTTTCGCCCTTCTCGCCAATGATCATGCCCTTGTGGCCGTCGCGCTCAACCACGATGGTCGCGGCAACGCGGCGTAGATTGCCCTCTTCTTCGTACTTGTCGATGATGACAGTCGAGGTGTAGGGCAACTCGTCACCCGTCAAGCGAAAGAGTTTTTCTCGGATGATTTCTGCCGCCATGAAGCGGTCGCTGCGATCGGTCAGCTCGTCAGCGCCGTACATCCATGGCTGCTCAGGCAGGTACTTTTCGCAGATGCCAAACAGGCGCTCAACGTCACGGGCGTTATTAGCCGACATCGGCACGAACTCAGCGAAGTTGTGGCGCTCTTGCATCTCCTTGAGCCAAGGTGCAATCTCAGCGCGCCGATGGATCAAATCAAACTTATTCGCCAGCAAGATGGCGGGCGTGTTGGCCGGCAACAAAGCCAAAACCTTGGCATCCGCCTGATTGAACTGACCTGCTTCGACCACGAAAACGATCAGATCAACGTCGTTGACCGCACCCACCACGGTACGGTTCAACGAACGGTTGAGCGCATTGCTGTGGCGAGTTTGAAAGCCCGGCGTGTCGACAAACACAAACTGCGTCGGGCCCACCGTGCGCATGCCGGTGATGCGGTGCCGCGTGGTTTGCGCCTTGCGCGAGGTGATGCTGATTTTTTGCCCTACCAGCGCGTTCAGCAAGGTTGATTTGCCGACGTTCGGCTTGCCAACAATGGCGATCAGGCCGCAGCGCTGGCCCGCCGTGGGAACCGCAGGTGCGTTGCTGGCGCGGGTCGACATAGCTTGGGTAAGCATCGCCTCAAGCGCGTCAGGCGACTGTGTTGACAGGTCGGTCGGAGTTGGGGCTTTTTTGCCGTCAGTCATGTGAGTCCATCTTCAGCCGCCGTCAGGCAGCGAGGGTTAGCAGGTTAAGTGCCGAGCGAGTCGGTTCAGGTGCAATCAGGTGCCGAGAGTCTTGAGAAAAGACAGCATGGCTGCGGCTGCGGCTTGTTCACCCGCGCGCCGCGAACCACCAATGCCACGCTCAGCGCGGCCGTGCTCGACAATTTCGCATTCCACATCAAAGATTTGCTGATGGGCGGCACCGGAAGTAGCGACGACCCGATAAATAGGCAAGTTCATTTTTCGGCCCTGTAGCCATTCTTGCAACTCGGTTTTGGGGTCTTTATCGATCGCCGGCATTTGCGGTGTGATGTCGACATCTTGAAACAGCCGCCGTACCAAGGCCGATGCGCTGTCGAAACCGGCGTCGAGGTAGACCGCACCGATCACTGCTTCAAGCGCGTCCGCAAGGATAGAAGGACGCTTTTGTCCGCCAGATTTAGCTTCGCCCTCACCAAGGCGCAACAGCATCGGCAAACCCAAGGAGATGGCCAATTGATGCAACGTTTCTTGCTTGACAAGATTGGCGCGCACGCGCGACAAATCGCCTTCAGGCAGCTGAGCCAGACGCTCATACAACAGACCGGCGACGGCCAAGTTAAGGACTGAGTCACCCAGAAATTCGAGCCGCTCATTATGGTCACCCGAAAAGCTGCGGTGCGTCAGCGCGAGTTGCAAAAGCTTTGGGCTGGTGAACTCGTGGGCCAACCGCTTTTGCAGACCCTGCAAAGGCAGGCTGAGCTTGGGCTGGTTCGGTGCTGACGCAGGATGGGGTTGAGCACTCATGACGCTGGCTTGGAACAACGCGGCGGCTTAGTTAAAACCACCAATGCGCTTCAGATTCCCGAAGTTCATCCACACAAAAAAGGCCTTACCGACGATATTTTTTTCAGGCACAAAACCCCAATAGCGAGAGTCTAGGGAGTTGTCGCGGTTGTCACCCATCATGAAGTAGTGCCCTGCTGGCACTGTGCAGACGACGCCTTCACTGTTATAACGGCAATTGTCTCGATACGGAAAATCAGACGTGGCCTGAATGAATGACGGTCGGTCATCTTCATTCAGGATGCGGTATTGACGTTCACCGTTGGCCGTCGTTTCTTCGAATTGCTTGGTGTAGCGAAGTGAATCTTCGTCAAAGAATTCTGGCAAAGCTTGTTTCTCAAGCGGCTTGCCATTGATGGTCAGTTTTTTATTCAAGTAAGCCACTTCATCACCAGGCAAGCCGACCACGCGCTTGATGTAGTCAAGGCTAGGTTGTGGCGGGTAACGAAAGACCATGACATCGCCACGCTCGGGGCTGTGGTTGTCGAGCACCTTGGTGAAAATCACCGGCAAACGCACGCCGTAATGAAATTTATTCACTAGGATCAGATCGTTGATCATCAAGGTCGGGATCATGGAGCCAGACGGAATCTTGAAGGGCTCAAACAAAAAGGACCGCAAAATGAAGACCACGATGATGACGGGGAAGAGCCCTGCCGTCCAGTCCAACCACCACGGCTGCATTAACAGTCGCGCACGCACTTCAACAACATCGGGCTGCACCGATTGCACGCCCAGCTTAGCCAACTCTAAGTTCCTTTTGGCGGTACTTTGCTCAAGCACTTGAACGGCTTGACGACGCTGCGGCAAAAAATAAAACCGCTCTGCTAGCCAGTAAATACCTGTGACCAATGTCGCCAGAAACAGCAGCAGCGAGAAATTACCTTCCACGACGCCCATATACCAAGCTCCGCCGTAGCCTACAAAAGCGGCCAGCACCAAGGCTGTGATTGAACTCATGACACCAACCATTTAATCTTCTACCTGCAATATGGCTAGGAAGGCCTCTTGTGGGACCTCGACAGAACCGATTTGTTTCATGCGTTTTTTGCCGGCTTTTTGTTTTTCGAGCAACTTCTTTTTGCGAGAAATATCGCCGCCGTAGCACTTGGCGATCACGTTCTTGCGCAGGGCTTTGATTGTCTCACGCGCGATCACGTTGGCGCCAACGGCCGCCTGGATGGCGACGTCGAACTGTTGGCGCGAAATAATTTCACGCATTTTGGACACCACGGCACGGCCACGGTAGACCGACTGGCTACGGTGAACAATGATCGACAGGGCATCGACGCGCTCACCGTTAAGCAAGATATCGACCTTGACAACGTCTGACGCACGGAACTCCTTGAATTCGTAGTCCATGGATGCATAGCCGCGCGAGACTGATTTCAACTTATCAAAGAAGTCGAGCACGATCTCGCCGAGTGGCATGTCATATGTCAGCATCACTTGCTTGCCGTGGTAAGCCATGTTTTGTTGAATGCCGCGCTTGTTGTTGGCCAGCGTCATGACCGCGCCCACATAGTCTTGCGGCATATAGAGATGCACGGTGACGATGGGTTCGCGGATTTCTTGAATTCGGCCGGCGTCTGGAATCTTTGATGGGTTTTCCACCATCAAGACTTCGCCACCGGGCATGACCACTTCATACACCACGCTCGGGGCGGTGGTGATCAAGTCTTGATCGAACTCGCGCTCAAGACGCTCCTGCACGATCTCCATGTGCAATAAGCCCAAGAAGCCGCAACGAAAACCGAAACCCAGCGCTTGGCTGACTTCTGGTTCGTAATGCAGGGATGCGTCGTTGAGCTTGAGTTTTTCAAGTGCATCGCGCAGCGAGTCGTACTCGCTGGCTTCGCTCGGGTACAAACCGGCAAACACCTGCGGTTGAATTTCCTTGAAGCCAGGCAACGCCTCGGTTGCAGCGAAAGCGGCACCTCCTGTGCCGGGCTTGATCATGGTCACGGTGTCGCCGACCTTGGCGGCCTGCAGCTCTTTGATACCCGCAATGACAAAACCAACTTCACCAGCTTCGAGCGACTGACGCGGCTCGGTGTGCGGCGTGAAAACGCCAAGTTGCTCTGCGTTGTACAAGGCTTCAGTCGCCATCAGCTTGATGCGGTCACCCTTGGCGAGTCGCCCGTCCACCACGCGCACCAGCATGACCACACCCACATAGGCGTCGTACCAGCTGTCCACAATCATGGCGCGCAATGGGCCGTCAGGATTTCCTTTAGGCGGCGGAATGCGTGCAATGACGGCTTCAAGAATTTCATCAATTCCCATGCCGGTTTTGGCGCTGCAAGGAATAGCATCCGTCGCGTCAATGCCGATCACGTCTTCAATTTCCTGCTTCGCATTGTCCGGATCAGCTTGTGGCAAGTCCATCTTGTTGAGCACAGGCAAAACAGTGACACCAAGATCAAGCGCGGTGTAGCAATTCGCCACCGTCTGCGCTTCAACACCTTGGCTCGCGTCCACCACCAGCAGCGCACCTTCGCAAGCTGACAGCGAACGACTCACTTCATATGAGAAGTCGACGTGACCTGGGGTGTCGATCAAATTGAGGTTGTAGATCTGTCCATCAGCGGCTTTGTAGCGCAGTGCAGCGGTCTGCGCTTTGATTGTTATCCCACGCTCTTTTTCAAGATCCATCGAATCCAATACCTGTGCGCTCATCTCACGATCCTGCAAACCACCACAGCGCTGGATGATGCGATCAGCGAGTGTAGATTTGCCATGATCGATGTGGGCAATGATCGAAAAATTTCTGATGTGATTCATCAAAGGAAACGCCTAAGTACTTGAAAATATTGCGAACAGTGCAGGCCCACTTCGCAACGGACATAAAAAAGGGCGCGTCGGTTTACGACGCGCCCTGAACCAACAATCTATGGCAACTGCGATAGTTGGAACTTCATTGTAGGCAAAAAGCCGGCCTTACGTCGTTTGAAAAAGGCCAAATCGAGGACGTTGCAGGGCAACAACAGCAAAGTTATCAACAACTTATAAACAATCATAAAAGTGTAACTCTGGACAACTTGTGGGGGATCTGTGGATCGTTGAGAAATTGTTCAAAACCGGCTGATATGCGGCAATCCCTGCACTTACATATAGCAGAAAGAGCCAAAATATGAAGTCTATTCTACCGAAAGTAATGTAGAGCCCATTTGCATAGCAACATCTTTGCTTGAAAGTTAGCGTTGCCCACAAGTTCAAACGTCCCGAATGCTTAAAAATAAATATTTAACAAGCCCTGCAAAGCCATTAAAGCCATGAAAAACCCCATATTTTGACAGGGTATAAAGAGCTCAGCTCAACGACTGGGACGAATCAAGGCGTACTGCGCCCACTCTCCACGTCTGAACAGGACATTCACAGGCTTGTTTTTGTCCGTCTTAGCGAGTGCTTGTTCGAACTCCTTGAGGGTCAAGACTTCGGTATTAGCAATCGCCACGATCACATCGTCCTCGCGCAGACCCGCGCGCGCTGATGCTCCTTCAGCCGTTTCAACACGAACGCCGCCACGCAACTTCAACTCTTTCTTTTGCGCATCCGTCAGTTCACTGACCACCAGCCCCATCGCCTGAGCGGGCCCCGTAACAGGTGGTTTTGTCTGAGCGGAAGCCATGCGCTGTGCTGGTTTTTCTGGCGGCACTTCAGCAATGGTCACTGCCAGATCACGCGTTGCGCCACGGCGAAAAACTGTGACGGTGGCTCGGGTGCCAGGCTTAACACTGCCCACCAGCCGCGGCAAGTCACTGGATTTTTCGATGACCTTGCCGTCGAACTTAGTAATGATATCGCCCGCTTCGACGCCCGCTTTTTCAGCCGGCGCACCTGCTTCAACACCGCGCACCAATGCGCCCTGCGGTTTACCCAAGCCAATAGACTCAGCCACTTCTTTGCTGACCTGATCAATCTGAACACCTATGCGCCCGCGCGTGACGCGCCCCGAATTGCGGAGCTGTTCAGAGACCCGGATAGCTTCGTCAATCGGTATGGCGAAGGAGATGCCTTGAAAACCGCCCGAGCGTGAGTAAATCTGGCTGTTGATACCAACCACTTCACCTCGCATGTTAATCAGTGGTCCGCCAGAATTTCCCGGATTAATAGCGACATCGGTTTGTATGAGTGGGAGGTAGTCACCCGTGTCACGCTGCTTGGCGCTGACAATGCCGGCCGTGACCGTGTTCTCAAGGCCAAACGGAGAGCCGATGGCCATCACCCATTCACCCACCCGCATGCGGTTGACGTCGCCAATTTTCACAGCCGGCAACCCTGTGGCATCGATTTTGACAACCGCCACATCGGTGCGTTTGTCCGCGCCAATAATTTTGGCCTTGAACTCGCGCTTGTCAGTTAGTGTGACGAGCACTTCGTCAGCACCATCGACCACATGGGCGTTGGTCATGACAAAACCATCAGACGACAAGATGAAGCCAGAGCCCACCCCACGCGGTTGACCTTCATCAGGCTGCCCTTTGTCTGGGCGCGGCGTACGCGGCAAATTAGGGGGCACCGGAATTCCAAAACGGCGGAAGAACTCCAACATTTGCTCATCGTTACCAGCATCGTTGCTGGTTTTTGTTTTTTCAAGCGTGCGAATGTTCACTACTGCAGGGCCGACCTGATCAACCAGATCCGGAAAATCAGGCAATCCGCGGCTTTGCGCCCAGACCGGCTGCAAGGGAAGGACTGCACCACTGAGGCCCAATACCAGCAAGCCAGCCAACAGATAAGAACGCAGATGGGGTCGGTTCAGGTTAATCATCATGAACTTTCAAGAAAAACAATCGATGTAACAAAAAAGAATAATAGTCAAAATTTGGCCTCAAAAGCAGTGCCAAGCGATGGCAAACTTGAGCGTTATGTGGAGACACTAGTGTTGACGTTCAAGACCGGAGGCAAATAATTGCAAGGTAACTCGCGGCACCTCTCCCATGACAGTCACCCAATACGCATCCAAGCGGCGGGTGATGGCTTGGGTCGCGCCGATGGACAGGCTCGATACCTGCTGATGTCGCAGCCGGTCATAAGGTTCAACAAACAAGGATACTGATGCCAAGCCATCAGAAAAAGTCCACTGCATGGGCTCAGCATGGCCCTCCACAGAGAGGCCTGACACCGGACGGCGATAACAGCTGACCGACTTGAAACCCGCTACCGGCGTCTTCAGGAACCAACCTTCAATGTCCGCAGTGGTTTTTTTCAATTGAAGCTTTTCGACCCGATAGCCGTCCGTCTTCTCCATCATCTGTAGCAACTTGTCCATTGTCAAAGGCGTGTTCAGCTTTAGTTCAGAAAATGCAGCTTGCTCCAGCACCCGACCATCTTCGGCCAACGTTTCCAGCTTCAGCACAAGGCCACTTTTTGCCTCTGCCCAAATACGGTAAGCGAAACGTAGATTGTCCTTAGGCACCAACTCAACCACATCCGTCTGAACCCCGGCAACCCGCCCAAGACCAATTGCTTTCGCGGTATAAAAAACAGCAATGTCACTCCTCGCAGACTTCAACAAATCAGGGAACATGCCCAAGGATTCGCGCCGCTCACTGAGCATCACCTTGATGTCCGGCATGAAGGTGTTCACTTGGTCATTGTGCCGATAGACCGTACGCGGCAGGCCCGTCAGCGTTTCAACCCGCTCAACTTGCTCGTCGCCCTGACACACGTGCCAAATGCGGGCACTCGACATGGCGGCTCCAGAGGACACCACAAAGGTACCTACATAAGAGCGTTTGCGCGAAGCCTCATGCATACGCATGAGCCAATCAGTGGTGTTGGCCAGTTCGGCGTTCTTCGTTGGCAATACCGTGACGTGTATCGCCGCACCCACAGGCGGCGTGGCAGCCGCAGGCACCACAACCACGACACCGACCAAGGCGAAGCCGAGCCAAGCGCTCCACCGACTCAGCTCAGCGACGCGCATGGGATGCATTTGACGGGATTTCAAAAGTGGCATTGCGCAAGAATCCGGACGGCATTTGAAGACCAGAGTTGCCACCCACTTGCCTGTGCGCCGCCAGTAACTCTTCCAGTCGGGCGTCGCGTAGCATGACGCCCTGCGGCGAGGCCACCATCACCGACTCACTGACCTGCGGAATCGGAGACGAGCTTTTCGCAAGTTGCAATCCGGTAGAACCCATCGACGCAACTTGGGTCCAGAGCGTCACGGCCACGGCAGCCATAGAAGCAAAACCAGCCACTATTTTCCAGCGAACAGCGGGATCGTTGGCCGCGGCTTGGCGCCTCAGTGACTGTGCACTAACCATTGGCCGCTCGGTCTCGGGTGATATTTCAACGGCAGACGGCAGGTTAGGATGCTGCGCTTCATGCGCGAGCCGGCTTTGCAGTCGCTTTAAAAATAGCGAGGAACCTTCGCTGGCAGCCAAGTCAGTCGAGCGCAACACGTCACCAATGAGGTGGTAATCATGCCAATTAGCCAGTAACGCTGGGTCACGCTCGCAAGCGGCCAACGTTTGGGAAAATACCTCGCCGTGCAACTCACCGTCGGCCAAGGCTGACAGACTGTCACCGATGAGGACGCTAGATAAGGTTGTCTTCATAAAATTTACAGAAGGCTCAAGGCTTTATGTTAACGACCAACAAGACCGACGCTCACCAACGTTTTCCCGACTGATTCTCAAGCATCGGCCTGATCTTTTGGGAGATGGCCTCACGGGCCCTGAAAATTCGTGACCGTACGGTTCCGATGGGACAATCCATAATGTTTGCAATTTCTTCATAGGTCAAACCTTCAATTTCTCGCAGGGTGATCGCTTGCCGTAGCTCCTCAGCCAAAGCGTCCATCGCGCTGTTGACCATTTCAGCAATTTCCTTGCTGGCCAACACCGCTTCTGGCGTCTCAGGGCTTGTTAGTTCGTTTTCTATCAGCGAAGTTTCATCATCGACTGCTGATTTGAAGTAATTCTCCGAAACCGTCGGGTTTCGCTTCAGATCCATCAAGAATTTTTTGGCTGTGTTCACCGCAATCCGGTATAGCCAGGTGTAGAACTGGGCATCGCCTCGGAACTGAGCGAGCGCGCGGTAAGCTCGGATGAAAGTTTCCTGGGCGATGTCCTCAACCAGATCAACGTCACGCACCATGCGACCAATCAAACGCTGAATACGCCGTTCGTATTTGATGACAAGTAGTTCGAAGGCTTTTTGGTCGCCAGCCACCGTCCGTTCAACCAGCAAGGCATCGCTGTCACCGCTGCTGACGGAAGTGGGTGGCTTGTCGAGATTCATCAAAGATGTCGGGCAGGCGCAGAGTGGGTGTGCTTTACTGTAGGCGTTAGCTCGCCAAGGGTGCCGCCAACCGCTTCAGTGTCCTGCAAAGTCGTAGGCCTGTGCCTGGCAAACACAGCTCGGCGCAAGTCGAACCAACGTGCCGGCGATGTCGACTGTTCGGCCCATAACCACCACACTGCACCGGCCTGATTGTCGAGCCTGAGCAAGAGCGCAAACTGAACATCCAGCACCACAGCAGGTGGCTCCAGCGCCGCGCCGCTCCGGTAGACCGAACTCTCCCAGCGCCAACGCTGACCATCCCACTGCAGTTGTCCGACCGGTGCACGGCGCCAACCGGTCGCCATCCCCCAAGCAGCGATTAACAAGGCCGCGCAACCCAACAGCGGTCTCCATTCGGCAACCGCTGAGGCCAGCCACCACCACAACGTGACGCTCGCAGCGAACAACCAGCCGACAAACATTAGCCAACCCAGAAAACGCGAACGCCCCAGCGGATATAAAACCGGTGGGGCGCTGTGCGAAGCCAAAGTCAGTGAGTCAGCTCAGGCACGCAGAAAAACCAACGAGCCGTTGGTGCCGCCAAAACCGAAGTTGTTTTTGACAGCCACATCAATCTTCGCATCCCGCGCAGTATTGGCGCAGAAATCAAGGTCGCAAGCTGGATCTTGGTTGAAGATGTTGATAGTCGGCGGAATTTGCTGGTGATACAGCGACAGCACCGTGTAAACCGATTCGATGCCGCCCGCACCACCCAGTAAATGACCTGTCATGGACTTGGTCGAACTGACCATCATGCGCGAGGCATGGTCACCAAAAGCCGCCTTAATGGCTTGCGTTTCGTTGATGTCACCCAGCGGTGTCGACGTCCCATGCGCATTCAGGTACTGAACCTCATCCGCATTGATGCCTGCATTTTTCAAAGCACTTTGCATGGCACGGCGTGGGCCGTCCATGCTCGGCGCGGTGATATGACCAGCGTCTGCACTCATGCCAAACCCGGCCAGTTCGGCATAAATCCGTGCACCGCGGGCTTTTGCGTGTTCGTATTCTTCTAGGACCATCATGCCGGCGCCCTCGCCCAACACAAAACCGTCGCGGTCTTTGTCCCAAGGACGGCTGGCTGTTTTGGGATCATCATTGCGCGTGGAGAGTGCCCGCATTGAAGCGAAACCACCGACGCCCAAAGCCGAGATCGTGGCTTCAGAACCACCTGCGATCATCACATCAGCATCTCCGTACTCGATCATGCGGCCTGCATCCCCGATGCAATGAAGCCCCGTTGTGCACGCGGTGACGATAGCGATGTTGGGTCCCTTGAAGCCAAACTTCATAGACACATGACCTGCGATCATATTGATGATGGAGCCGGGCACGAAAAAAGGCGTAATTCGCCGTGGACCGCGGCTGACAAATTCAGCGTGGGTGTTCTCGATCAACGGCAACCCGCCAATACCCGAGCCAATAACACAGCCAATCCGCACAGCTTGCTCTTCTGTCAGAGCATCCCCGGTGGGCAAGCCACTGTCCAACACTGCTTGGCAAGCAGCTGCCAAACCAAAGTGAATGAACGTGTCCATATGACGGGCTTCTTTTTCAGCGATGTAATCGGTGATCTGAAAGCCTTTAACCTCTCCCGCAATCTTGCAGGTGAAGGCGCTGGTGTCAAATTTAGAAATCAAGTCAATGCCGGATTGTCCGGCGAGCAGATGGGTCCAGTTTTCAGCCACCGTGTTACCCACGGGACTGATACAACCCATACCTGTCACAACGACGCGACGACGGCTCATGCGTAAATCCTGAAGAAAAACTCAAAAGGCCGCGAACGGCCTTTTGAAATGATGAGGGAAGCCAGTTCAGGCTTTTTGATGGGTGTTGGCGTAATCAATCGCGTTCTGGACGGTCGTGATTTTTTCTGCATCTTCGTCTGGTATCTCGATGCCAAACTCGTCTTCGAGTGCCATCACCAGTTCAACCGTATCAAGAGAATCTGCGCCCAGATCGGC
>CANFWV010000064.1 GCA_947450695.1 Comamonadaceae bacterium
ACTCGGCTGATCAGGTCTTCAGCGGCTTCCCAAGCCTTCTCTTCGGTTTCGCGAACGATCACATGCAGGCGAATACCAAACTTGACGGTGCGACCATGCTTGGCTGCGCGGGCGCGAACATCGGCCACTTTCTTTGCCACTTCGGCGGGGGGCTCGCCCCAAGTCAGGTACGCCTCCACTTGCTCGGCGGCCAGTTCATGGGCGGCAGGGGACGAGCCGCCAAAGTACACCGGCGGATGCGGTTTTTGCACGGGTGGGTAAAGCAGCTTGGCGCCTTTGACACTGAGATGTTTGCCTTCAAAATCAAAGGTCTCGCCAGTGTGGCTGCGGGCCAGAATTTCGCGCCAGATGCGGATGAACTCATCGGACTGCTCATAGCGCTCCGCGTGGTTCAGAAAAACGCCATCGCCTTCCAGTTCGGTCTGGTCACCACCGGTGACCAGATTGATCAGCAGGCGTCCCCCAGACAGGCGGTCAAACGTGGCGGCCATGCGAGCAGCCAGCGCGGGCTGGTGCAGGCCGGGCCGCACCGCCACCAGAAACTTCAGGCGCGTGGTCACCGGTAGCAAGCTGGCAGCCACGACCCACGGGTCTTCGCAGGAACGGCCCGTGGGTATCAACACGCCTTCGTAGCCCAGACTGTCGGCAGCTTGGGCCACTTGCTTGAGGTAGTCATGGCTGATGGCGCGGGCACCTTCGGCGGTGCCGAGGTAACGGCTGTCGCCGTGGGTAGGAATGAACCAGAATATTTGCATTTTGTTTTCTCTTATTGATTGGGTTTAAGGCTGGGCGCGCGCGGCGGCGAAGGCTTTGGGTCGCCAGACAATATCGGCTACGTTCACCGGCTTTGGAATCAAAGCCAGGCGGGCAAAAGCATCGGCAACGCGCTGCTGGTCAGCCACCGTTTCTGCGCTGAGCAAACCCACAGGCGATGGCGGACGGCGTTGCAGAAACAGACTGACGACGCCGGCATCCAAGCCACTGAAGTCAGATATCAGCCTGATGGTTTCGGGCCGGTGCTGTTGTGCAAAACGATCTGCTCGCGTCAGTTCCTCAAACAAAATGCCGATCGCTGGCGCATGCTGCGTGGCAAAGGGAAGCGAAGCCAGGTAGAACGAGTTGTTGCCCGACAGGCCACGGCCGGTGGTCAGCACACGCGGTTGAATCGCCAACTCAGTCGCGGCGTAATACGGATCCCAGATCGCCCACGCATCCACACTTTTGCGTTCAAACGCAGCGCGGGCATCGGCGGGGGCGAGATACATGGGCTGAATGTCAGACCACTTCAAGCCGGCCTTCTCTACCGCGCGCACCAGCAGGTAGTGCGCACTGGAGCCTTTTTGCAGCGCCACCTTGCGACCTTTAAGGTCCGCCAGTGTGCGAATGGTCGAATCCTTGGGCACCAGAATGGCCGAACTCTCAGGCTTGGACGGCTCACTACCGGCGTAGACCAGGTCTTTGCCAGACGCTTGCGCAAAGACGGGCGGCGAGTCGCCGGTCAAACCAAATTCAAGGCTGCCCAAGGCGAGGGCCTCCAGCAGTTGCGGGCCCGCCGGAAACTCGATCCACTGCACCTTGGTTTGCGGGAAGCGTTTTTCCAGCACGCCTTGTTGTTTGAGGATGACGAGGTTGACGGCTGACTTTTGGTAGCCGATGCGCAGCAACGCCAATGGCTCAGCCGGTGCTCGGTTTTGTGCCCACACGGTGTTGCCGCCGATCGGACCGCTCACGCCCCAAGCGCCAGCGGACACCGCCAGCAAACGAAGCAGCAGGCGACGTGGAGGCGAAGGGAGTAAGGCTATGTGTGTCATGGTGCATTCCTGTGGCGTCATTACTTCAAATCAACCGGGGCGGCGTGCAGCAGGTTGAGCTTTTTGGGTATCAGCTTCAACTCAAAGAATGTGTCTGCAATCACTTGCTGCTCGGCCAGAATGTCGCGGGTGACGGGTTTGGTGCCGTAGCCCGCGCGCCCTACATAAACTTCGGTGATGCTTTTGTCCAGCCCCAGCACACTGGAAAGTTCAAGCGCGGCAGCCGCTTTGTTTTTCGAGATCCAGCTGTCGATGGCATCGATTTCTTCAATCGCGATCTTCAGCACGTCCGTGTTTTTGGTGGCGAAGTCGCGCGAAGTGAAGTAATAGTTGCGGTTGTTCGCCACACCGGTGGCGTCGGCCAGCAGGCGGGCTTCAAGTGTTTTTTGGGCTGCGGCCAGGAACGGATCCCAGATGACCCAGGCATCTACAGCCCCTTTTTCAAAGGCGGCGCGTGCATCGGCCGGGGCCAAGAAAATCGGTTGAACGTCGCCATATTTCAGTCCATTTTTTTCCAGCAGCTTGACCAGCAAGTAGTGAACGTTTGAGCCCTTGTTAAGAGCGATTTTTTTGCCTTTCAAGTCGGCCACCGTTTTAATGGTCGAGGCTTTAGGCACGATGACGGCTTCCAGTTTTGGACGCGGCACCGTGGCCGCGGCGTACACCAAGGGCGCGCCAGCCGCTTGGGCAAAAATGGGCGGCGCTTCGCCGACGTCGCCAAAGTCAATGGCACCAACGTTGAGGGCTTCGAGTTGCACCGGACCGGCGTTGAATTCCGTCCAGGTCACGCTGACACCCAATGGGGCTAAACGCTTTTCTAGGGTGCCACGGGCTTTGAGGATTGAGAGCCAGCCTTTTTGGTTGCCGATGCGAAATACACGTGATACGCGCGCTGGTGTTTGTGCGAAGGCCAGCGGGCTGCTGATGAGTGCGGCACTGGCCAGTGTTGCTGCCAAAATTTGGCGGCGATTCAATGCGGTGAAACGTGTCATAAAAACTTTCAAGTCAGTTCAGGTCAGCGCAGACAAAGCTTCGCCCATACCGCCGCGGCGGTTTCTTAAAAAATGCAGGAAGGGCCCGCGATCAGACGGGCGATTGAGCGGGCTTAAACGCTACATCGCACTTGAGAGAAGTGCACCGAGGTCAGCAAATGGGCAGGCTTCAACACCGGCCGCAAGGTCTCAGTGATCAAGATGTTGACGGCTTCGTCTAGGCGCTCGCCTATCTCATCGGCAATCACGTATGTGCCTTCCGGGGTCGGCGTGACTTGTGCATCAGTGGCGTAGATGCTCGACAAAATATGCTTGGCACCGAGCGCCTGCAACACAGGTCGCAAGGCGTAGTCGACCGCCAGCATGTGGTTGGGGCTGCCGCCGGTCGCCAGGGGCAAAACGGTTTTCCCGCGCAGCCCGGTCTGCGGTAGCAAGTCCAAAAACACCTTGAGCACGCCACTGTAAGCCGCCTTGTAAACCGGTGTCGAGACGACGATGACGTCTGCACTCGCCACCCGAGCCACCGCGTGGATGATGCTGGGGTGGCCGAAATCCGCCAGGATCAAGGCTTGCGGCGACAAGTCACGAATCTGCAGTCGCTCGACTTGGGCGCCCCGAGCTTGCAGGCGTTTCTGGACGCCGTCCAGCAAGGCGGCCGATCTGGATTTTTCGGAAGGACTGCCTGCAATCAAAAGTACGGTCATTGTTTTATTTCTTCAAATAAATCTGGTCAAAGCTGGCGCCATCGGCGAAGTGGTCTTTGCGGGCTTGCTCCCAGCCGCCAAAGGCGTCTTGCAACTTGAACAAGTTCAGCTTGGGCAATTGCTTGGCGTACTTGGCTTGTGCTTTGGCAGAGGTCGGGCGGTAATAGTTCTTGCCGGCGATGTCTTGGCCTTCTTCGCTGTAGAGGTACTCCAGGTAGGCCTGAGCCACGACGCGAGTGCCTTTTTTGTCGACGTTTTTATCGACCACGGTCACGGCCGGCTCAGCCAAGATGCTCAACGATGGGTAGACGAAATCAATCTTGTTGCCGAACTCTTTTTCCAGCAGGTAGGCTTCGTTTTCCCAAGAGATGAAAACGTCGCCTTGGCCGCGCTGCGCAAAGGTGATGGACGATCCGCGAGCGCCGCTGTCCAGCACCGGCACGTTGGCGTAGAGCTTGCCGACGAATTCTTTGGCTTTGGCTTCACTGCCGTATTTGCGTTTGGCAAATTCCCATGCCGCGAGGTAGTTCCAGCGTGCACCACCGGAGGTTTTCGGATTGGGCGTGATCACCTTCACATCCGGGCGAATCAAGTCGTCCCAGTCCTTGATATTTTTCGGGTTGCCGGCACGCGTCACCAGCACGATGGTCGAGGTGTAGGGTGACGAGTTGAGTGGCAGGCGTTTTTGCCAGTCTTTCGGAATCCAGTTGCCGTTGGTGTGCAGGGCGTCGGTGTCACCGGCCAAAGCCAGCGTGGCGACGTCAGCATCCAGGCCATCGATGATGGAGCGGGCCTGCTTGCCCGAACCACCATGCGACTGTTTGATGGTGACGGTCTGGCCGGTTTTGGCTTTCCAGTGCTTAATGAAAGCGGCGTTGAACTCGACATACAACTCACGCGTCGGGTCGTAAGACACGTTGAGCAAGGTGATGGGGGCGAGGCCCGCGGCGGGCTGGGCTTGGCTGACGCCGGCAACGGTGACCAGTGCTGCGGCGGCCAAAACGCCAATGACTCTGCGACGTGAAGACATGAATTTTTTCCCTATGGGTAGCGCTTTGAAAGCTGAGGGATTGGATTCTGGTCGCAGTTCTTTAAAACTGGAAATACTGAATTTTCAGTTCCTTATAACCAAAACAGAGGCTAGACAACCGCTTGCGCCCCCAACTGGCGCGCCAAATGCACTTGGTGCAAGGTGATCTTGCGGACCTCGGCCTGGCTGGCCTGAATGTGCGCGCGCAGCAGCAAGGCCGCTTGGTCGCCGCGCTTTTGCTGGATGGCGGACAAGATTTTCCCGTGCTCCTCATACGTCGCGGAGATGCGCAAGGGCTGGGTGAAATCAAGCCGGCGAATCACGCGGATGCGCTCGGTCAGCTCGCGGTGCACGCGCGCCATTTCGGCGTTACCGGCGGCGGCAACCAGGGCGCAATGAAAGGCCTCGTCCCAAGCTGCGACTTCCCGCATGTCGGTGCTGCGTTGCTCGGGGCTAACCTGCCAGATGCCGGCGAGCGCGTGCAGCTGGGTGGCATCGACCTTGAGTGCGCCCTCACACAGGCGGTGCGCGGCGGTGGTTTCGAGCACCATGCGTAGGTCGTAAAGTTCTTCAAACTGGTTGAAGTCAAACGGCAAGACGCGCCAGCCGCTGCGAAACAGCACCTCGACATAACCTTCTTGCTGCAGCTTGAACAGCGCCTGCCGCACCGGCGTGCGCGAAACGCCTAAACGCACGCTGATTTCAGTTTCCGTGAAGCGGTCGCCAGGCACCAAGCGAAACTCGGCGATGTCGCGCTTGAGCTGTGTGTAAACGTCGTCGGCACGGCTGCGAAAAGCCGGGTCAACAGACAGTGGCACAACAGGGGCGGGGCGAGTGGCTTTCACGGGCGTCATCCTAGCCCTTGTTGCAACACGGCCAGCAGCTCGGCGCTGTTGGCCGTCCAACCGACGATGCCGCCCTGCGCCCGCACCATCTCCAGCGTGGCCGCCTTGAAGGCTGGAAAGTAACTCTCGGTGCAGTCTTCGAGCAACACACCGTCGTAGCCACGGTCATTGGCTTCGCGCATGCTGCTTTGCACACAAACCTCGGTAGTGACGCCGCCAAAAATCAGCCGCGTGATACGCCGCGCTTGCAACTGCGCATGCAAGTCGGTCGCGTAAAAAGCACCCTTGCCCGGCTTGTCAATGACGATCTCACCGGGCAGCGGGCTCAGCGCTTCGATGATTGCATTGCCCGGCTCACCGGTCACCAGAATGCGCCCCATCGGGCCGACGTCGCCAATGCGCAGCAGCGGGTTGCCACGGTCGCGTTTAGCCGGCGGACAGTCCGACAAATCAGGCCGGTGCGACTCGCGCGTGTGCACCACCAAGCCGCCCACGGCCCGCCACGCCGCCAACACCTTTTGCATGGGTGGGACCGCGGCAGCCAGCAGTGCCACGTTGTTGCCCAGGGTTTCACCAAAGCCGCCGGCCTCCATGAAGTCACGCTGAAAGTCGATCAACACCAAGGCCGTGTGCGACACCTCCAAGTCAAACGGGAAAGGCAAGGCGGGGAGTTGCATGGTGTTCCTCGGGTGTTGGTTTATTTCGCGGTACCGCCCATGTGCGCACCCAGCACATGGCGCTCGGCACTGGCCGCAGGCGTTTCAAAAACGATGCGGCCTTGGCTCATGACCACGATGCGGTCGGCCAGTTCGAGCAGTTCATCCAGGTCTTCGCTGACCAGCAGCACCGCGCAGCCCTCGGCGCGCACTTGGCGCAGCCGGGCATGAATTTCCGCCACGGCGGCAAAGTCCAAGCCGAACACCGGGTTCGAAGCGATCAGCACCTGAATCTCACCCGCTGCGCCCGCCAGTTCACGCGCCAGCACGGCGCGCTGCACGTTGCCGCCCGACAGGCTGCTGATGGGCGCGTCCTCGCTGCGTGTTTTCACGCCAAAGGCCGTGATCCACTGCCGTGCACGACGGCCCATCACTGCAAAATTCAACAACCCGAGGCGCGCCAAGGGCGGCCGATCAAAGTCGCGCAGCGCCATGTTTTGCGCCACGCTGAGCTCGCCTACGCAGGCGTTGCGCAACGGTTCTTCCGGCAGACTGCGGACCTTGAGGTGCCGGTTGTCATGGCGACTGGCGCTGTAGGGCTGGCCCATCACGCGCACATGCCCGGCCGAGCGGGGACGCTGACCGACCAACGCTTCGACCAGTTCGCGCTGCCCATTGCCGGAGATGCCGGCCACACCCAAAATTTCACCGGCACGCACGGCCAAACTCAGGCCGTCAAGCGCCAACGTGCCACGGTCACCTTGGGCACTCAAACCCTCGACCTCCAAGGCCAGTGGCGCAGAAGCCAACACGGCGCCGGGCAAAGCGCGGGTACTGCTCGTCACGCCAGCAGTCGGGGCGTCGACTTTGGTACCGCTCTCACCCATCATGGCCGCAGCCAGTTGCGCCGGTGTGGTGTCTGCCACACAGCAGCGCTGGACCAGCTGACCGCGCCGCATCACGCTGACATGGTCGGCATAGGCCATCACCTCGCGAAACTTGTGCGTGATGATGAGCACCGAGCAAAGGCCACTGCGTGCAATCTGGCGAACATGGCTGAGAACTTCATCGGCTTCCTGCGGCGTTAAGACCGAGGTCGGCTCGTCCAAAATCAGCAGGCGCGGCTTCAGGTACAGCTGCTTGAGCAGTTCGAGCTTTTGTTTTTCACCCGCGGCCAGCTCACTGGGGCGGGCATCCAAGTCGAGCCGGAAAGGCGTGGACGCCAAAAATGCAGCCAGCGCTTCGCGTTGGGTTGTCCAGTTCACCACGGCAGGTAAGGCTCCACCTGCCAGCAGCAAATTTTCCGCCACGGTCATGCCGGGCGCCAGCGTGAAGTGCTGGTACACCATGCCGATGCCCAGCGCCCGCGCCAGTGTCGGGTTAGCGATGTCTTGCTCCCGGCCGTCAATCAAAATGCTGCCTTCTTCGGCGCGCTGAAACCCGGCCACGCACTTGACCAAGGTGCTTTTGCCGGCGCCGTTTTCGCCGAGCAACGCATGCACCGTGCCGGGTTCGACAGTCAGATTGACGCGGTCCATGGCCGTGAAATCACCGAAGCGCTTGCTCAGCTGGTAAGTCTCCAAGCGGAGCGCGCCAGTGGCCACCGGCAAGCCGCCGATAGTGTGCGTGGACTGGGCAATCTGGCGCATGGCGTTAGCTGACTGTCGCCAACGACGAGAGCAGTGCCGCAGAGGACGCATGCGCACCAAACACACCGCCCTGCATGGTGATCATCTTCAAGGCGGCGAGATGGTTGCCCAGGTCGGTAGCGGCCGTGCAATCCGACAGCACCAGACACTCCAAGCCGCGGTCGTTGGCATCGCGCAAGGTGGTGTGCACGCAGACGTCGGTGGTGATCCCGGCCAGCACCAAATTGCGGATGCTGCGCGTGTGCAGCACCAGCTCTAGGTCGGTCGCATAAAACGAACCCTTGCCTGGTTTGTCGATGACGACTTCACCGGGCAGCGGCGCCAGCTCGGGAATGATCTCCCAGCCCGGCTCACCGCGCACCAAAATACGGCCGCACGGACCCGCATCGCCAATGCCCACGCCGTCGGTGCCGATCTGCCGCGAACGCCAGCGTTTGTTGGCGGGCAGGTCTGACAAATCAGGCCGGTGACCTTCGCGCGTGTGGATGATGCAAAAGCCCTGTTGGCGCATCAGCTGCAGCACTTTTTGCAAGGGTTCTATCGGCGCGCGTGTGAGCGAAATGTCGTAGCCCATCTTGTCGACATAGCCACCCACGCCGCAAAAATCAATCTGCATGTCAATGATGATGAGCGCCGTATTGGCCGGACTCAGCGCACCGTCATACGGCCAGGCATAGGGCTCGGCTTGAATGAAGCGGCTCATGCGCTCACCTTGGGCACAGTGAGCACAGCGGACGCCGGCATCAAGGGGTTGGCTTCGGGCCCCTTGTAGGCGCGCGTGGGCGGCGCAAATCCGCAAGGCGTGCCGTCATGCACGTCGACCGGCCAAGGCAGTGCGTAGCGGCCGGCGGCCATGTCTTGCATGTAGGTGTAGGGACAGTCTTGCGCGCCACCTTTGACCGCCACATAACCGCGGTGGTAGAGCTGGTACAGATTGTTTTCAACACCCCAGCCTTGCCGGGCCTCGCGCACCAAGTCGGGCCTCAACTCACAGGTGATGATCTCGTCGGGCCGGCCGCCGCCTTCGACCAACACCGTGCCGTCGAAGTTGCAGAACATGCCCTCGCCCATCGAGTCAAAACTGCCATCGCTGCCGCTCATGCAGACGCTAGCCGTACAGGCCAAGTTGCAAAAGGCATTGGCCTGGTTGGTGATCTTCCAGGCTTGACGAATCGGTGCCGTGTAGCCGGCTGTGCGCAAGATGATCTCCGCGCCTTTGTAGGCCGCTTCGCGGGCCATCTCCGGAAACATGCCATCGTGGCAAATGATCAATGACAAGCGGCTGCCGTTCGGTCCGTCGCACACCGGCACGCCCAAGTTGCCGGGCTCCCATGGCTCGACAGGCACCCAAGGGTGCAGCTTGCGGTAATAGAGTTGGACGTTGCCGGCGTCGTCAATGATGAGGCCGCTGTTGTAGGGGTTGCCGTCGGGGTTGGCTTCCATGATAGAGAAGCAACCCCAAATTTTGTGGGTGATGCAGGCCGCTTTGAAAGCGGCGACCTCGGGTCCGTCAAGTCTGCACATGATGGCCGGGTTCGTGTCCATCGACAGGCCGTGCAAGGCGTACTCGGGAAACACCACCAAGTCCATGCCGGACTGGTTGCGTCTGGCTTTGCCGACCAGCTCGCAAATGCGCGCGGTCTGCGCCGCCAGTTGTTCAGGCGTGGCAACCACCGGCAGCTGCAGCTGCACCAGCCCGACCACCACACCGTGCTTTGATTTGTTGAGTCCACCGAGTCCGGTCATGTGTGCGTCCTTTGTGTCGTTAAGTTGTGTCGTCGAGTTGTGGCGTTGTTCAGCGTGCCGAGAGCTCGCCCGGGCTACCGGCAATGACGGCGCCGGGGCGGCAGGTCAAGACCAGAATCACCAGCGTGAGCACATACGGCAAGGTGTTGAACAGGTGATAGCCCCAGCCAATGCCGATGGATTGCAACGCCGGCCCCATCGCGCCTGCACCGCCAAACAGCAGCGCCGCAACGACGCAGCGCAGCGGGCTCCAACGCGCAAAGATCACCAACGCCACGGCGATCAAACCCTGTCCGCTGGAGATGCCTTCGTTCCAGCTGCCCGGGTAAAACAGCGTGAGTGATGCGCCGCCCAAGCCAGCGATCATGCCGCCCACCACGGTCGCCGCAATGCGCACGCCAGCCACTGGGTAGCCAAGTGCGCGTGCAGCTTGTGCAGAGTCGCCGACCAGCCGCACCAGCAGACCCACACGCGTGTTCGCAAAGACCCAGGCCATGACGCAGGCCAGCAACAAACCGATCGGCACCAGCGCATTGATTTGCAGCGCCGATCGAACGGCTGACGAGCTGCTCCAAGCCCCAAGTGCAATTGGCTGCAACTGCGGTGCCTGCGGTTGAATCAAAGGCTTGCCGAAGTAAAAAGCCAGCCCCATGCCCAGCAACATGAGCGCGATGCCCGTGGCCACGTCATTAACCCGCGGCAAGGAACACAAGAGACCATGCAACAGCGCGAGCAAGCCGCCGCACAGCGCCGCTGCCAGCACGCCGACCCAAGCGGAGCCGCTCAGCCACGAGGCACCGAAAGCGGCCATCGCAGAAAACACCAGCACGCCTTCTAGGCCGAGGTTGATGCGACCGGATTTTTCGGTTAAACATTCGCCCAAGCTGACAAACAAGAATGGGACGCCAATGCGCAAGGCACCGCCCAAAATCCCCGCCAAAAAAATCAGTGTGTCGTCAAAGTTCATGCGGTCACCTTGTGAGCCGAACGCAACCAGGTGCGCCAGGCGCCGCCCCGCAGCGCTTCGCTGGCCAAAATCAAGACAAATGCCATGCCCTGCAAGACCAGCACCGAAGCATCTGGCATACCAAGCCGGCGCTGCAGCAGACTGCCGGCGGCGCCAAACCCGCCAAACAAAATGGCCACCGGAATCACCGCCAGCGGGCTGTGCCGCGCCATGAAAGCCACCAAAATACCGGCGTAGCCGTAACCAGCGATCAGCGCTGCATTGGCTTTGGTGTGCACTGCCGCGACCTCGATCCCGCCCGCCACACCGGCCGCCGCACCGCCAAGCAAACAAGTCAGCAGCACCAGACGCGATGCCGGCAAACCAACCAACTGCGCCGCACGCGTGTTGCCACCGACCACGCGCACCGCAAACCCGGAAGACGTCAAGCGCAGCCACAACTCGGCCAAGAGGCAAGCCACGACACCCACCACGAAGCCCCAGTGCACGTCGCTGCCGCCAATGACGCCGATGCGCAGGCCCTCGGCGAGCTCGTAAGTCGATGGCGTATTCAAGCTCGACGGATCGCGCAGCGGCCCTTCCACAAAGTGTTTAAAAAGACCAACGGCCACATAGGCCAACAGCAAGCTGCTGATGGTCTCGTTGATGCCGCGGTACTGACGCAGCCAACCGGCCAGCATGACCCACACACCACCCGCTGCCGCAGCGGCTAGGCACACCAAAACACTGCCGGCCAGCGGCGCCGACAGAGCAACAGATGGCGGCAAGGCGTGGGCCAGAACGGCCGCCGCCAGACCGCCCAACACCAGCGCACCTTCGCCGCCAATCACCACCAGTCCAGCGCGTGCCGGAATCGCCACGCAGAGTGCCGTCAGCATCAGGGGTGCTGCGCGCTGCAAGGTGTTTTGCCAAGAATAAGCATCGCCAAAAGCGCCCATGAAGAGCAATCGCCAGACCTCAAGCGGATTGAGCCCGCTGAGCATCACAAACAGGCCGAACAGCAGCAACGCCGCCAGAATGGCGACGATCGGCAGCAGAATGTCTTCAAGGGCGGAGCGCATGGCGGGGCTTTAGATCGAACCGTTGACGCCTTCCACCAAGTAGTTCATTTTTTCCAGTTCGATGTCGTTCTGCTTGAAGGCCTTGCCGGCAGCCACCACGACATTGCCCTTGTTGTCTTTAAGTGGGCCTTTGAAGATGTCGAACTTGCCGGCGATCATCTGTGCCTTGATGGCATCAGCGGCTTTTTTGGCGGGCTCGGTGACAGCCGGGCCGTAGGCCGACATCTTGACGAAGCCTTCCTTCAAACCGCCGCGCACAAAGTTCGGGTGCGGCTTGCCGCTGCGCGCCGCTTCGATGAAGGTGGTGTAAGCCGTCAGCCAATTCCATTCAGCACCCGTCAGGTACGCATTCGGTGCGAGCTTGGCTTGGCTGGCGTGGTAACCGCAAACCATCTTGCCGCGCTTGGCAGCAGTCTCGACGATGACCTTGGGGCCGTCAACGTGCATGGTGAAAACATCGACGCCTTGGTCGGCCAGCGAGTTAGTCGCTTCGGCTTCTTTCACCGGCATCGACCAGTCACCCGTGAAGATAACGCTGGTGGTGATACCTGGCTTGACCGAGCGTGCACCCATGGTGAAGGCATTGATGTTGCGCAGCACCTGCGGAATCGGCTTGGCGGCGACAAAGCCAATCTTGCCGCTCTTGCTCATGTGGCCGGCGATCACGCCGTTGAGGTACTGGCATTCATCGATGTAGCCGAAGTAGCTGCCGGTGTTTTTCGGGTGCTTGCCTTCGGTCCACAGGCCGCCGCAATGGGCAAAGCGCGCATCCGGAAACTTGGCAGCCACCGCCAGCATGTGCGGGTCAAAGTAACCGTAAGACGTTGGAAAAATCAAGGAGGCACCGTCTTGCGCGATCATGCCGGTCATGGTTTTTTGAACGGCCGCCGTTTCCGGCACGTTTTCTTCTTCAACGACTTTGATGCCCGGCATTTTTTTGAGCATGGCGACGGCTTCAGCCTGCGCCTGGTTGTAGCCGTAGTCGTCACGGGGGCCAACGTAAATGACGCCGATCGTGAGCGGTTTTTGCGCTTGGGCCAGCGCGGCCCAGCCGCCCAGTGTGCCAGCGGCACCGAGAGCAACGAGTGACTTGAGGGAAGTGCGGCGAGTGAAATGCGTGGTCATGGAATCTCCAAGGTTTGACAACAAGAACATAGGGAACAACGGAACGCGGGAACGGGGAAAAATCAGGGCGACGCTCAGGCCAGCAAGCTCACATGTGCCGACACCACACGCCAACCCTCGGGCGTGCGCAGCCAAGTCTGGCTTTGGCGACCTGTGCGTGGGCTGCCGACACGCTGAAATTCAACGTTGGCGGTGGCCATGTCTTGGCCAAAGGTGGTGATGACGGTTTTCAGCAGCACACGGTCGAGACCCTGGGCGGGCCGAGCCGCCCGAAAGGCCTTGATTTCGTCGGCACCGTAGAGGTTCTCGGTGGCGCCATAACGCAGCGTGTGCGGGCTGTCCCAAAAAAGTTCGTCCAGCACGGCCACATCGTTGGTCACCAACGCTTGTTCGTAGCGTGCAAATTGCGCGCTGACTTCAGCCAGGACGTCGGGTCGATTGATAGCGGTCATAGGAGGTTAAAGGGTGATGTGCGAAGTGAAAAGAGTCGTGGTGATGAGTTCAGCGCGTGGCTTCAGCACGCAGCCGGTTTGACCTGCGCGACGCCTGCGTCGCTGAGTTGCCGCGCCACAGCAAACGCCAAGTCTTCGCGCCACGGTGCAGCAATGATCTGCACGCCCAGAGGCATGCCGTGGGTGCTGCTCGGCCACATCGGTGCGGTCACCACCGGGCAGCCGGCAAATGAGATGGGTTGCGTCAACAAGCCCATGGCTGCACGGCAAGGTTGCTGCGTGCCGTTGATGTCCAACCATTCGGTGCCGATGAGCGGAGAGCTGACTGGCGTGGCGGCCGTGATGAGCACATCCCAATCGGCAAACAGCGCATGGATGCGGTCGCGGTAAATGCGCCGAAACCGCTGCGCCCGCAAGTACCAGTCGGCCGGCTGCAATGCACCCGCCACGAAACGGTCGACCGACAACGGCTCGAAAGCCGCCAGCTGCGTGCGCAAATCGTCCAAGTGCAGGCTGCCGCCTTCGCTGGCCGTGATGATGAAAGCTGCCGCACGCGCCAGACCTGCGTCAGGCCAAGACACGCTGGCCGTGGTCCCCAAGGTGCGAGCGGCCAGCGCCACCACCTCATGCGCCGCAGCATTGGCATGGTCGTCAAAGTAACCGTTGAGCACGCCTATTCGCAAACCCTTCAGGCCTGTCGACGAGTGCTGCAAAGACGCTACAACCGGCTGCACGCGCAGGGCGTGACAGCCCGGGTCGAGCGCATCGGGGCCTTGCAGCGCGTCATAAGCCAGCGCCAGCCCGGCCACGCTGTTGGCCAGCGGGCCCAAGTGGTCAATGCTGTGCACAAAAGGATAAGTGCCGCGCCGAGAGAGCCGGCCAAAGGTCGGCTTCAAACCCCAGACGCCGCACAGCGACGCCGGCACGCGGATGGAACCATTGGTGTCAGAACCCAAGCTCAAAGGCACTTGACCAGCTGCTACCGCCGCACCCGAACCGCCGGACGAACCGCCGCTGAGACGCGCCAGATCATGCGGGTTGTGGCACGGGCCGTAATGGGTGTTTTCAGTGGTGAAGCCGTAGGCGTACTCGTCCATATTGAGCGCCCCGACCAGCACCGCACCGGCGGTTTTCAGCTGCTTCACCAAAAAGGCATCGGCATCGGCCGGCGGATGGCTGCGGTTGATGATCGAGCCCGCGACCGTGACTTCACCCGTGATGTCGTAGAGGTTTTTAACCGCGTAAGGAACACCGGCCAAAGGGCCCAAGGCATCCCGTAATTGCGCTGGTGATTCCCCTTGTTGGATCAAGGCACTGCGGCGCGCATCCACCGCATCGGCTTCTGCAAAAGCGCGCGCCTGCGTCTGGCAGGTGAACGCATTGACGCGTGCGTCGGTCGCCTCGATGCGCGCCAAACTCGCCGTCAGCAGCTCACGCGCACTGACCTCACCTTGGCGCACGGCCTCGGCCATTTGCGCGGCGTCACTGTACAGGTTCACAGCTGCGCTCATACGTTGAGGCCCGTTGATAAAACGGCTGGGTCGACCGCTGGAAAAGGTGCCGGGCAGTAAATTTCGACCAGCTCGTCATGCGCCGTCAAACCCGCGCTGTCCAACAAGCTCGCCATCGCTGCGGTGCGCTGTAAATGCACCGCGACGCGGGCTGCTTGCGCGTCCTCTAGTGGCAGCTTGAGCAGTTCGGCAGTCGTCTTCACGTACTGCAGGCTGAGGGCGTCATTCATTCAAAAAATCTTTCTTGGCTGCTGAATAAACACAGAGATTCAACGCCGGACTTCGCGCTGAAAAACTTCCAGGCTGCGTTTTTTGGCGTGAATGAAACTTGGCTCGGTCAGCGTTTCGATGGTGCGCGGCCGGGCATCGGTGTACGGCAGAATTTCGGCCACGCGCGTGGGACGCTTGGTCAGCAGCAAGACCTCGTCGGCCAGGTACACGGCTTCTTCCAAATCGTGCGAGACCAGCAACATGGTGGTGCCGGTTTGCATGAAGACTTCTTGCAGCTTTTCGCGAATGAACAGCGTCATTTCGAAGTCCAGCGCCGAGAAAGGTTCGTCCAGAAACAGAACCTCCGGATTGGGCGCCAGCGCGCGCATGATGGACGCGGTTTGCTGTTGCCCGCCCGAGAGTTCGTAGGGGTAGCGGTTCAAGTCAAACTTGACGTCAAACGATGCCACCAACTCCGCCATTCGACGGTCGACCTCAGCTTTCGACTTGCCTTCCAACTTCAACGGGTAGGCGATGTTGTCGATGGTGCGCATCCACGGGAAAAGCGCTTCACGGTAGTTCTGAAAAACGTAGCCGATCTTGGTGTCTTTGAGGGTTTTTCCGTCGAACAGAATTTCACCCGAGTCAATCGGCACCAGCCCGGCGATCATGTTGATCAGCGTCGACTTGCCGCATCCATTGGGGCCGAACACCGAGGTGATTTTGTGCTTCGGAATATTCAGGTCAAAGTTTTCATACAGCGGCCAGCCCGCAAAGTACTTGGTCAAACCGCGGATGGTGATGTGCGTGCCCACTGGGCCGGGCCGAAAAGGCGGCACCGGCACGTCGGTCGAAAAAGGCG
>CANFWV010000065.1 GCA_947450695.1 Comamonadaceae bacterium
AACCCGCTATAATCTTGGACGCGCGGTGATATAGCTCAGTTGGTTAGAGCGCAGCATTCATAATGCTGATGTCGGTGGTTCAAGTCCACCTATCACCACCATTTTTCGGTTTCAGACAGTGTCAGGAACCCTCAGAACCCGCAGTCCTACTGGCCTAGCGGGTTTTTTGTTGCCTCAAGCCATTTCACTAGGTAGCATGACATACCGCCAACTTGGCGGTATCTACGGCGGTAGTTTTAAAAAAATCTCCATCGAATTTCGATGTGAATCCTTAACATCAAGCTATACCCGCCAAGGGTATTTCACCGTAGCAAGTGCGTCAAAGCTCCTATCCATGCGGGTTTCGGACTCTTCGCGCACAGCACCTCTTGGTGCAAGCGCAGCGACCTTCGATTTACGGCTGCTGCGAGTTCCGGCAAGATCGCTGAATGTTCAACTGCACGAGTGAAATATGACCCGCAGATCAATAGGCATCGCCGTGGCTCAAATGGGGCCTGTGAATTTAGCTGACAGTCGCTCAACTGTGGTGAAAAGACTGCTGGAAATGATGCGTGAGGCCAAGGCCAGGCAAGCCGATATGGTGGTGTTTCCAGAGCTGGCACTTACCACCTTTTTTCCGCGCTACTGGATGGAGGAAAAAGAAGCACACGAAAAATTCTTTGAAACCCAGATGCCGAACCCAACGGTTCAACCCCTTTTCGACGAAGCTCGAAAACTCGGTATTGGCTTTTATCTTGGCTATGCGGAGCTGACCCCTGAGGGCCAAGCCTTCAACACCGCAGTCTTGGTAGACAAGTCAGCCAACATCGTTGGCAAGTACCGCAAGATTCATCTGCCCGGCCACTCTGAGCATCTGCCCGACGCCCCCTTTCAGCACCTTGAGAAAAAATTCTTCAGCGTGGGTGACCGCGGTTTCGGCGTCTGGGACAGCATGGATGTTCGCCTCGGCATGTGCATCTGCAATGACCGTCGTTGGCCTGAGACCTACCGCAGCATGGCGCTACAAGGCGCTGAGCTGGTGGTGCTGGGCTACAACACGCCTTCGAAGAATATCCACTGGAACGAGCCAACGCACTTGCGCACCAGCAGCCACCTGCTGTCGGTTCAGGGCAATGCGTACATGAACGGCATGTGGGTTGCCGCAGCGGCCAAGTGCGGCTCTGAGGACGGATTTCACATGATTGGCAGTTCTGTCATCGTCGCACCGACCGGTGAAATCGTGGCGCGCACGCTGGGCGAAGAAGACGAGGTGATCTTCACCAAGGCTGACTTGGACCTCGGCACACTTTTTAGAAAGCATGTTTTCAACTTCGAGAAACATCGCAGCCCCGAGCATTACCACCTCATCACCGAACGCAAGGGTGCCGGCGAGCCCTTACCTCAACCCTTGGTCGGTTAAAACGGCATTCGACAAGCAAGCGGCAAATATGGAAATTGATCTTGAAAGTCTGACGGCGCATCAGCGCTACAAGCTCATGGCCAGTCTAATCGTGCCACGGCCCATCGCATTGATCACCACCCTGAGTGAAACCGGTGTGGTCAATGCAGCACCGTTCAGCATGTTCAACATGGTGGGCGAAGACCCACCCATCGTCATGGTCAGCATCAACGCCCGAGATGACACAACGCTGAAAGACACGGCGGTCAATATTGTGCGAGACCGTGAGTTTGTCGTGCACATCACTGATGAAGACATGATGCAAAAAATGCATCGCTGTGGTGACCATCTGCCGAGCACCGCCAGCGAACTGGCGCATGCGGGCTTGCACGCCGCGCCTTCGTTGCGCGTCGCGCCACCGCGCATCGTCGAAGCCCCTGTAGCGTTCGAATGCACCCTCTATGAGCTAATGGAAACTGCCAGTCGCCAAGTCTTCATCGGTCAGATTCGGTGGTTGCATGTGCGTGACGGCTTGGTAGACATGGCCGCATGCCACGTCAATTTAGATTCGTATTTTCCGGTCGGCCGCTTCGGGGCCAACCTTTACACCACGACGCGGGACCGCTTCGTGATGTCTTGAAACGACCTCAGCGCACAGTTCGCCCACGGTGCTCAAGCCGACTCAGTAGCCTCACCAGGGGCCATAGCAGAACCAGGTACATCAGCGCCGCCAGTACGATTGGCGATGGGTTGTACACCAGCGACTGCGCATCACGTGCGACCCGCAGCAACTCGGGGAGCGCCACCACACTCGCAATGGTGGTGAGTTTGATGACCTCGATCCCATTCCCCACTAAATCGGGCAACACATTGCGGGTCGCCTGCGGCACAACCACATGGCGCAGTGCCTGCAGACGGGTCAAACCAGTCGACCGTGCCGCCTCCATTTGTCCGCTCGGCACACTTTGGATACCGGCGCGAAAAACCTCTGAAAAATAGCTGGAATTGTTGAGCATGAAGCCGATCGCCACGGCCGCCAGTTTAGGCAGCTCTAAGCCTAGGAACGGTGCGCCGAAGTAAATCAAAATTAACAAAACCAACGGCGGGAAAGATCGAAAAAAATCGATATATATCAAGACCAAAATGCGCAGCCATCGGCGCTGCGTCTGGGTCTGGACCAGGGCCAGCGCCAAGCCAGAAACAAGGCCAATAGGAATCACCAGCAGTGACAGCCAAATGGTCGTCCACAGCCCACGCAAAAGAAAGGGAAAGACCTCACGAAAAATCGTTAGGTTAAAAAAGTTTTGAAGCAAGGCGTCCATAGTGGGGCGTCAACTTTTCCAACGCCAGCTGGTTTCGAGCCAGCGAGAAAACGCCACGACAGGCATAAATATCAACAAATAGGCGACTGCGCCCATCATCAACGGCGTGGGATTCCCCGCATTGCTGCTGGCAGACTGCGATGTGTTGAGTATTTCACTGAGTGCCACAACTGATCCTAGAGCGGTGTTTTTCGTGATCGAAATAATGCGGTTGGTGAGTGGTGGAACGGCTATGCGCAAGGCTTGCGGTAAAACCACTGACTGCATGGTTTGCCACCAGGAAAGCCCGGTCGACCGTGCCGCCTCTGACTGGCCATCGGGCAAAGACTGAATCCCGCCCCAAATACTTTCTTCCGCATAAGCGGCTAGGACCAGCGTGAGCGCCAGCCAGGTCGCTAAAAATGACGACATGGACAGGCCAATGAATGGGAAGGCAAAGAAAAACACAATGATGATGACCAGTGGCGGCAGTGAACGAAGGATGTCGGCAAAGATCACCACCAGCCAATTGACGCCCCGAAGTTCCATGGCCCGCAACACGGCCAGTACCAAACCCAGCGCCAAGCCGGCTAAGACAACGGCGGCACTGAGCCATGCTGTGACGATCATCCCCTGCGCGATATCGGGCCAGTACCGCGCAGCCACTTCGGCATTGAAAAAGGTAAAGGCAAATTGCTCTAACCCGCTCCCGGTGCTATCCATCCTTAGCCCCCTTGCATATAGCGAGACAAAAACGCCCGTGTGCGTTCCTGCTGAGGCGCATCAAAGATCTGACTCGGCGGACCCTCCTCCACAATCACACCACCGTCCATGAAAACAACCAGGTCAGCGGCCGCACGCGCAAAAGCCATCTCGTGCGTGACCACCAACATGGTCATGCCAGCCTCGCGAAGTTCACCCATCACCTTGAGCACACTGCCGACCAATTCGGGATCGAGGGCACTGGTGGGTTCGTCAAACAGCAGCACTTTAGGCTCCAGTGAAATCGCCCGGGCAATCCCTACACGCTGCTGCTGCCCGCCCGAGAGCTGCCCCGGATAGCTGTCGACCTTATCGCTCAAGTCGACTTTTTGCAGAGCTGCGCGACCCCGTCGGTCGGCTTCTTCACGGGAGTGACCCTGCACCTTGCGCAGCGCCAACGTCACGTTGGCCAACACAGTCAGGTGCGGGTACAAATTAAACTGCTGAAAGACCATGCCAATGCCTTGACGCACCTGATTGAGGTTGACCCCGATCCGCGTGATGTCAACACCATCAATCAAAATTTGTCCCGCATCCGGCTCCTCCAGACGGTTGCAGCACCGCAGCATCGTGCTTTTACCCGAGCCTGAAGGACCAATCACGCAAATCAACTGATTCGGCCGGACTCTTAAATCAATGCCGCGCAAAACGGCGTTGTTCTTGTAGGCCTTATGAAGGCCCACAATTTCAAGGATGGGTGGAGGCAGCATGGAGGCGGACTTGCTCAGACTTTGACGCACACAGGTTTTGCAGGCGTTGGATCGTATCCGTCCAGGTTTTCGACCCCTTGACCAACGGCGGCCTTCATAGCGGCCGCATCTGCTGCGGGAACATAACCAAACCATTTGTTGGCAATTTTCCCGAGGGTGCCATCTATCTTCATGCACTTGAGTGCGTTGCCGGCCGCATCCCGACCGGCTTTGTCATCTAAGCGAAACGCCAAGGCCCAAACCAGACCAGTCTTGATGGTGTAGGTGGTTTGAACCGCCGGGTTTTGCTTGGCAGCCCAAGCCGCCACGGTGCTGCCGGCTAGATTGGTATCTGCACGACCCGACTGGACCGCTTGAACGGCGTCGGCATTGGTGCCATAAACGTCGTACTTGAACGCGTACTTGGCCATGTTGTCGCGTGCCCAGTTTTCGTAGGCAGACCCTTTGTTGACCGACAGTGTTTTACCTTTGAGGTCCTCCAAGGATTTAAGGGCTGGCGCGCCTTTTTTAATCACAAAAGTGAAGTCTGTATCAAGGTAACCCTCGGTGAACAGCATGGCCTTGGCTCGCTCGGGCGTGACAGTCACTGGCGCCAAAATGAAATCGTATTTCTTGGCGTTCAGCCCAGGCACCAAGCCGGAGAATTCAGTGCCTTCGATGACAATCTTGCGCTGCAGGCGTTTGGCCAGTTCTTCGCCTAAGTCGATATTGAAACCCTGCAAGCCGCCGTCCAGCTTGACCATGGCATGTGGTGCAAAGGTGGCGTCAACGCCCGTGCGCAGTGGCGCGCCAGATTGGGCGAAAGCGACACTACTCAAAATCGCAGCGACAGAAAAAAGCGATGCAACCGCCATGCGCGGCAGTACAGTGTGAACGGAATTCAGCATGAATTTACTCCTGAGTTACGGTTGAAAAAACATTGAAAGTGAATGGATAACGGTCGAATGCACCCGCTCATTGCGTTGGCCAGGCCTTGCCTTTAAGGCCCAACAAAGCTGGCAGTCGTGTCGCGCCAGCGGCTGTTTTGACAGGCAAGGTGGCCTCGGGGCTGCGCCGGGGAATGTACTGACCCGAGCCACGTTCAACCTGCAGTGTGTTGTCTTGGACCACCACGCGGCCACGACTCATCACCACTTCAGGCCAACCACGCAGGCGCTTGCCCTGATACGGTGTGTAGCCAACGTTGTCATGCAGCATGGTGGTGTCGACCGTGACCTCGCGCTCAGGATTCCAGAGCGCGAGGTCGGCATCCATACCGACCGCAATATCGCCCTTGCAGTGTGACAAGCCATACATGCGGGCATGGTTCGTAGATGTCAGCGCGACAAATTCTTGAATCGAAAGACGACCCGTCATCACGCCTTCAGAAAACAACAGCGGCATGCGCAACTCAATGCCGGGAACACCATTGGCCATTTCTTTGAAGGTCGTGGCCTCGCCATTCGGCAACTTCCCACTTTCGTCAAAGCGGTAAGGGGCATGGTCTGACGAATAAAGGCGCAGCGTGCCGTCCTTGAATCCGGCCCAAACGGCTTCTTGCGAGCGCACGTCGCGAGGTGGTGGACTGCAGCAAAATTTAGCACCCTCAACCCTTGGCAAGTCAATATTGTCTTCGGTGAGAAACAGGTACTGCGGACAACTCTCGGCGTGAACCTTGCTGCCCAGAAGTTGCGCGGATCGGATCAGTTCAACCGTTTCGGCACCGGCCACGTGAACAAGCAACACCGGCACATCGATCAGACGCGACATCACAATGGCTCGGTGACCGGCTTCCGCCTCGACCAGCGGATCGTGCGCCACTGCATGAAACTTGGGTGCGGTGTGACCCCGTTCAAGCAGTCGTGTGGCAATCCAGCGAATCATGTCGTGGTTCTCGGCATGAATCATCACCATCGCGCCTTCAGCGCCAGCCAACGCCAACACGTCGAGCAACTGGTAGTCACTCAGTTTGAGCTGCTCGTAAGTCATGTAGACCTTCAGCGAGGTGATCCCCTCGCGGATGGCTTTGGGCAGGTCTTGCGTGAGGGCCACTTCATCCGGATCCGAGAGTATCAAATGAAAGCCGTAATCGATCACGGCTTTTTCACGTGCAAGCTGCGCGTAATCAGCTATCACTTCCGGTATTTTTTTACCGCGGTGCTGGGCTGCAAACGGGATGACGGTGGTGGTGCCACCAAAAGCCGCAGCCACCGTGCCTGAATAAAAATCATCGGCACACATCATGCCCATGCCGGAACGTTGTTCAATGTGCACGTGGCTGTCAATACCGCCAGGCAACACCCACCGCCCTGCCGCATCAATGTCGCAACGTCCGGGCGGAAGATTTCTCTGGATGCAGACAATCACGCCGTCCTTGATGCCAATATCGGCCTCGAACGTCTTGCTGTCAGTCGAAATGCGTCCGCCGCGAACGGTCACATCAAAATCGTGATCGGAAGTGGTCATCAGAAAGTCCCTGGGTAAATACCACCATCGAGCAACAAGTTTTGCCCGGTGATGAAGCCAGCCTGTGCGCTGCACAAGTAGGCGCAAGCGTCGCCAAATTCAGCGGGTGTTCCAAACCGGCCGGCCGGAACAGTCGCCCGACGCTCGTTCAGCACCAGCTCTTCGCTCTTACCGCTCTGTAGCGCCCATTGACCCGCCGTCTCACGCAGACGGTCTGTTTCAAATGGACCCGGCAACAAGTTATTGATGGTGACGTTGTGCGCCACCGTTTTGCGCGCCAGCCCTGCGACAAAACCCGTCAAGCCGGAGCGGGCGCCATTAGACAAACCAAGTATGTCGATAGGCGCTTTCACGGTCCCCGACGTGATGTTGATGATGCGTCCAAAACGGCGGGCGATCATGCCGTCCACAGTGGCTTTGATCAAGGCGATGGGCGTCAACATGTTGGCATCCAGTGCCGCAATCCAATGCGATCGTTCCCAGTCACGAAAGTCACCTGGCTTAGGGCCGCCGGCATTCGTCACCAAGATGTCGGGTGTTGGGCAGGCCGACAGTGCTGCGGCACGACCCTCCGGCGTGGTGATGTCAGCGGCAACAGTGGTGACACTGGCGCCAGTTCCCCTGTAAATTGCCTCGGCAGACTGTTCAAGCGCGTCCTTGCCTCGAGCCACCATCGTGAGCGCAGCCCCTTCGCGGGCCAAAGACAACGCACAAGCTAAACCGATTCCTTTGCTAGAAGCACAGACCAGCGCTTGTCGTCCTGCAATTCCGAGATCCATGGTGTTTGTGCTTTCGGCTGAGGCCAATGTTCAACGAATAACCTGAGCGCCTTTTGCCCGAAGGGACAACCCAACGCGCGAAACCGTGGCCTCCAGCTCTTGCGCAGTGAGCGGGTCCATACGCATGCCGGGCGAGCGTATAGCGTCGCAGGCAATCACGCCACGCTGCTGATAGATGTACTTGCGCAGTGCCAGTCCAATTTTTGGCTGAAACTCATAGCGAATGAGCGGGCAGTACTTGTCGAAAGTCGCCGCGGCACCGGCGTGATCACCGGCAGCGAACTGTGCATAAATCCTGACCAAAATCTCGGGAAAAGCAAATCCAGTCATCGTACCCACGGCGCCGCGTTGAAGTTCCTCGAGAAAATAAACGCCACCCAGACCACCAAAAATTCGCATGCTGCCACCGGCCAGTTGCTGGATTCGGGTAATTTTTTGTCCGACCGGCGGTTCCTCCATTTTGATGAAGTTAACACCGCCTTCACGACCTATGCGCGCAATCACTTCCGCGCTGATTTCGGTGCCAAAGGAATCTGGAAAATCGTGAATCACCACCGGGGTCGACAAACTAGCGGCCAGCGATTTGTAATACTCAAACTGCACGCTGTCAGACGCGTTATCTAGCGGCGCTGCAAAGACGGCTGCAGCGCCCAGTTCAGCGGCATCTTGCGCTTGTTCGATAGCGCCAGCGATCCCCAACGCTCGGACACCAACCCAGACAGGAACCCGGCCTGCGGCTTCCTTCACAAACGTCGAGACCACAGTCCGTCGCTCGGCGTTAGACAGCTTGTGCGCCTCACCCAAAAATCCAAGAATAGCCAAGCCCGCAACACCCGCCGACACTTGAAAATCGACCAACGTTCCAATGCTGCCAAGGTCTAAGGATCCATCGATCGCAAAAGGCGTTGGACAAATGGTGTAAACACCACACGCCTCTTGAAGCGCAGGAACGGCTGGCGAGATAGTTTGAGTTGGCATGGTGTAGGTTGGCATCAAGAGCTTTCATCAAAGTGATCAGCTTCTGGTTGCGAATATTGGCGCCGCGCCATAAAAATGTCGCGTGTCTTTTTGTAGGCACTTCATAACTTGTTGTTAAGGTTTACCGCGTTAAGGCACGCCACTGCCCTGCATCTGCACAAGTTGTTTCAGTTGCGCGATGAAGGCCTGCGTCAGCTGCGACACGGGCTCAAAGCGCATGTGCACCAAATTGACGTTCAACATGGGGGCATTGGCCACCGGGCGCACCACCAACTGACTGCTTCCCGACCAGCTGCGCACCGAAAACTCATCCACCAGCGCCACGCCCGCACCCATATGGACCAGTGAGCCGGCGTTTTGAGGCGAGCCCACTTCAATGGCCGGGTCCAATGGCTCGCCGGCAGCTTGATACATCTCAGACACCATGACGCCGAACGGCGTGTCCCGCTCATAAGAAATCAGGGGGTACGGGCGTAGATCTGCCAACGTCAGGGTCGCTCGGCGCGTCAATTCATGGTTGTAGGGCAAGATGCAAACCAGCCGATTCCGGCACAACGGCGTCACCTCCAGACTGGGGTGCTCCATGGGCAAAATGATGACCCCGAGATCTGCCCGATGACTCAGCAAGCGCTCCTTGAGGTAGCTGTAACCAAGGCACTGAAAGGTCAGTTTGACATCTTTGTGTCGGGCTTGGAACAAGGCCAAGGCCTCGGGTATGAGCATCTGCCCAACGCTCGGGCTTGAAACAATGTTGAGAATTCCGCTGCGGTTTCTGGCCAGATCAGCGGCCAATTCGTTCACGCGCTGCACACCCTGATAGACCAGGTCGACCTCATGAATCAGCTTCTTGGCTTCAGGTGTCGCATACAAGCGGCCCTTGATCCTCTCGAAAAGCGCAAACCCGACCCGCTGTTCGGTGTGGGACAAAAGTCGGCTGACGGCTGGCTGGGACACAAAGAGCAGCTGAGAAGCACCGCTGATGGATCCCGTTGTCATCACCGCGCGAAATATTTCGATCTGACGCAGGTTCAATGTCATGCAGTCCTTTCGGATGATGGATGGGCTCACTTAACAACAGGTTATGGGCACACAACAAACTTGCAAGGACCATGCCTGAAGCTGCGGAGTAGAGTCTAAACAGAACCATTGATATTCAAATTGGTGAGCACCCGCCACCTCGTTGCCGAAGCCCGGAAGGAACACCCATGACACCCACTCTCTACGTCATCAACCCCAACAGCACGCGTGCGGTCACTGCCGGCATTGACCTCGCCATGGCACCCTTGCGCAGCGCGGACGGACCCAAAATTGAGTGTCTGACTTTGGAGCTTGGACCGCCGGGCATCCAGAGCCAGTTCGACGTGGAGTCGGTCACCCTGCCCTTGGTTCAACTGGCCCGCTCCTTACAACCGACAGCCGCAGCCGTGGTCATCGCCTGCTTCAGCGACCCCGGCCTCTTTGCGGTGCGCGAGGCGCTGGCACAACCGTTGGCCATACCCGTTTTGGGTATCAGTGAGTGCGGTGTATTGACCGCCCTGACGATGGGGCAACGCTTCGGCGTGATCGCTATTTTGGAGACCTCCATTCCACGCCATCTGCGCACCTATGGCGCCATGGGTGTGTTGGACCGTTTTGCGGGTGAACTGGCCATCGGGCTTCAGGTCACAGAGCTTGAAAATTACGAGGTCACGCTCGCGCGAATGATGGCCACTGGCCAGCGCCTGCGCGATGACAAAAAGGCTGACGTGATCGTCATGGGGTGTGCGGGCATGGCGCGCTACCAGAAGCCTTTGCAAGCCGCACTGGGGATCCCGGTTATTGAGCCCAGCCAAGCGGCTGCCGCCATGGCCATCGGTCGTGTTCGCCTTAACTGGCATGGAGCTGCTCATGCTTGATCACACCACCGACAACCTGATCAACCAACTGTTGGCTGCAGTAGGACCGGCAGGCTTAGTGACCGCTACAGCTGATCAAGCCGCGTACACCACCGACTGGCTTGGCAAGTGGCACGGACGTGTGCCTGTGGTGGTGCGTCCAGCCAACACCACCGAAACCGCTGCCATCGTGCGTATTTGTCACGCCACCCACACACCCATCGTGACCCAGGGCGGCAACACGGGCATGAGTGGCGGCGCCACGCCGGACAGCAGTGGTGCCCAAGTGATTGTGTCCACCACGCGCATGAACCAGATACGTGCGGTAGACGCCATCAACAACACCTTGACGGTCGACGCCGGCGTGATTTTGGCGCGAGCCCAAGAGGCAGCGCGCGATGTACAGCGGTTTTTTCCGCTCAGTCTGGGCGCTGAAGGCAGCTGCACAGTGGGTGGAAATCTCGCCACCAATGCCGGCGGTATCGCGGTACTGCGCTATGGCAACATGCGGGACTTGGTGCTGGGTCTCGAAGTGGTGTTGCCTGACGGCCGCATCTGGAACGGCCTGCGCGGATTGCGCAAGGACAACACGGGCTACGACTTGCGCAGCCTGTTCGTGGGCTCAGAAGGCACTCTGGGCATCATCACCGGCGCCGTGCTCAAGCTATTTGCACAACCTAGCGCTCGGACGACCGCGTGGGTGACAGCGCCAAGCCTTGAGCAACTGGTGACCCTGCTGAGCGTCTTGCGTTCACGCTGCGGTGAGCGCCTGACCGCCTTTGAAATGATGTCTCAGGACTCACTGGACTTGGTGCTCAAGCATGTCACGGAAACGCGCGCACCCACCACTGGGCACAGCGCTTTCAACGCATTGATTGAACTGAGCGACACGGAAGACAGCGGCCTTCAGGAGATGCTTGAAAACGAACTTTCCAACGCCATGAAAGACGGTTTGATTGATGACGCCGTCATGACCAGCAGCCAAGCACAAGTAGCCGCCCTGTGGAAACTTCGTGAGGGGGTTTCGCAGGCGCAGGTGCGGGCCGGTGCCGTCGTCAAACACGACGTTGCCCTGCCGATTTCAGCCTTGGCCGCTTTTGCAGCGCAAGCCGGTGTGGCGGTACTCGCAGCAACAACGGCCGCTGGAACCACTGGCCGCATCATTAACTTTGGACACCTTGGTGATGGCAATTTGCATTACAACGTCCTGCTGCCAGCAGACCTGTCCAGCGCCGCCATCCATGGGCACACCTTACTGATCAACCGCGTGGTACATGACCTGGTGTTGGATTTCAATGGCAGCATCAGTGCAGAACACGGCATCGGTCAGCTGCGCAGGGAAGAACTGCGGCGCTACAAGTCACCTCTGGAGATGGAACTGATGCTGCGCATCAAACGGGCCTTTGATCCGAATCACATCATGAACCCTGGGAAGCTGCTCTGAAGACACCGCAAAACGGCTAAGTGGCTTAGCTGTTTTGCGTGGCTGTGAACAACTTTCGCAGGTGGTGACCCGATGTGGTGGGCGCATATTTGGGTGCTTCATGGGGCACCAGACTGACGATTTCAGCGTCGTAATTCGGGTTGTGAAAAAACACCAATGACTGCCGGCGACTGTCGGTGCCCACATCGGCCGGCGGGTTCACAACCCGGTGCAGGGTCGAGACCCAAGTGTCATTGGTCCACAGTGCGAGCAGGTCCCCAATATTGACGATAAAGCAATCTGCGGCGATGGGAACGTCAACCCATTGGCCTGCGGCATTGCACACCTGCAGGCCACCCGGCTTGTCTTCAGCCGCCAAAATGGTCAGGCTGCCATAGTCTGAATGTGCACCGGCACGAATCTGCCCCGGCATGGGTTGAGTCAATTGCGCTGGGTAGTTGCGCACCCGCAGCCGGCTGATGTGCCGATCAATCAGACGGTCGAAATGCTGCTCGGGCAACTTCAGTGCGACCGCAAAAATACGCATCAGTGTTTGGGCAAGATCGCCCATGGCACGGTAGTAAGCGGTGTAGGTCTCTTGCAAGCCAGACCGATTTTCAGGCCAGATATTAGGCGCGAAATGTTGCCCAGCATCAGGGGCCAAAGCGTAGTCTGACGACACCTCGTCGACCGGGCCAATCATCAGACTTTCATTCAGGTCGCTGCCATAGGCGGACGGGTCACGCGAGCGAGCCAGAGACTCTTCATCCAGCCCGATGTAGCCACGTGCCACGTCTTTTGCCGGGCGCGCAACGCGTTGTTTTTCAGCCAGCGGCAAGTCAAAGAAATCACGCGACACGCGCCTCACGGCGTTGATCAGCTCTGGGCTAACGCCATGGCCCTGAATCACCAGAAAACCAATGTCGCGGCAAGCCTGGTCCACAGCTGTCGCAACCGCCAGTTTGTCGGCTGCACTGCCGTGGGCGAAGGGTGCGATGTCAATGATGGGGACGTTCAGAAGTTTCATCGGTGATCACATCCATTCAACATCAAACCAAGGCGTCGCCACCATCCACCAGCACAGTCGAGCCGGTGGCAAAGCGGTTGAGTGCCACAGCCCAAATAGCTTCTGCAATATCAACAGGCTGGGCAACCGTGCCAACCGGTAGCCGTGCGCTCATAGCCGCAAACTTGTGGGCTCGCCCGGCTTCACCCAAGCGCTCCCACAACGGGGTCGCCGTGGTGCTTGGGGAAACGGTGTTGACGCGCACCAAAGGGGCCAGCTCAAGCGCCAACCCGCGCGCCAGTGACTCCACAGCGGCATTGATGGCCCCTTGGAGCACTGCCGCTTGACTGGGCCGAATGCTGAACACCCCGGACACAAAAACCAGTGAGCCCCCGGCGCAAAATTGCGCGTAACGTCCCACGTGGTACGCACCCCAAAACTTGTTTTGCATCGCGGCTTGTGCGTCGTCAAGCGGCAGATCACGCACAGAGCCGACGAGCGTAGACGACCCCGCAAGCACAACATAGTCCCAAGCATCGTGCTGCGCAAAAAATGCAGCGACCGCGGGCGCATCCGCAACGTCAAGCACCGCAGCACTTGCACCAGTGGGCAGGCGCTGCACCGCGGCAACAAGTTTGGTCTGCGAGCGCGACGCAATGGTGACTTGGGCACCTACTTCAAGCGCCAGTGCCGCAGTGGCCTCGCCAATGCCGGAGCTTCCACCAATAACTAGGACACGGGTATTTTTTAAACGTTCAAACATGCTGCGGAGGTCTTTATTTTTCACCCAGATAAGCTTGCGCGAGCGTGTTGTTAGCCGCGATCTCTGCGGCAGACCCCTGAGCAACAATACGACCGCCTTCCATCACATAAGCCCTGTCGGCCAAAGCCAGCGCAAGTCCGGCCATCTGGTCGACCAGCAGCAACGTCATGCCGCTGCGCCGCATATCCACCATTGAGGCGAACAGCTCGGCAATCACCTTGGGGGCCAGGCCTAGGGACGGCTCGTCAAGCAACAAAATGCGCGGTCTGGACATCAGTGCCCTGGCGATCGCCAGCATTTGCTGCTCGCCACCAGACAACAAGCCTGCGCGTTGGTGCAGCCGTTCACGCAGTCGGGGAAAGCGCACCAGCATGGTTTCGACTTTGGCATCAAGGTCGCCAGGGTACAAAAATCCACCCAGACGAATGTTGTCCAGCACGCTCAGCTCAGGAAACACCTGTCGACCTTCTGGCACCAGCACCATGCCCCACGCCACCACATCTTCTGCGCCCGCCTGGGTCACGTCGCGCCCCTCCAGGTGGATGCCGCCTTGCACCGGACGATGCAGACCCGCGAGCGAACGCATCAAGGTGGACTTGCCAGCGCCGTTAGCACCCAACAAAGCAATCACCTCGCCCTGCCGCACCTGCAAATCCACCGAATGCAGCACAGGATCACCGCCATAACCGGCCACCAAGGCATTCACACCTAGGACTTCAAGGGCTGGCGTGTCGAAGGTTGTTACCGGGTTGACCACATTGGCTGAAACTTTCTCGTTTACCAAGGCCTCGCCCAAGTAGGCCTGGCGCACAGCCGGATTCGATTGCACTTCGGCCGGCGTCCCGAAGGCCAGCCGCTGACCCGCATCCAGCACCACGATCTGGTCAGAAATGTCCATCACCAAGGTCATGTCATGCTCAACCAGCAGCACCGTGATGCCGGCGTCTGCAATGCGCCGAAGCAGCCTTGCCAAACTGGTTTTATCTTCCCGCGACAAACCTGCAGCGGGCTCGTCCAACAGCAGCGCGTCTGGGTCTAGCGCCAGCGCTCTGGCAACCTCCACCAGACGGCGGTCCACATGGGCCAGATTGGCAGCCGGCTCATCCAAGCGGCCGCGGTATCCGCAGTAATGGAGCAGCGCATGGGCACGCTTGCGGGCACCCGCAGATTGCACCGGGGCCGAACCCAGCAAGCCGCCCAATTGTCCCTTGCACATCCCCAGCAAGACGTTGTCAGCGACGCTGAGCGAATTGAATAGCAGTGATGTCTGGTACGTGCGTGCCACGCCGCACCGGGCAATTTGTAACGCTGACTGACCCGCGAGGGCATGACTCCCCAGCGCAAAACTTCCGAGGGAAGGTGTGTAAAAACCGCTCAGCATGTTGAGCGCCGTCGACTTGCCCGCACCGTTCGGACCAATCAAACTGGTCACGCTTGCAGTGGCCGCGGTAAAGCTCAAGTCACTGACCGCGTTGACACCGCCAAACTGTTTGCTCAGGCCCTGCGCTGACATCGGCAAGCGCACCCGCTCAGGCAAGCCGACCGCTAGGCCGTCATGTGCCACTTCTGACGGTGGAGCTTGCGGCCACCAGCGCTGCCGCAGACCTTGCCAAAAGCCAACGAGACCGGAGGGCGCAACCCAGAGCACGACCAGCAACAATGCACCAAAAAAAAGCAGCCGGTACTCTTCAAGACTTGACAGTAGCTCGGGCAGTAAGCCCACCACCAAGGCACCCATCAATGGTCCCAGCACCGTACCGGTGCCGCCCAACATCAACACCAGTACAAACAAAATAGATTGGCCAAAGCCAAACGTGTGCGGCGTGATCATGCCGGAGAGCGGTGCAAACAAGGCTCCGGCTGCGCCAGCACACAGCGCCGACACCGCGAATGCCGTGGTCTTGATGAGCACCGGGTTCAGGCCAATAGACTCTGCGGCTGTTTCTGAATC
>CANFWV010000066.1 GCA_947450695.1 Comamonadaceae bacterium
ATGCCGGCCCAGCGTTTGGTGAGATGGGTGTCAATGTCAAACAGGTCCAGGCAACGACCCACGGTGTGGTTGATCATGTCATCCAGTGACTCGGGTCTGGCGTACAAGGCCGGCACCGGCGGCATGATGATGGCGCCGTTTTCAGAGGCCTGCAACAAGGCTCGCAGGTGGCCGTTGTGCAGCGGTGTTTCGCGCACCATGAGGACCAGCCGCCGCCGCTCCTTGAGCACCACATCGGCGGCGCGGGTGAGCAGACTGCTGGTCATGCCATAAGCCACTTCAGACAAAGAGCGAATTGAGCAGGGTGCAATCACCATGCCCATCGTTTTGTACGAACCTGAGGAAATGCTGGCGCCGATATTTTTGGCATTGTGCACTTCGGTCGCCAGTGCTTCGACGTCCTTAACGCTCAAGTCTGACTCGGTGGCCAGGGTCATTTTGGCGGAGTCGCTCATCACCAAATGAGTTTCAATGTCCGAGCCTTGCAGAACCTGCAAGATGCGAACTCCGTAGACAACGCCCGACGCTCCGCTGATGCCAACGATCAAGCGTCGTGGCAGTGGGGTCGGTGTGATTGCATCCGATGTCATGTGGGCTTCAGACTTCGTCAGGCCGGAACTTGGACTCGGCTTTGACATCGTTGCGTTGCTGCTTTTCGCTGATCAAGCCGTTTTCAAGGTAGCGGCCGGTTGCAGCGCGCAGCGCGGAGGCATCCCATTGCGGCAGCCAGTCGCCCAACGAGTAACCAAACCAAGGTGATTGTGGACGCAGTTTAGGCAGACCCAGCTCTTCCCAAATCACTTTGGAACGCTCCATGTACTCTTTGGTGGGCAAGGCCAGTGGTGGCATGTCACCCTTCATGGTGGCGTCCATCAGCAGTGTCGAATCTTCTTCACCCTCGGCCTCTCGCTTCGGACCGTGCCCTTGGCCGCGGTGGTCCAACGTGCGCACATCGATGACGGGGTTCATGCGGTAGGCCATGGCCCACAGCAAGGCGTCGGCGTTGTCGGGGTCGATGTCTTCATTGACGGCAATACAGATCTTGCCGCAGTCACCTTTGAAGAATGCTGCGCCATACAGGGCGCGCCAAATTTCGGTCTTCGGTGTGTTCTTTTCAAAGGTGATGATGGTCACGCGCAGCAGGCCGGTGAGGGGCTCGTGCAGTGAGACCTTCTTCACGCCACGAATACCCAAAGAGGTTCTCAGGTGCGCCAAAAACAAAGGCTCGTAAGCTACGCGTTTGATGACGCTGGATTCGCTGGGCGCGACCTGGCTCAGGTAAGAGGGGATCACCGGCTTCAGCCGGTGCGTGATGGCCGTGACCTTCATCGGCAGGTTGAACTCTTCCAGCGCCACATGGCCGTGCGACTCGCCAAATGGCGCTTCAGGCTCCAAGAACTCCAGGTCGATCAAGCCTTCAATCACGATTTCGGCTTGGGCCGGTACGCGCAGGTTCAAGCTGTGCGCCTTGGTGACCTCAATGGCGACACCAGCCAGTCCGCCGGCCACGTCGAATTCGTCCATGCCAATGGGCAGTTTTTGCGGGCCCATGAAAGCCACGTAAGGCGGGCAGCCGAGCACGATGGCGCAGGGCATGGTTTTGTGGCCGGCCTTTTTCCAAGCCTGGTAGTGCAAATAGCCGCCAGCCCCCCCCACGCGGGTGGCCATGCGAACAACCAACCGGTCCGGTGCTTTGAGGGCGCAGCGATACGTGCCCATGTTTTGCACGCCGGTCTCGGGGTCCACCGTGATGACGTTGGTCGCGGTCAGGGTGGGGGCACTGTCAAACCCAGGTGTTGACACTGGGATCGGGAGCATATCGAGGCCACGGCCTTCGCCCAGCAAATCCGCCCCTTCGATGATGACCTCTTGGCATTCGGCGTTGCTCACCATGCGAGGGGCAATCGGGTGCGAAATCGCGTGGTCCCAGCGCGATTGAATTTCTTCAACCGAGGAGCCCATCCCGACGCTGTAAATCTCCCGATTGGCAGCCAACGCACCAACCACCACGGGGAATGGATATTGGCGGCCCTGCGCATTGACGATGTTGGTGAACAAAAAGGCTTTGCGTTCGGCTTCGTCCATGCCGCCGACAAACTGCCAGCGAACCAAGGGGTGCAGCTCGGAGTCTTTGTCGATCGGACGGTCAATGACTTGCAGCAGTCCGCGGCGTTCCAGTTCAGCCAGATGGTCGTGTAAGTCCGGGTAGCCTGTTTTATTTTTGCTCATGGTGTCGGGTGATGTGAATTGAACGCTGATGATGCCTTTTATCAGCGTCGATTGCACCCCTCTCTGCCCGAAAAAAACTCACAAGATGGCAAGGGCGTTCAAGCCATCGACCGTGCCAGTTGGTCGATTGAGCGCTCGGTGTCTTGGCCTTCCTTCAAGAGCCATTCACGAAAATTTTCAATCACCGGGCTGGGGTTGAGGTTGGTGGCGCTGTTGGCAAAGTACTGTCTTTGGCGTGCCAAGGTGATGCCGAAAGGGGCGCAGAGCCGGTCTGAAATGATGTCGTCTGCCACCAAAAACAAGGGCACCAAGACGACACCCAAACCCTCTGCCGCCGCCTGCAGCGCAAAGTACATTTGCTCAAACTGCAGGGTGTTCGCGGGCACGGGTTGGGGCGTGTCGACCAGACGCCACCAGTCGGCCCAAGAGACGGGCTCGGTGTTGTAGCTGATCAAAGTGTGCTGGCTCAGGTCCGCCGGTGTTTTGAGGCGACCGCCTTCGACCAAGTCTGGATGACAAATCGGCACGATTGTCTCCGTCATGAACGGTACCGACACGACGCCCGGCAGCGGCTGGTGCGCTCCGCGGATGGCGATGTCGTAGCCGCTTTCTTCAAAATTGACGGGGGCGGTGGAGGTCGTGAGCTTGACTTCGACGCCGGTGTGCTTGCGCTGAAAAGCAGAAATACGCGGAATCAGCCAGCGCATGGTGAAGGTCGGTGGCGCACTGATTCGCAAACTGGTGGACTCCGATTTGTCCAGCAGTTGCATCGAAGTGACGGAGATGCGGTCGAGCGCAGGCGTGACCGCCGCCAGGTAAGTCCGGCCGGCTTCGGTCAGGGACACTTGCGACTGCGCGCGATTGAACAGGGGCGTGCTGAGCCACGACTCCAACACCGCGACCTGCTTGCTGATCGCGCCATGCGTGACGAACAGCTCCTTGGCGGCCTTGGTGAAGCTGGCGTGGCGGGCTGCAGCTTCAAAGGCCCGCACCGAATTCAGGGGTGGCAGTTTTCTCATGGGGCTTGTGGGTTGGCTGGGGTGTTGTAGGGGTGTGAGAATTTCTCTTGCGGCGTGAATAATATTGGATTGCACGCAGGAGAGCAAGAACTGAAAATTCGCACCTTTGAATGAGGAAACCTGCGTGAAAAATAGTTCAGGTTCAGCCAGAAAGGTCTCTCGATGAAAGCTGCTCCCTTTGATTACAAGCGAGCCGACAGTCTGGCCGAGGCGCTCGACGTGTTGGCTGAGCACGGTGGTGAGGCCAAACTTATTGCTGGTGGCCAGAGCTTGGTGCCCATGATGGCCATGCGCTTGGCGCGACCTGCGGTGTTGGTCGACATCAATCGGTTGGCGTCCCTCAAGAGCGTGACCACCGAGTCCGGCCATGTCCACATGGGCGCGTGTGTGCGTCAGCGTGATGTTGAGCACAGTGCGGCGTTGTGTGCCAGTTTGCCTTTGGTGCAACAGGCCTTGCACTGGGTTGGACACCAGCAGACGCGGAACCGCGGGACGGTTGGCGGCAGCCTTGCTTATGCCGATCCATCGGCAGAATTGCCTTTGGCTTGTTTGGTGCTGGGCGGCACGCTGCACCTAGAGAGCCAAGCCAGCGGCGCCCGCACGGTGGCCGCTGCAGATTTTTTCCTGGGCCCGATGTTCACGGCGATTGGCGAGGATGAGTGCTTGGTGGCCATTGACTGGCCCGTCTGGCAGGGTGGTCGCGTGGCCGCTGTCTTTGAAGAAACAGCCATTCGTCACGGTGACTTCGCCATGGCCTCGGCCGCCTGTCAACTTCAATTGAACGGCCAAGGCGCTGTGAGTGCCATCAGCTTTGGTCTGGGTGGGGTTGGCGGTTCTCCGTTGACATTCCCCGACTTGGCTGCGCAATTGATGGGTCAAGCGTTAACACCAGCCTTGGCCAAAGACGTGGCGCAGGCGGCTGCCGCGCAGTCCGAGCCGGGCAACGACATGCACGCCAGCGCGCCTTATCGGCGCCATCTTTCCGCCGTCTTGCTGGAGCGCGTGTTGCGCCAGTCGGCCACTCAAGCCGCGGCTTGAACTCCAACGTGAAAAGCCACTATGTCCACTAAACACTCTCTTCAAATTCGCGTCAATGGCGTCAATTACCAGCGCGATGTCGAACCCCGCACCACGCTGGTCGATTTTTTGCGTGACGAACTCGCGCTCACCGGCACCCACGTGGGCTGCGAACACGGTGTCTGCGGCGCCTGCTCGGTGATGTTGAACGACGAACCCGTGCGCTCGTGCTGCATGTTTGCGGTGCAGGCCGACGGCATGCAGGTGACCACCGTCGAAGGCCTCGCACCAGAGCGCGGCAGCATGTCCAAAATTCAAGATGCTTTTTGCGAAAAGCATGCGCTGCAATGCGGTTACTGCACCCCGGGGATGTTGATCGCCTGTCACGCCTTGGTAGCCGAGACGCCGCACCCCAGCGAAGCGCAAGTGCGCGAAGCCATCAGCGGTAACTTGTGCCGTTGTACCGGTTACCAACAAATTGTCGATGCTGTGATGCACGCGACCGCTGCTGAAGGAGTAAATCATGGCTGAATCGCCTGTGAAATTTCGCTTTATCGGCAAGCATCGCCGCGCCGTCGAGCACAAACGTTTTGTCGTCGGCCAAGGCCACTACGCGGCCGACATCCACCTGCAAGGTATGTTGCACGTCGCTTTGGTGGCCAGCCCTTATGCCAGCGCCCGGATTGTGTCAATTGACGCATCGGCCGCATTGGCCATGCCCGGCGTGCACGCGGTGCTGTCTGGTGAAGAACTGCGCCTAGCCACCGACCCGATGCTGCCAGGCGTTGATGCGCCGCAAGTGACGCGGCTGCCTTTGGCGGTTGACGTGGCTCGTTACGCCGGTGAATGGGTGGTGGCCGTGGTGGCCGAATCCCGCGCTTTGGCGGAAGACGCCGCCGAATTGGTGATGGTCGACTACGAGACTTTGCCGCACATTGTGGACCCGGAAGCCGCCATGGCCGAGGGTGCGCCGCTGGTCCATCCGGCCCATGGTTCTAACGTGATTTTCAAGCGCAAGTTCGTCTGGGGTCCGGTCGATGAAGACTTCGCCAAGTGCGAGCACCAACTCAGTTACCGCGTGCGCTGGGCGCGTAACTCCACAGTACCGATTGAAACCTTTGCCGTAGCCTGTGACTGGAATGATTCGACCGGCGTTCTCGACGTTTGGGCCTCGATCCAGATGCCTAAATTCCCCGACCAAGTGGCCAAAGCTTTGCGCCTGCCGGGCAATGCGGTTCGCGTGCATTTCGACGTCGATGTAGGCGGCAGCTACGGCCTGAAGCGCGGCCTCAAACACTCGGTGCTGGTTGGTTATTTAGCGCGCAAACTCGGACGCCCGGTACGCCTGGTGGAAGATCGATTGGAGAACATGCGCGGTGGCGACATGCAAGGACCAGACCGCCAATTTGACGTCACGCTCGGCTTTCAACAAGACGGCACCGTGCGCAGCATGCGCATGCGCGCGGTGGACGACATCGGCGCGTATTCCGGCAGGTCGCCGCTGCAACTCGGCAAACCCGTAGGCGCCATCGTCGGCCCTTACCGGATTCAATCTGTTGAGTACGAAGCCATTGCCGTCATGACCAACAAAACACCGCAAGAAGCGGTGCGTGGCTTTGGTCAGGCACCAACCAATTACGCGCTGGAAACCGGTATCGACAAAGTCGCCCGCTTTTTAGACATGGACCGGATTGAACTGCGCCGCCGCAACATGATTGGCAAGGATGAATTTCCGTACCTGATCCCCAGCGGCACACATTACGACTCCGGCGACTACGCCACCGTGCTCGGCAAGGCGCTGGATGCGGCACCGTTTACCGGCATCGTGGCAGAGCGCGACCGTCTGCGTGCGCAAGGCCTGTTGGCGGGTATCGGCATTTCCACCTGCTTGGAACCGTCGGGCGGCAATTCATCGTTTGAGCCGCTTTTCAACCCCAAGAACGAGACCACCACTTGGATGGATTCGTGTCTGGTGCGGGTCGATTTGTCGGGCTCGATCACCGCGCTCATGGGCACATCTACTTCCGGCCAAGCCCACGAAACCATGGTCTCCACCGTGGTCGCCGAAATCTTGCACCGTGAGCCCGACAGCATTCGCGTGCTGCACGCAGACTCGCTGAACGCGCTGCCGTCGAACAGCCCGGTCGGTAGCCGCATGGCCATCATGCTCGGCGGTGCGGCCGCTGGTGCGGCCAAAAAGATTCGCGACAAACTGCTGCGCATCGCGGCCCACAACCTCAGCGTCGCGTTCGAAGACTTGGTGTACGAAGGCGGACACGTCGCCGCGAAACAAGACCCGACACGCAGCATGAGCTGGGATGCGCTGATTGAAATTGCGCACCGAAAATTCCACAAACTGCCTGAAGGTATGGAGCCCGGCCTGCAAGAAAAGTTTGTCTGGGAAGTGCCGACCGGCGGTCAGCTGCCGACCGAAGACGGCCGCGTTCAGATGTACCCCTGCCACTCGTTCGAAACGCATGTGGTGCTCACCAGCATTGATCCCGACACCTGCAAGGTCACGCTGCGGCGCTATGTCTGCGGCCACGACTGCGGCGTGATGATCAGCCCGGACGTGGTGCACGGCATGACCTACGGCGGCATTGCCCACGGCATTGGCGCTTCGCTGATGGAAAAATTTGCTTTTTCGGACGAAGGTCAGTTGCTCTCCGGCACCTTCATGGACTATCTTTTGCCGACCTCCTCAGAAGTCCCGGCGATCACCATCGTCGACCATTGCACGCCCTCGCCCTTGACCGAATTCGGCCAAAAAGGGTCCGGCGAAGCGGGCTATCTGGGCAGCCCTGCGGCCATCGCCAGCGCGGTCAACGATGCACTGGCGCCGCTCGGCGCGTCGATCGACTATTTGCCCATGACGCCACAAGCCATTTGGCTTGCAATGGGCGATGCCAAAGCATCCCAACTTTCACTGTTAACAAAACCATAAGGAGCTCACCATGAACCCCCATATCCTGATCGAACAAGACGGTCGTCTGCTGCGCATCAAATTCAACCGTCCGGAAGACAACGGCGTGTCTGACAGCATGGCCGCCGCGCTGTCTGAGGCCGTGTTGAACGCCCATGAAACCTCCGACGCCGTGGTGTTGAGCAGCGTTGGCCCAGACTTCTGCACCGGCCGCATCCGTGACGCGGCCACGCCAGCGTCACCAGAGGCTTATTCACGTCGTCCTGAGTACGATTCAATTTTCAACAGCTACAAAGCATTGCGCAGTTGCCAAGTGCCCGTCATCGGCATGCTCACCGGCCGCGTCATGGGTTTTGGCACGGCCATTGCAGCCCTGTGCGATGTGTCTTTCGCCAGCGACCAGACCACCTTCAACATTCCAGAAATCGCGCACAACGTGATGCCGACCATGGTGATGTCGGCTCTGTATGACCGCATGAACCGCAACGCCATTGCGTGGATGGCTTACTCCACCGACTTCATTGACGCCAACAAAGCCATGGCTTTTGGCATCGTCAGCAACGTCGTGCCGCACGACAAGTTGCAGGCCGAGGTCGATCGCTTTTGCGGCTTGTTGCTCAGCCGTCCGCGTCCTGCAATTTTGGGACTGAAAGAATACCTGCGCGTCGCGCCGCGCATGGACGAGCAGGGTGCCATTGACTACGCCCGCAGCCTGCATTCCATGGTCAACACCGCTGCTGCTATGAAGCGCAAACCCCACTGAGATCAAGCACATGGACATCATTGGCCAACAAGTTATTCCGGCATCGCGTGACGCGGTCTGGAAAGCGCTGAACGACCCGCTCGTCCTCAAAGCCTGCCTGCCAGGTTGCGAGTCGGTGGAGCAAACCAGCCCTGAAGAATTTCGAGTGGCGATCAAGGCTGTCATCGGACCTTTGCGGGCACGCTTTCAAGGCGTGCTCAAAATCTCCGAGGCGAAGCCGCCTGAATCGTGCGTGATGCACTTTGAAGGTCAGGGCGGCGCAGTCGGTTTTGGCAAAGGCAGCGCTCAAGTCACGCTGCGTGAAACGCCCGAAGGCACGGAGCTGTCTTACGAAGCCAAGGCCCAGGTCGGCGGCAAACTGGCGCAGGTCGGTTCGCGGTTGATCGACAGCGTGGTCAAAAAAATGGCGGACGATTTCTTCAAGGCATTTCGCCAGCAACTGGCACCTACAGCAACGGTTGAGGCTGTTGCTAAGGTGGCTGGAGGCGCATTGCCTACTGCTTTACCGAGCGCCTCTGCTACTGTTTCCGCGCCGTTTGGCTCAGCCGGCTCGGCACCCGGCGTTGTGATGGTTCCGGGTTGGTGGCTGGCACCCGCGGCCCTGTTGGGTGCGCTACTGGTCATTGCCGGTGCACGCTTGATAAACGGTTGATTTTGGAAAGGTCCATTGCCATGACATGTTTCAACATTAACCGACGCGATGCTTTGCTGGCGGGTGTGAGTGCCGCGTTGGTTCCAAGCGCCTTCGCGCAAACAACGCCTGCTGCAGGCAAAGTGGTCAAACTCATCGTCGGTTTTCCGGCGGGACAAGCCACCGACATGGTGTCCCGCGTTTTGGCAGACCGCTTGCGGGCGGTCACTGGCGACACCTATGTAATAGACAACCGCCCCGGCGCTGGCGGCGGTATCGCCTTGGGTCAACTGGCCAAGTCGCCCGCCAACGGCACTGTCATGATGTTGGCGCACATGTCTGCCACCTCGACCACGCCGCACACCTACCTCAAAGTGCCTTACGACACCTTGAAAGACTTTGACGCGGTTGGTTTGGTCGGCGACTTGCCTTTTGTACTCGTGGTCAATGCTGCGTTGCCGGTGCACAACCTCAAGGAATTGATTCAGTACGCCAAGGCCAACCGCGATAAGCTCAACAACGCTTCCTCGGGCAACGGCACGGTGTCGCACTTGGCGATGGAAGAGATCAAACGCAAAGCCGGTTTGAAGATCACCCACATCCCTTACAAAGGCAGTGTTGCCGGGCTGACGGATGTGATTGCCGGCAATGTTTCAATGGCGCTTGAAACCGCTTCGGCTGTGCGGCCGCACGTGGAGTCGGGTCGGTTGCGTGCCATTGCTGCGGGCAGCGCCAAACGTCTGGGTGGGGTTTTTGCCAATGTGCCAACCCTCGCTGAGCAAGGCATCACTGATTTGACGGCGGTCACCTGGCTGATGTTGCTGTATCCCGTCGGCACGCCCAAGGCCATGGTGCAGTCCACCTACGCGGCACTCATGTCCGTGATGGCCCAAGCTGAGGTGGAACAAAAGATGGTGTCGTTAGGCCTGCAGCCGCGCTTGAGCAGCAGTCCTGACGAAGCCGCCGCCTACCTCCGCTCTGAGTACATCACCTGGGGCGAGATCGTCAAGCGCTCGGGGCTTGAGAAAGAGTAAACAAGTCAGGGCGAAAAAAAGGCTCAGACCATGAAGGTCTGAGCCTGTTAATCCACTCTTTGAGGAGTGGAGGAGACAACCGGTGCAACAATACTGCTTGGTAAAACCAGTCACTTGTCGCGTTGGATTGAGTATAGCCGAGCAATGCTGCAGTGCAACATCTCTACGCGGTCAATGGCTACTATTTTGAAACAGAAAGAGTGTCATTCATGGAATGCATAGTGAGTTGGGCGGGTCCGCAAGATGTCCCAGGGGAAGGTTCTTCCATGTCATTTGTGGCCAAAACAGGCAGCGGCCACACCTTGGTGATGGACGGCGCCCCAGACGCGGTCAAACCTGAAAACGGTGGGGCAAATTTGGCCCCGCGTCCCATGGAAACAGTTTTGGCTGGGGCCGGCGGTTGCACCGCTTATGACGTGGTGTTGATTCTTAAACGTGGCCGTCACGACGTCCGTGGTTGCTCTGTCAAGCTCACCTCTGAGCGTGCCGAGACCGATCCCAAAGTTTTCACCAAAATTCATATGCACTTTGTGGTGACGGGTCACGGTTTGGTGGCGGGTGTCATTGAGCGCGCTATCGCCATGAGTCACGACAAATACTGTTCAGCCACCATCATGCTGGGCAAAACCGCCGACATCACGACCAGCTTTGAGGTCGTTGAGGGCTGAGTACAGCTTCTTATATATAGCGCGCCGTCGTCGTCATCACTTTGGCGGAGGCGCGCATCAGCGCTTTGACAGGCATCGGCAGCTCTTGCGCACCCGCGTTGGAGGCATCTTTGGCGTGGCGCGCTTCGTCATCTTTCATTTGCGCCACGATCGCACGCGAAGCATGGTCACCCGCTGGCAGGCGCTCTAAATGGCTGGCCAGGTGCGATTCCACTTGCCGCTCGGTTTCCATCACAAAACCCAAGCTCAACTTGTCGCCCAAGCGTCCCGCCAACACACCCAAGCCAAAAGCCCCTGCATACCAAAGCGGATTCAGCAGCGAAGGCCGCGCGCCCAGCGCCACCAAACGCTCATGGGTCCAGGCCAAGTGGTCGCCTTCTTCACGACTGGCGTCAATGAACTGCTGACGCAACACGGGGTCGCGCGTGCTCAAAGCTTGCGCGGCATACAGCGCCTGTGCGCACACTTCCCCGACGTGATTCACACGCATCAACGCCCCTGCATTGGCCTTTTGTGCAGCATCCAGTTCAGTCTGCTCAGCCGGTAAGGTCGGGCAGGTACGACTGGCGCGCGGTTTAGCAAACAAGGTGCGCAGAGCGTTGTCGGTAGCGATGATCGCGTTGTTCAGCAAGGTGTCCATGCGGGTTCTTTTCGGGTTGAAGCGTTCCAGTTTACCCACGCTGCTCTGGCCGAGCCGCGACCCATGGCTTTCGGGGTGTTGTTGCATTGATGCAACGAAAGAAGATTTTTGCTTGAGATTCCTTTGCCATGGCTGGGTTCGTCTGGTGCAATAGCAACAACTTCCGAAAGGAGGTTGGCCCGGGGATCCAAAAGTCCTGGAGCCCTATGTTTAACCTTGGAGAAACTCTCAATGAAAAAATCCCTGATTGCCCTGGCTGCTCTGGCCGCTGTCTCTGCAGCTTCTGCTCAATCTAACCTTGCCATTTACGGAAACATCGACCAATCCTTGTACGCTGGTCATGACCACGGTGTTACTCAATCTGGTCTTGCATCGAATGCAGCCAGCACTTCTACTCTTGGCTTCAAAGGCATGGAAGACTTGGGTAATGGCTTGTCCGCCAACTTCAACCTGTTGGGCGAACTGAGCCTGAAAGAGGGCCAAATGGGCTCTACCACTTCCGGTAACGCTGCGACTTCAGGCGGCCAAAAGCCAGACATCTTTACCCGCGGCGCCACCATTGGTCTGGCCGACAAAACTTGGGGTTCTTTCGACGCGGGCCGTATCACAGACGCTGTTTGGGTCATGCAAGGCACTTACAACAACACGGGTATGAACTCTTTGGGTTGGAACGCACTGACAGCCACTTCTGGTAATCCTGGTGATGCTGCAATGAAAAACTTCACCGGTAAAGGTTCTGGCGACGCAACCTTCTCTGGCACGACGTCCTCTTCAACCGCCGCTGCAGTTCTTGGCACTGCCAATGGTGCAGCTTCAGGCTCATCGCCTTTCAACTTCGGTTCTGGCTTCACTTACAGCACCCCTGTTATCGCCGGTTTTGTGGCTACTGTGCAGAAATTTGGTACGCAATCCGGTTACGGCGTCACGGAAGCTGGCGCAGGTACAGCTTACAACCTGAACTACAGCAATCCAATGGGCCTGCGTTTGTCTATCGGTACCAGCGCCCGTAACGGCAGCAACCGCGAAACAGCTATCTCCTTCACCGTGTACGGTGCCGAGTACAAAACGGGCAAATACACATTTGTTGCTGGTCTGACCAAGAACAAGTACGAAGGCACCATGTCTACGCAAGACAACGTGACCGTGACTGGTTTGGGCGTTGGCTATGACTTGACACCGCAAACTGAATTGAAGCTGGCTTACACCACGTTGAAAGACGACAACCAAGCTGGTTACAAAACCACGATCATTGCGGCAACAGGTCGTTACAAGCTGTCTAGCCGTACCAGCGTTTACGCTGGCTTGGGCTTCGGTCAAAACGACGGTGCGAACAACAAGCAATCCGTGTTCTACGGTGGTGCAAACCCAACCGTTGGTGCTTCAAACCAAACCGGCTTCATCACCGGTATCAAGCACGCTTTCTGATTTGACGCTGGCTTAGCCAGCTGAAGATTTAAAGTCTTAAAACCCCGTCATTCGAAAGAGTGGCGGGGTTTTTTAATGGTGGTCGCTGCCAGCCCTGTTGTACAGCTGAGCTTGTTTCAGCGAATTTTGCTGATGAGTACTTTAGGGATGATTTTTTTGAGATCAAAACGCATTTTTAAAAATAACTTAGTCACTCTATTTTTATGAATGTTTTTTGCAGATTAGTTAACTTTAACTACGACAATCATTTAGATAATTGAATCTTTTTTTATAAATACATCATATTTATAAAATTAATTTGACGTCGATCGGTGTTTCAAGCGTAGCGCTTGTTGCGCAGGTTGTTTTTCATGTCTTGCAACAGCGGCTGTAGTTTGACGCCACCCACGCGCAGGGCGACGGCTGTCGCCAAGATGTCGATGATCATCAGGTGCAGCAAGCGCGACACCATGGGGCTGTAACGGTCATAGCCTTCGGGGTGGTCGGCACTCAAATGAATATGCCCAGCCGCCGCCAAGGGCGAACCGCTGGCGGTGATGACGATGACGGTGGCGCCGTTTTTGCGGGCAATGTCGGTCGCGTCCATCAAGTCACGGGTGCGGCCGGAGTTGGAAATCACCACCAAACAGTCGCCGGGCGCCAGCAATGAAGCACTCATGACTTGCATGTGCCCGTCGCTGTAGGCGATGGTGTTCACGCCGAGCCTGAAGAACTTGTGCTGCGCGTCTTGCGCGACGATGCCGGAGTTGCCCACGCCGATGAACTCAATGCGCTTGCCGTTTTGGCAGGCCAGCGACAGCGCGTCGACCGCCTTGCCGATGGCAAAAGTGCTGGCGTCGTTGCGGTATTTCAAAAAGGCCGAGACGGTGTTGTCGATGACCTTCACCACGACGTCGCTGACCTTGTCGTCGGTGTCCACGCTGCGGTGAATGAAGGGCACGCCTTCACTGACGCTGCCGACCAGTTTGCGTTTGAAGTCCGTCAGGCCGTCGTAGCCCAGGCTGCGGCAAAAACGCACCACCGTCGGCTTGCTCACGTGGGAGCGGTCGGCCAGTTCGCTGATGGGTAAATTGGCAAAAGACCGGGCGTCGCTCAGCACCAGTTTGCCGACGCGCTGTTCAGCAGGTGCCAGTGACGGCAAGCAGGCTTTGATGCGGTCTAGCATTCTTCGCTCCAGCAATAACCGTCTCGCGCAATCATGGCGCTGGCCGCGCTGGGCCCCCACGTGCCAGCAGCGTAAGGACGCGGCTCATGCGTGTCATGGCGCCAGTGGTCAAGGATGGGTTCGACCCAGCGCCAAGCTTCTTCTTGCTCGTCACTGCGCACAAACAAGTTCAGCCGGCCTTCAATGACGTCGAGCAGCAAGCGCTCATAAGCACCCACGCGCTGCGACCCAAAGCGTTTGTCAAAGTCGAGGTCGAGCTGCACCGGCGCGAGTTGCATGGTGCTTGGGTTGGCGTTTTGGTTGGCGCTTTTGTCGCGGCTTTGGTTGCGTTTGTCTGGGCCTTGCGCCAGCAGATGCAGCTCGAGCCCGTCTTTGGGTTGCAGGTTAATCACCAGCCGGTTCACGGCACCGGCCGGGGTGCTGAAAATAGCGTGCGGCGTCGGCCTGAAATTGATGACGATGCGGGCGTCTCGCGCCGCCAGCCGCTTGCCGGTGCGAATGTAAAAAGGCACGCCAGCCCAGCGCCAGTTGGCGATTTCGGCCCGCAGCGCCACAAAGGTTTCGGTCTGGCTGTGCGGCGCTACGCCGGTCTCTTGGCGGTAACCTGGAACCGCCACGCCGTTGATGGTGCCGGCGCTGTATTGGCCGCGCACCACGTGCTGCTGCAGTGTCTCAACCGTCCACGGTTTAAGAGCGCGCAACACCTTGAGTTTTTCGTCCCGAATGGCGTCGGCGTGGGCGTTGATAGGCGGCTCCATGCCAATCGCGCAGAGCAGTTGCAAAGCGTGGTTTTGCACCATGTCGCGCAGTGCGCCAGTGTGGTCGTAAAACGCGCCGCGCTTTTCAACGCCGAGGTCTTCGGAAATCGTGATCTGGATATTGGCGATGTTTTCCCGGCGCCACAGCGGTTCAAACAAAGCGTTGCCAAAGCGCAATGCAAACAGGTTTTGCACTGACGGTTTGCCGAGGTAATGGTCAATGCGGAAAACCTGCTTTTCGGTCAGCACGCGGCGCACGGTTTCGTTGATGGCGCGGTTGGAGGCCAAGTCGTGGCCCAGCGGTTTCTCCAGCACCACGCGGGTTTGCGGGCCGTTCAGCCCAGCGGCGGCAATTTGCTCGCAAACGGAGGTGAACAAACCCGGCGCGGTGGCGACGTACATCACCACGGTGTCGGCGTTGCGAGCTTTCAGCAGCTCAGCCAACCGGGCGTAGTCGGCAGCTTGGGTGACGTCCATGCGCACAAAATGCAGCAAGGCGGCAAAGCCCGCAAACTCGTCTTCATGCGGGCGTTTGGCCAGCTCAACATCGTCAAAACGGCCTTTGATGAAGGCGCGGTAAGCGTCGTCGCTCAAGTCGTCACGGGCCACGCCGATGATGCGGCCACCCGCAGGCAAGGAGCCGTGGCGAAAAGCCTGAAACAAAGCCGGCATCAATTTGCGCCAAGCCAAGTCGCCTGTGCCGCCAAACAAAACAAGGTCAAAACTCATGAATTACCCACAGTGCTGGATGAAAAATCAGAATTTGCGATGGTAACTTAGTTTCACGATATTTTGCCTTGGGGTGTAATCAAATTACGCGAAGGACCGCATGGATTGCCGCGATGCGCTCGCAATGACGG
>CANFWV010000067.1 GCA_947450695.1 Comamonadaceae bacterium
ATTCCTTGTTCAAACTCACCAGCCTCAACCTCAATGGCATCCGCTCAGCCACCAGCAAAGGCGTGGAAGCCTGGCTCGAAAAAGCCAAACCCGATTGTATTTGCGTGCAAGAGATCAAAGCCCAAGCCCCAGACATGGCCGGCCGTTTTGAATCACTGGCGGGGCTCAAAGGGCATTTTCAGTTCGCTGAGAAAAAAGGCTACTCCGGCGTCGGGGTCTACACCCGGCACGAACCGAGCGACGTCATCGTCGGCTACGGTTCAGACGAATTCAACGCGGAAGGCCGCTACGTGGAGCTGCGCTTTGACCGGCCAGGCCGCACCCACGCGCCCAAGTTGTCGATCATCAGCAGCTACTTTCCGAGTGGTTCGTCCGGCGAAGAACGACAAGCCGCCAAGTTTCGCTTTTTAGCCGAGATGGCCCCGCATTTGCAGGCCCTGAAAAGCGATGGCCGTGAGCTCGTGCTGTGCGGAGACATCAATATCGCGCACCAGGAAATCGACTTGAAGAACTTCAAAGGCAACAAGAAAAACAGCGGCTTCTTGCCCGAAGAACGCGCCTGGATGACCGCGCTCTTGCAGTCCGCTGTACAAGAAAATTCGGAAGGCGGCGGCATGGTCGACGTCTACCGCCAACTCCAACCGACCACCACCGACGCTTGCTACACCTGGTGGAGCAACCGCGGCCAAGCCTACGCCAAAAACGTCGGTTGGCGACTCGACTACCACTTGGCGACACCGGCGTTGGCCGCCTTAGCCCGTACCGAAGCGGTTTACAAAGACGAGAAGTTTTCAGACCATGCGCCGATCACGATTGAGTACGACTTGACACTGTGAAGGGCCACGCGACAAGGCAGAGCATACTGGCGGGCTACATTGACGAATTAAAACTCACCAACTGAATAAAAATACACTCGTATTTCTATTCTGTTTGAAGCACCCCGACAAGGAATCTGAAGTGAAGTACAAAACCCTCCCTGACTTTCTGGACTACGTCAAAGCCCGCGATCCGCATCAGCCGGAATTTTTGCAGGCCGTCCAAGAAGTCATGGGCAGCCTGTGGGGCTTCATCGAGGCCAACCCACAGTATGCAGACGCCGGCATTCTGGAACGCTTGGTGGAGTCGGAGCGAGTCATTCAATTCCGGGTGTCCTGGGTCGACGACCATCAGCAAACACAAACCAACCGGGCTTTTCGCATTCAGCACAACTCGGCCATCGGCCCCTTCAAAGGCGGCATGCGTTTTCACCCATCGGTGAACCTGTCCATCCTGAAGTTTTTGGCGTTTGAACAAACCCTGAAAAATGCTTTGACGACCCTGCCCATGGGCGGCGGCAAAGGCGGTTCAGACTTTGACCCCAAGGGCAAGAGTCGCCATGAAGTGATGCGTTTTTGCCAAGCGCTGATGACCGAGCTGTACCGCCACTTGGGGCCAGACACCGACGTGCCGGCAGGCGACATGGGCGTCGGTGGCCGTGAGATCGGCTTCATGACCGGCATGATGAAAAAAATCTCAAACAACGCCGCCTGCGTGTTCACCGGCAAAGGCCTGTCGTTCGGCGGCAGCTTGATTCGCCCTGAAGCCACCGGCTACGGCCTGGTTTACTTTGTACAAGAGATGTTGGCTCGCCAAAAAATGAGTCTTGATGGTCTGCGCGTGTCGGTCTCGGGTTCGGGCAACGTGGCGCAATTTACCATTGAAAAAGCCATGGCACTGGGTGCCAAAGTCATCACTGCATCCGACTCCGGCGGCACCGTGATCGACGAAGCCGGCTTCACACCCGACAAATTGGCGCTCTTGATGGACATCAAAAATCAGAACTTCGGCCGCGTAGAAACCTACGCCAAACAACTCGGCTTGCGCTTCGAAGCCGGCCAAAATCCGTGGGGTGTTGCGGTCGATATCGCCCTGCCTTGTGCGACGCAAAACGAGCTGAATGCCGACGATGCGCGGGCGCTGGTGAAAAATGGCGTCAAGTGCGTGGCCGAAGGCGCCAACATGCCCTGCAACCTAGACGCGGTAGACGTGTTTTTGAATGCCAAGGTCATGTTTGCGCCGGGCAAAGCGGCGAATGCAGGCGGCGTCGCCACCTCCGGCCTGGAGATGACGCAAAATGCCGAGCGCCTGCCGTGGGCCCGCGACGAAGTCGATGCCCGTCTGCACCGCATCATGTCCGACATCCACTCCAACTGCGTGCGTCACGGCGAACGCGACGCGGGCTTTGTCCATTACGTTGACGGCGCCAATATCGCTGGCTTCGTGAAGGTCGCCGACGCCATGACGGCGCAAGGCGTTTACTGACACGCAACCGTCTTGGCTTAGACTCCCGCAACCCCGAATTTTCACCTTTAGGAACCTCCCCATGCGTCAACGCAACATCACGGCGGTCATCGCCACACTCGCCTTAGGCCTGAGCGCGTTAAGCGCCTCGGCGCAAGACTTTCCGGTCAAAAAACCGATCACCCTGTTGGTTGGTTTTGCGGCTGGCGGCGCCACCGACACGGCAGCTCGCGTCATTGCGAAAAAGCTGAGCGAGAACATTGGCCAGCCCGTCGTGGTCGAAAACAAAGGCGGTGCGGGCGGCAACATTGCGCACCAATTCACCGCCAGTGGCCCGACGGACGGTAGCCTGATTCTGTTCGGCTCGGTCGGTCCTCTGACCATTGCGCCGCACCTCATGAAACTACCGTACGACCCAGTCAAAGACCTCGCCCCCATCACCATGGGCGTGAACTTTCCGAACGTGCTGGTGGTGGGTGCAAGCACCAACATCAAGACCTTTGCCGAGTTCATCGCCTTTGCCAAAAAGAACCCGGGCAAGCTGGACTTTGCCTCGACCGGTGCCGGCTCGGCGTCACATTTGGCGGGCGAGATGCTGAACCTGATGGCCAACATCGACACCGTGCACATTCCCTACAAAGGCGGTGCGCCTGCGCTGCAAGACCTGCTGGGTGGCCGCGTCGCCGCTTACTACTCCACCTATGCCACCGCACAGCCCTACTTTGAAAGCGGCAGACTGATCCCGCTGGCCAGCACCGGTGCACAGCGCCTAGCCTCACTGCCCAAGATTCCGACGATTGCTGAGTCAGGTTACCCCGGCTTCGCGGCCACCAACTGGTACGCTTTTGTGGCGTCGTCAAAGGTGCCGCAGCCCATCCTCGACCGCTGGAATGTCGAGCTGGTCAAAGTGCTGAAGTCGCCTGACGTGGTGGCCACACTGAACAAGCACGGCCTCACGCCACAACCCGGCACGCGTGACGAGCTGGCGCGCTACATGGCCTCTGAAACCATCACCTGGGGCAAACTGATCCGCGAGCGCAAGATCACGGCGCAGTAAGACAAACCCAGCCGGGCACGTCAAATGCCCTGCCCCGCGTCCACAAAAACGCGGGCGCGGCGCGGCGTCAAGACCAGCTTGTCGCCCTCGACAATGCCCAGGCTCTTGTATTCCTCGGCAGTCATTTGCGCCTCGACCAGGTCAGCCGCCACGTTGCCGGTGGTCTCGGTGCGCAGCAATTCAAGCCGCGCCATCGGACCAATCACAATCGCCCGTTCCAGTGTGGCGACGATGCCGCTGGCACCCGCTTTGTAGCGCTCCACCTGCACGTCGTGTGGCCGCACATAGGCCAGCGCGCTGCTGTCTTGCACGCCGGCGTGTTCGGGTGCCGCAATGCGAATGCCGTGATGCAGCGGGCCGATCTGCACTTGACCTTCATGGGCACGGCCGTGGAACAAATTCACGTCACCCAAAAAGCCGTACACAAACGGACTGGCCGGATGGTCCCAGACCTGTTGCGGCGTGCCGATCTGTTCGATTTTTCCGCGGTTCATCAACACCACGCGGTCAGCCACCTCAAGCGCTTCTTCCTGGTCGTGCGTGACAAAAATGCTGGTGACATGCAGGTCGTCATGCAAGCGACGCAACCAGCGGCGCAACTCTTTACGCACCTTGGCGTCGAGCGCGCCAAACGGTTCGTCGAGCAACAAAACCTTCGGCTCGACGGCCAGCGCACGCGCCAACGCAATCCGCTGGCGTTGACCACCAGAGAGTTGTGAGGGGTAACGGTCGGCCAACCAATCAAGCTGCACCAGACTCAGCAAGTCATGCACTTTTTGTTTGATTTGCGCATCGCTCGGACGCAGCCCGCGCGGCTTGACGCGCAGACCGAAAGCGACGTTTTCAAACACTGTCATGTGCCGAAACAACGCGTAATGCTGAAACACAAAACCCACTTGGCGTTCGCGCACATGCACGTCGGTGGTGTCAGCACCTTCGAAATGAATACTGCCGGTGTCCGCCGTCTCTAAACCGGCAATGATGCGCAACAGCGTGGTCTTGCCGCAGCCCGAAGGACCCAGCAAGGCCACCAGTTCACCAGAGCCGATGTCCAGCGAGACATCGCTCAAGGCCTGAAAATCGCCGAACTGTCGGCTGACGTTGCGTACTTCGATACTCATGATGCGGCTTTCAAAATAGCGGTAGGTTCGGGCGATAAATTCGACAGCGTCTCTGTTTCTCGCTTGTGCTGCCACTCCACCACCTGCTTGATCAACAACGTCACCAGCGCCAGCAAGGCCAGCAGCGAGGCCACGGCAAACGCCGCCACCGACTGGTATTCGTTGTACAAAATCTCAACATGCAGCGGCATGGTGTTGGTCTGCCCGCGAATGTGGCCAGACACCACCGACACCGCGCCAAACTCGCCCATGGCGCGTGCATTACACAGAATCACGCCGTAGATCAAACCCCACTTGATGTTCGGCAGCGTCACATGCCAAAAGGTTTGCCAACCCGTCGCGCCCAGCACGATGGCGGCCTGCTCTTCGTCATTGCCTTGCGACTGCATCAGCGGAATGAGTTCGCGGGCAATGAAGGGAACCGTCACAAATACGGTGGCCAAAATAATGCCCGGCACGGCAAACACAATCTTGATGTCATGCGCCGCCAGCCAAGGGCCGAACCAGCCCTGCGCACCAAACACCAACACATAGATCAGACCCGCCACCACCGGCGAGACTGAAAAAGGCAGGTCTACCAGCGTTGTCAGAAATGACTTGCCCCAGAACTCATACTTGGCGATCGCCCACGCGGCCGACACGCCAAAGACCAAATTCAGCGGCACGGCCACTGCGGCGGTCAGCAAGGTCAAGCGAATCGCCGACCAAGCATCCGGATCTTTCAAGGCCTCCAGATAAGCGTCCAGCCCCTTGCGCATCGCTTCAGTGAACACCGCCGCCAGCGGCAGCACCAAAAACAACAACATGAAAACCAGCGCAACACCGATCAAGGTGTAGCGGACCCAAGCGGCCTCAGTGGTGCCTTTGCGGGCACTGCGATTAGTCGTGCTCATGACGAACTACCTCCGGAACGGCGACGCTGCCAGCCTTGCAAGCCGTTGATCAGCAACAGCAACATAAATGAAATCACCAGCATCACGCAGGCTACGGCAGTCGCCCCGGCGTAGTCGTATTGCTCCAGCTTGCTGATGATGATCAGCGGTGTGATTTCTGAAATCATCGGCATGTTGCCGGCGATGAAAATCACCGAGCCGTATTCACCGATGGCCCTTGCAAAAGCCATCGCAAATCCGGTCAACAAAGCGGGCGCGATGGTCGGGAAGATCACCCGAGAAAATGTTTGCCAACGCGTCGCACCAAGACAACTGGCGGCCTCTTCCAGCTCCTTCTCCATGTCTTCTAGCACCGGCTGCACCGTCCGAACGACAAAGGGCAGGCCAATGAAAATCAGCGCGATGACGATGCCATTTCGATTGAAGGCGAGCTGAATTCCCAACGGCTCAGTGAACTGACCGATCCAGCCGTTGCCAGCCAGCAGCGCCGTCAGTGAGATGCCGGCAACGGCAGTGGGCAGCGCGAAGGGCAAATCCACCAAAGCGTCGACGATCTTTTTGCCCGGAAATGTGTAGCGCACCAGCACCCAAGCCACCAATAAACCAAACACCACGTTGACCAGCGCCGCCAAGAACGACGCCCCAAAGGTCAAACGGTATGACGCCATCACGCGGGCGCCCGTGACGGCCTCCCAGAACTGTGGCCACGTCAGCGTGAAGGTCTTGAAGACCAAGGCTGACAAGGGAATCAACACAATCAAACTCAGGTAAAAAATCGTGAAGCCCAAGGTGATGTTAAAGCCGGGCAGCACCCGGCGCTTGGTGCGGGCAACAGTCAGCGGTGGAACGGGCAGCGGCGGCACAGGGATAGTTGCTGCAGACACGATGGGCAAACTCACTTCTCGTTTATTTTTAGAATCAAACAGCGCAAGCAGGGGCGCTGACATAACTCAGTGATTGAAGAAGCGCTAGGCCCAGCGGCCAATCGCCGTGGCCCGACTCGACATTGATATGGCCGGCATCGGGGATGCGCATGAACTCGCTGCCCCAGGCCCGCGCGTAGGCACCGGCCAGCCGGACTGGACAATAGGGATCTTGGCTGCTGGCCACCAAAATGCTGCGGTAAGGCAGCTTCTGAAAAGGGACGGGCGCAAAATCAGTCAGCGCGCCGCGGCGCTCTGGGTCAGCTGGGGCCACCAGCAACGCACCCTGAACACGGGCGGCCACCTCAGGCGGCAGATGCGCCACCGTGATGCAACCCAGGCTGTGCGCCGCTAACACCACCTGACCGGGCTGCGAGAGGATCACGTCCGTCAAGGCGCCAACCCAAGCCGCGCGCGAGGGAAACAACCAGTCGGCCTGCTCGACCCGCACGGCACCCGGCAATCGCTCAGCCCAAAGGCTTTGCCAGTGGCCGAGACCGGAGCCTTTCCAGCCGGGCACGATGACCAAGCGCGGGCCGGCGCTGGTCAAAGGGTCCGCCGAGTGCGGCAGTGAAACAGGGTGTAAAGCAGGCATTGGGCTATTTTTAAAGATTTACCTTAAAACTCAAACAAATAGATTGTTGTTTTGTTATTACCAAATCAGCTTAAGAGCCCAATATCTCCCAGTGTCATGCTGCCACCGGCATCAATTTTTATATCGCTAACTGGTTGTAGGCCTTGTCACCAGGGGTCAGATCCCAAGACTTCATCCACTGGTAGGTGAAGTCAAAACGGCTTTCATCAAACTCGCGGCTGGGCGCATAGTGAACAAAATGGTCGAAAAGCTCATGCGCTTCGAGCTGACCTTTGACCAGTGCGGTGATGTGGTGTTTGTACTTGCCAAAATCACGCTTGAGCAAATCAGCCGCTTCGTTGAGTGCGCTGCGGTAAGCGTTGCGCAGGTCTTCAGCGACATCCGGCGAGATCACTTCAGCACCGCGATAAAACACCACGCTCACGATATGTGCGCCTTCTTTCAGGGCAAGGCTGATGTAGGGTTCCATCAAGGCGGCTGCCCGCAACTTGCCTGATTTGAGCTCGTCATAGCGTTCCTGCGGGGCGCCGCGGTGTGCCAACACAACATCTTCGCGCGCCAGCGAGCCACCGAGGATTTGCAGCGTGGTGTAGTGCGATCCGGTGCGTTCGTTGATGCCCACAGGGACACCAGCCAAGTCGCGCACCTCCTGAATCTCGCTGTCAAAGGAAAGAATGGCCTGAGCCGCCACGGCCGGGCGCAGCGCATGCACACGGCTGCCGCGCGTGCTGTTCTCGGAGCGGTCTAAACCGGCCCATTCGCACAGGTTGTAGGCATCCGCTGTGCCGTCCTCATAAAGACACTCCTTGCGGCGCTCGAAAGGGTCAATCGATGCATGGCTTTCATGGCCATTGTATTTCTCGACAAACTGGACCTGCAGCCCGTGTTTTTCAAACAGACCCTCCTCCTGCGCTACATAAATGGGCAGATCGAAAACCGGGCCGTTGGGCGAAATGCGAATGGTTGGAAATTTTTTGTCAGTCATGGAAGGCCTTTGTAAAGTGATGGGGGAACTCAGTTGGTGGGCGTCAAGCCGGCAGAGCGAACCGCTTCGCGCCAGACCGGGATCTCGCTGCGAATTTGCGCCGCAAACTCTTCGGGTGTGCTGGGTGAAAGGTCTATGCCCTGCGCTGCGAACCTGGCCTTGAACGCCGGCTGGGCCAAAATGTCACGCACCGCCTCGTTGAGTTTTTTCACAATCGGGGCGGGCGTGCCGGCTGGCGCTACCAGTCCGAACCAAACAGACGACACGTAATTGCCAACGCCGGCTTCGGACACTGTCGGCAAGTCCGGCAGTGCGGGAGAGCGCTGCGCACCCGTGAAAGCCAGCCCGCGCACGCGCTGGTCGTTGATGAATGGGAGCGCATGAACGCTGAACGAAAGGTCCACATGACCTCCAGCAACATCGGTCATGAGCTGCCCGTTGCCTTTGTAGGGCACATGGATCAGCGTGATGCCGGCCTGCTGTGCCAGCCGCTCAATCGACAAGTGAGGCACGGAGCCAATGCCGGGCGTTGCGTAACTCAGTTCGCCGGGGCGGCTGTTGGCCAATGCAATGAATTCGGCCAGCGTATTGACGTGTAATTTTGGGCTGGAGAAGACGAAAAATGGCGATGACGTCAGGCGCGAGATCGGGGCGAAATCTCGCACCGGATCGTAGGGCAGCTTGAGGTACGCGCTTGGGTTGATGGAGAAGGTCGTGCTGCTGCCGTACAGCAAGGTGTAACCGTCAGACGGTGCTTTGGCGACATAGGCGGCACCGATGCTGGTTGCTGCGCCAGGCCGGTAATCGACGATGACGGGTTGCTTCAGGCGTGTGCTGAGATCAGTTGCCAGAACCCGCAGTAATTCGTCGCTGCCGGGCGACCATGGGAAAACGATTTTGATGGGCTTGCTCGGATAGTCGGCAATCGACTCCGCTCGGGTTGCCACGCTGGCCAAGCAGAAATACGCAAGAAGCAGTGCGAGCGCGGTGCGCTTTGAAAGGAAGGCGACGGTCATAAGGTACTCAGCTCATCTGGCGATAAAAGTCAGAGCTGAATCCTAAGAGTCCGGGCCTCGCTTCACAACGAAGCAATTGTCATAACCTCATCCGGTGAAACAGTGGTTATATCTAAATGCAACTCTGGCAGATCTTGATATGAAGGGGCTAATTTAAAAAACTTATTTCAAATTTTTTTCAGGAAAAATGTATGAAAGATTTTTATTGAAACTATCGCTTCATGAATCCTGAAACTCTTCCCTCGCCCGTGCTCGTTGTTTGCCTGTGCGCTGAGTGGTGCGGCGTCTGCCGCGACTACCGCAGTCGCTTTGAGCAAGCACAGGCCAAGTTGGCGCAGGCGCAATTTCTTTGGATTGATGTAGAGGACGACGCTGATCTGCTGCACCCCTTGGATGTGGAAGACTTTCCCACCCTGCTCATAGCCGTGGGCAGCGAACCTCGGTTCTTTGGCCCGATCACGCCGCATATAGAAACGTTGGAGCGACTCGTCAAGTCGCTGATGGACAACACAGACGCGCCCAAGCCCGTCGAACCCGAGGTGTTGGCCTTGGTCGCCCGTATTCGGGCTGTCAACGGCTGTTAGACGCCAACTGCCGCAATGCTTTCTTCGTTCAAAGCCTTGAATAAAAACAGAGATCGATAGGCAAAATAAATGACACGCTGCCTGATAGAACTCGTGTGAAATAGAGCCTTGTTTTAATCCTTGGTGAAGCATGACAACCACCCCTAACCCAGCCCGGCTGCGCCACTTTGTTCAGCAACTCGCCACCCTGCTGGAGCAGCAGCCGATCGAGCCTGACATCTTGGACCAAGGCGGTGCACTGCTGGCCGAGTTGGTCGCGCACGACGACTGGCTGCCCGAGGCCTATGCCCAAGCGAGTCCGCAGCGCTACCAGCAATACCTGCTGCATGCAGATGCACTCGGACGTTTCTCGGTGGTCAGTTTTGTTTGGGGGCCGGGGCAAGCCACGCCGATACATGACCACACGGTGTGGGGTTTGGTCGGCTTGCTGCGGGGTGCGGAGCAATCACAGGCTTATGCGCTGACTGGCGAGGGCCGTTGGGCACCTGTTGGGGCCTTGCACACGCTGGCGCCGGGCCAAGTCGAGGCGGTATCGCCGCGCATCGGCGATGTGCACCGCGTGAGCAATGCGCTGGCCGATCGGCCCTCGATCAGCATCCATGTGTATGGCGCCAACATCGGCGCGGTCCAGCGTTCGGTGTATCTGGAAGACGGCACGCGCAAGCCATTTGTGTCCGGCTACAGCCACACTACGCTGCCTCAAAAAACGTACCTCGACATCCGTCAAGCCTTGTTGGCAAAACAGGAAATAGCGCTGATCGACGTGCGCGAAGAAGATCCGTTTGCCCAGGCGCACCCGCTCTTTGCGGCCAACTTTCCGGCTGGCCGCATTGAACTTGATGCCTGGACTCGCATTCCGCGTCGGGACACTCAGATCGTGGTGTACGACAACGGAGAAGGACTCGCCGAGTCGGCTGCGCGCACGCTGCAACAGCTCGGCTACACCGATGTGGCTTTGCTAGCGGGTGGGCTTGACGGTTGGCGTGACGCGGGTGGCGAGATTTTCAAAGACGTCAATGTGCCGAGCAAGGCCTTTGGCGAGTTGGTCGAATCCATTCGTCACACACCGTCTTTGTCGGCCGAAGAAGTCAAAGCGTTGCTGGACAGCCAAGCCGATGTGGTGGTGCTGGACGCGCGGCGTTTTGAGGAATACCAGACCATGAGCATTCCGACCGGCATCAGTGTGCCGGGGGCTGAACTGGTGCTACGCGCCCAGGCTCTGGCGCCCAACCCGGCCACCCGCGTCATTGTCAATTGCGCGGGCCGAACCCGCAGCATCATCGGCACGCAGTCGCTGGTGAATGCCGGCCTTCCCAATCCGGTGTCGGCGCTGCGCAACGGCACCATTGGTTGGAAGCTGGCGGGCCAAACACTGAGCCATGGCGCTGACCGACGTTTCAACGCAGTCTCTGAGGCGCAACGTCTTGACGCAGCAGCGCAGGCCCGAGCCGTGGCTGATCGTGCCGGCGTCCAACGCGCACAGTCGCCTGACCTGACGCGCTTCGCCGCCGAGACAAGTCGCACCACTTACCGCTATGACGTGCGCACGCCCGAAGAATTTGCAGCCGGTCATTTGCCGGGTTTTTGCAGTGCGCCCGGGGGGCAACTGGTGCAGGAGTCGGACGTCTCTGCGCCGGTGCGGGGTGCGCGCATCGTACTGCTCGATGACGATGGTGTGCGCGCCAACATGACGGCCTCCTGGTTAGCCCAGATGGGCTGGGATGTGTGGGTGCTAGACGGCGCAATTACCGCTGAATTTCAGGAGTCAGGTCAGTCGCCAGCGCTGTTGCCAGAGCCCGAAGGTCCAATCATCTGGGCCACCACGGCGCAGCTTGCGCAGTGGATGCAAACAGAGCCCGCCGGACACACGGCGGTGCTGGACCTGACTGCCAGCGTGAACTATGTGAAACGCCACATTCCAGGTGCCTGGTTTGTGTTGCGCTCCGAATTGGCGCAGGCCATCACGAAAATTCCAGCGGCAAAAAGGTATGTTCTCACCTGCGGCAGCAGCTTGCTGGCGCGCTACGCGGCTGCAGAGCTGGCCCGCTTGACGGGCGCGGACGTGGTGGTGTTGCAAGGCGGCACGCAGGCCTGGATTGAAGCGGGTTTACCGCTGGAGCAAGGCGAAACGCATCTGGCCGCCCCACGCACAGACCGATACCGTCGGCCCTACGAAGGCACGGACAGCCCGCGTGAAGCCATGCAGGGCTATCTGGATTGGGAGTATGGCTTGGTCGACCAGTTGGGCCGCGACGGCACACATGGTTTTCATGTCATCTGATTCAAATGCAACTCGGCCAGCGCCGCGTCAACCACCTCGCGGCTGAGCGTCGGCACAAAAGTCTCAATGAAGCTGTAGGAATAACCGCGCAGCCAGGCACCTCGCCGAATGGCTAGGCGGGTCAGGTTGATGGCAAACAGGTGGCGCGCATCGAGCATGCGCAATTGATGATCGCGCTCGGGATCGAGCGCTACCGAGGCAACGATGCCCACCCCCATGCCCAACTCAACATAGGTTTTGATCACGTCTGCATCCATGGCGGTCAGCACCACCTCGGGGTGTAGCCCTTCAAGAGCAAAGGCCTCATCGATGTGAGAGCGTCCGGTGTAGCCTTGGTTGTAGGTGATGATGGGAAACTCGGCCAACTGCTGCAAGGTCACCGGCTCTGTGTGCGCCAGCAGCGGATGCCCCGGCGGCACGATGATGCTGTGCGTCCAGCGATAGCACGGCAACGTGACCAGTTGCGGGTAATGTGCCAACGCCTCGGTGGCCACGCCAATGTCCGCTTCACCAGACAACAGCATTTCGGCCACCTGCTTGGGCGAGCCTTGGTGCAGGTGCAAGGTGACGTGGGGAAACATGATTCGAAAATCACGAACCACATGCGGCAAGGCATAGCGGGCCTGCGAATGGGTCGCCGCCACCGACAGCCGGCCATCCAGGCGAGAAGTGAAATCTTGACCCGCACGCTTCAGGTTGTCGGCATCCAGCAGCAGCCGCTCCACAATCGGCAGCAAGGCAGCGCACGGTTTCCCGGACGGAACGGAGTTGTTGAAAGTTCATGGTCTAAAGGGCGGCCGTGCCTACAGCGCCTAGAGTTTCGCGATAGAGACTTCTGTGGACTTGATCAGCGCCACGACTTCGCTGCCGACCACCAGTTCCAGGTGGTCAACAGAACGGGTGGTGATGACGGAGGTGACGATGCCCCACGGGGTTTCGACATCGACTTCAGAAACGACATCGCCGCGAATGATTTCGCGCACCTTGCCCCGGAACTGGTTGCGTACGTTGATGGCTTGAATGGACATGAATTTCTCCTTGAAAGTCCGTTGAAAAAAGAATGTGAAAAATCAGATCGCCCAGCGCAATTCGTGGGCTGGTTCGCGGGGTGTGTGATGGTCAATCGCACCGGGGGCCGGCGCTGGTTTTTGCAGTACCCGGTCGAGAATGCTTTTTTCCAGGGCCGCAAAACCGGCATCGCCATGTTGGCGTGGCCGCGGCAGGTCGATCGTTTGGTCGAGTGCAATTCGCCCGTCTTCGATCAGGATCACCCGGTCCGCCAAAGCCACGGCCTCTTGCACATCGTGCGTGACCAGCAAGGCCGTGAAGCCGCTGCTTTGCCAGAGCCCCTCAATCAGCCGGTGCATCTCAATGCGGGTCAGCGCATCCAAGGCGCCCAACGGTTCATCGAGCAGCAACAAGCGAGGGCTGTGGACCAGGGCGCGAGCTAAAGAAACCCGTTGACGCTGGCCGCCGGACAAGCGCGCTGGCCAATCGGCTTCGCGGTCTGCCAAGCCGACGCTGGCGAGCACCTTTGCAGCAGCGCCGCGTTGGCTCTTAGGCAAGCCCAAGGCGACGTTGTCGATGACGCGCTTCCAAGGCAGCAGCCGCGCATCTTGGAACATGATGCGGGTGTCGTTTGACAGCCCGTCCAGCGGTTTGTCGTTGACCTCAATGCGGCCACTGGAGGCATTTTCCAAGCCCGCAACCAGCCTGAGAAGTGTGCTTTTTCCGCAGCCACTGCGGCCGACGATGGCGACAAACTGACCGGGCTCAATGGTGAGCTGGGCTTGACGTAAAACTTCGCGGTCGCCGTAGCGTTTGGTCAGTCCCTTCAGTATCAAAGAGACACCGCGTGAGGATTCAGTTGTGCTCAAAGGGTGCTCCAGATTGGCTTAGGTGTGTAAGAGGTGATGGCGTTCATGACTCAGGTCTGGTAACCCGGATGCCAGCGCAACCAATAGCTTTCCAATCCCTTGGCAAACACATCGGCCAGCTTGCCGAGCAGCGCGTAGAGCAAGATGCCCACCAGCACGATGTCGGTTTGCAGAAATTCACGGGCGTTCATGGTCAGGTAACCAATGCCGGCTTGGGCCGAGATGGTTTCTGCAACGATCAAAATCACCCACATCAGGCCGAGCGAAAAACGCAAGCCCACCAAAATACTGGAGACCGCACCCGGCAAAATAATCTGCGTGTAAAGCTGCCAGCGCGACAAGCCGTAGGTGCGACCCATTTCGATCAAGCCCGGGTCGACGTTGCGAATGCCGTGGAAGGTGTTGAGGTAAATCGGGAAGAACACCGCCACCGAAATAAGGAACAGCTTGGCGCCTTCGTCAATGCCAAACCACAAAATCACCATCGGAATCATGGCCAGCGCTGGGATGTTGCGCACCATCTGCAGCGTCGAGTCCAGCAGCGTTTCTAACAGCCGCACCGAACCGGTTAACAGCCCCAGCAACAAGCCCAAGCCGCCGCCAATGGCCAGCCCTGTCAGGGCCCGCAAGGCGCTCACTTTGACGTGCGTCCACAGCTCACCCGACTCCGCCAGCGTCCACGCCGCAATGACCACGTCCGCCGGCGCCGGCAGCACCCGGGTCGACATCCAACCCAGGTTGGAGGCGATTTGCCAGGCTGCCATCAGCGTCACCGGCACCAGCCAAGGCAGCAGACGGCGCCCGACGGTCTGGGCAAAGCTCAAAAGTTGGCTGACCAGGCCGGGGCCGCTCGACGGCTCATCAAAAGCCTCCGGCATCGGCGTGACCTGCAGTTCTCGAAGGGTGGCGGTCATGGTGTTCAACTTTGTGAGGCGCGCGGCAGGTAGTTGTTGCCAACCACTTCACCAAAAGGCCCAGTCAGTGTTTGTTGGGTGAGTTGCTCACGCAGCTTGATGGGCAGCAGCGGGAACACCAGTTCGGCAAAGCGGTAGGCCTCTTCCAAGTGCGGGTAGCCCGACAGCACAAAGGTGTCCAGCCCGAGCGCTGCATATTCCTGTATACGCGCAGCCACGGTTTGCGGATCGCCCACTAACGCCGTGCCAGCACCACCGCGCACCAAGCCCACACCGGCCCACAGATTGGGGCTGATTTCCAGGTCGGCGCGGGTTCGGCGCGTGCCACCTGCGTGCAAGGCGGCCATGCGGCGCTGTCCCTCTGAGTCCATGCGCGAGAACGCCGCTTGCGCCCGC
>CANFWV010000068.1 GCA_947450695.1 Comamonadaceae bacterium
CGAACTCGATTGGGATCTGCGCAGCAAGAGCCGCTTCGACGCCACCGACAGCGGTGGCCGGCATCTGGGTATCTTCCTGCCGCGTGGCCAGGTGCTGCGCGGCGGCGACGTGCTGGTGGCCGAAGACGGCTCAATGGTGAAGGTGCTGGCTGCCCCGCAAGCGGTGCTGCGCATCACCGCCTGCACCACCCACGGCTCGCCGTTTGACCTGACCCGCGCGGCCTACCACCTCGGCAATCGCCATGTGCCGATTGAACTCAAACCTGACCACCTAAAGATCGAGCCTGACCATGTACTGGCCGACCTGCTGCGCGCCATGCACCTCATCGTCAACGAGGTTGAGGAAGCTTTTGAGCCAGAAGGCGGCGCCTACAGCGCCGCCACACACGCACACAGCCATGCTATGACGCCAGCGCAATCACCAGCACCGGCGCCACATGTGCACGGCCCCAACTGCAAGCATGAGCACTGAGTCCAGTGAAATCAGCCAGGCCCTGTCAGCCGCCAGTCTGATTCAGCTCATCTGGCTGGCATCGCCGGCCCTGCCCGTGGGCGGATTTTCTTATTCCGAAGGGCTGGAGGCCGCTGTCGAGTGGGGCAACGTCAGCAACGAAGCCAGCGCTGCTGACTGGCTCAGTGCGCAGCTGCAACTGAGCCTGGCGCGCAGTGACTTGCCGGTGATTGCCGGCGCCACAGCCGCTTGGCGCAGTGGCGACTTCACACGGGTGCGCGCCCTCAATGACTGGATTTTGCAAACCCGCGAAACCAGCGAGCTGCGCTTGCAAACCGAGCAAATGGGCAAGTCGCTGCTGGAATGGCTGCGCAACCACGACGGCGTCAACGCCGAGCACATTGCAGTCTGTGCGGCACTGCCGCCCACCTACCCGGTGGCTTTTGCGCTGGCCGCCTCGCCCACGGCAGCCAGTCTGCGCGACTGCCTGCTGGCATTCGCTTTTGGCTGGGCAGAAAACATGATGCAAGCCGCGCTGAAATCTGTCCCACTCGGGCAAAGCGCGGGGCAGCGCTTGCTGGCCCGTTTGAGCCGGGAAATCCCTGCCGCTGTTGAGGCAGCATTGCTTATGCCTGATGAAGACCGGCAAGCGTTTTCGCCAATGCTGGCTATTTTGTCGGCACGCCACGAAACCCAATATTCACGGTTATTTCGATCCTGAATTTTCCGAATTTTTAAGCGCCACAAAGCCCACACATGACTCTGCACCACATCCCCAATCGCACCAAAAAACTGCCACCCTTGCGCGTTGGCATCGGTGGGCCTGTCGGCTCCGGCAAAACCACCTTGCTTGAAATGTTGTGCAAGGCGATGAAAGAAAAATACGACTTGGTCGCCATCACCAACGACATCTACACCAAAGAAGATCAGCGCCTGCTGACCGTCAGTGGTGCGCTCAATGCCGAACGCATCATGGGTGTCGAAACCGGTGGATGCCCGCACACCGCCATTCGTGAAGACGCCTCTATCAACCTTGAAGCGATTGACCGCATGCTGGCGGATTTCCCCAACGCCGATGTGGTGTTTATCGAATCCGGCGGCGACAACCTCGCCGCCACCTTCAGCCCGGAACTCAGCGACCTCACCATCTACGTGATCGACGTCGCCGCCGGTGAAAAAATCCCGCGTAAAGGTGGCCCCGGCATTACCAAGAGCGACCTCTTCGTCATCAACAAAACCGATCTCGCACCTTACGTAGGCGCTGACTTAGGTGTCATGGAGGCAGACACGATTCGCATGCGCACCAACGCCAAAGGCCTCAAGCCTTTCGTCATGACCAACCTCAAAACCCTGACCGGACTTTCCCAAATTGTTGAGTTCATTGAGACCCGGGGCATGCTCAAAACCAGCTGAGCTCCGTTAACAAGCGCTCACAAACTAAGCATCAAAATTAGCGCCAAAGTGATGAATTCTCGGCCATGATTCGCCGATGGATCTCCGCGCCTCCATCCCTTCTCGCGAGCGTTTAATCATCACACTTGACGATGTCCCCTCTACCCTGCTCATCCCATTGGCTGCGCGGGCATTTGGAGACGCCATATTTCCAACATTTGCCGCTGGCGACGCATACGCAGCACCCGCGTTGCGAAAGATGGATGTCGACGTCAGCCCCTTTTTACGCGACAAGGCCAGCGTCTTCGGAGTGCTGTCACGCACCCAAGTATTCCGGCAATTAACGAGTGATTTTTTTCAACGCTACCCACACGCCATTGGCGCCAATTTGGGTTGTGGCCTGACCCACTATTTTCAATGGCTGGACAACCATACCAACCATTGGCTAGATGCCGACATAGCGCAAGTCATGCAACTGCGAAAACGCCTGCTGCCGGCGCCTCGCAAGCGACACCTCAACGCCTTGGTTGACTTAAGTTTGCCGGGTTGGTGGCAGCGCCTTGGCCTACCTGAACGCAGCAGTGAAGTGCCGGTGCTGGTGATGTGCGAAGGCGTGCTGATGTACCTTGAAGCGTATGAGGTTGAACACGTGCTGCAAGAGTTTGGCCACAGCGCACCCGCAGGCTCAGAAATGCTGTTTGACACACTCAGTTGGCTGGCGATTGGATGTGCGGCCATGCACCCATCGGTCTGCCACACCCATGCCGAATTCAAGTGGGGCTCCAAAAACTTGCGCGATTTCACAGCACCCCATCCACGGCTTGTGCTCCGTTCAGAGCACTCCGTCATGGATGGCTATGACGTCAGCATGGCCCTCGCCTGCACCTGCTTCAGGGCGTTGTGGGGGGTGCCGCTCTACGGCATCGTGCGACTCAGCCTTCACGACTGATTGCCGCCAAACTCAGGTTAAACTAGCTGCCTTGGAAGCGTGGCAGAGCGGTTGAATGCAGCAGTCTTGAAAACTGCCGAGGATGTGAGTCCTCCGTGAGTTCGAATCTCACCGCTTCCGCCAAAATGAAAACCCAAGTGATTGACTCACTTGGGTTTTTTCATTTCTAAACGTGATTTAGGGCGATGTCTATCGCAACACACCATCAATAGCGTAAGAATGTGGTGACTATGGATGCCAAACAGATCCCTTAATTTCGGGAAACAATGACATTTTCTTCGGTGATGAAGTCAATTTCTTTGCCAATAAATGCGGCGCCATCTGCACGCAGAAGCGCAAATGCTGGCGACTTAACCGCCATGTCTAGAGAAGCCTGATCTGTGAACCACATTTCTGCGATGCCATCGACTTCGACGTCCATGGGTTCAGGACCATCTTTTCTAAAAGAAGATTTGGTGACCACCGTGCAGGTGTATTTAAAGATCCCAGGTATGCCGTGGGCAATAGGCGCATGCACCTCAAGCCAATGTTTAAGAAACTCCTCCCGAGTTTGGCCCGGTTTTCTAGCCAAAAGCGAAGCCCTTTTGATCATCTTGACGGTTTTAGGCGTATCGCTGTAAACGTTGGCAATGGCCTTTCTTGGCAAGGCATCTTGAATAGATTTGGAGTCTTGTGGGCCGGTTGCGCCTTCCGGTGTTGCAAATGCCTTTTTGGCAGCCTCTTCATCGGTCCAATGGAGGTAAGCCCACTCATGATCTTCACCCGCGTAGACAAAATAACCATCCATACCATTTTTTGAAAATAGTTTGGTCACTAAATTAACGTGCCGTTTTAATCTGGCGACGTAAGCTTCGTCAGTGAATGACGCATTTTTACGCGTCATCACCAATGCCGTAAACCCCTTTGACCAATCAGGCGCGTTGTCAACAATGGCATATGGTGTTCGCAGTTTCATTTGCATCACACCACCAGTCGGCAATGCCTGAACAGGTAAGCAATTTTTCTGATTTAAATCAGAGATGGCTACGATACGGCCTATCCCACTCGGTGAATTTTCAATATCCCAACCTATAAATACTGAATTTTTATTTAAATTATGGGTAAAGTCCGACATTTCATTGCCCGTACAAAATACCAGCGGTTTACTGCCAGATGTAGCGCTACCCAACGTTTTTTCAATATTAGGGACATCGGGCAATACATTTTGACCCAAGGTTACAAGTGGAACGACGCCAAGGCACAGTGCCAGAAAAATATGTCGAATATTTATGACTACCATTTAACTACTCCATTTTTAAATTTGTTACAAAAAACATCTTCAAGTATTCACCTAGCTTCAGCTAAATCAAGAAGTATCGTGACCAGTACTTCTGTCATGCGGGCAACATTCTCATCTGATTTCCCGAGGCAAGTCACTAAGGAATACCCTAGGGATGGCATCAAAACATTTATTCTGACGCACACTCAGAGTTAAGAATACTGCCTATGATTCGCAGTTACCTTGATTATCCGTAGGGGTGGCGCAGTCATAGGCAAAGATCTAACGACTGAAAATTTCCGAAAAAATACTCAGGAGACTCCTCATGTTCACGCCCTTTCGTTCCAGCTTGCTGACTCTCGGACTTTCTCTGCTCACAGCAACGACGGCCCAAGCTCAGGCACCGACTGCGCGAGACGCCATACCGGAAAAAATGCCAAACCATATTCTGTATGGTGCTCCGATCTCGCTGGAGCGGGCCGATGCCGTGTTGACCGCCGCAATCAGCGAATCCAAAGCGCGTGGCTGGGCCATGAATTGCGCGGTTTATGACTCAGGCGCCAATCTGGTGACCTTTAAGCGCCAGGACGGGGCCCAGTTGGGATCGATTGACATCTCTCATCACAAAGCACGCACGGCGGTGAAATACCGCCGGAACACGCTGGCATTTGAAAATGGCGTCCAAGAAGGCGGCAATATTTATATGCTCACGCTCGATGACGTTATCGCTTCGCGTGGCGGCAACTTGCTCTTGGACGGAGGCAAGATCATCGGTGCCATCGGCTGCTCAGGCGGCACCGGTTCGCAGGACGATGTGGTTTCCAAAGCTGGCATCGCTGCCCTGAAGTAATCACAACATCAACCCCGAGGGCCCGCAGCGTCAAGCTCGGGCTCTTTGCATTAACTAATGCCTTCGTTCTGGCACACCCGTTGACTGCGCTAGCCTGCCCCTAGGCAAAACGGGCAGACCTAGACTCGAGCCCCTTCCATGATGCCGCTATTAATACCGCGAAGATTCATGTGAATTATTAAAAATAATATAAATATTGCCACCGCATATCAGTGATAACACCAAGAAAAAATCCATAAAAAAATTGAGTTGGATGTTAAATTAGATAAATGAAATTTGAACAAGTTGCTGCATGGTTAGCAAACCTAGACCCTTGGTGGATGATTTCACTCGGGATCATCCTGGTCATATTAGATCTCAAAATCTTAACAAGCGAATATCTTGCAACAGTTTCATTTTCAATAATCATCATGGCATTCAGCAACATGATTGGTCTGCCACCGACACTGCAACTTTGGTTGACCCCGATTTTTCTTCTTATCTCTTACATCGCCACTGAAAAAATATATTCAAAAATATCCGTAAGTGACCTATCATACAAAGATGGCATAGATATTCGAATAGGACAATATGGCGTAGTCATCGTCAAAGAAATTAAAAATGATGCCGCCGAATTTTTTTATGGCTACAAAAATAATATAACTATTGAAAATCAAAGGCTGAAAGATATCCACGATATCGATAGAACTTGCAAAATAAAGTTTGAGGATGGCGAGGTACTCCCCATCAAAGAATTTAACGAACCCTTATTTCAGGGCGATAGAGTTAAAGTTATTAGAATTTTTAACGGTGCAGCAGTAGTCACAAAGGAGACTTGAAGTCATGGACGGAAAAATACTCACCATATTGCTATTAATCGCCCTCTTTTTTCTATTCATTAAGGAGGGTATCAAGAAGGTAAGCGACGGCCATACCCGTGTCGTAGAAAGAATGGGGCGGCGCCATAAAATACTATTACCGGGTATCAACATCATTATTCCTTTGGTTGATTCCATCAAAAAACCAACCGCTACGAATAAGCTTCAGACCTATGTCAGCAATGGTGATGACAGGGTTTCGATCTGGAATGAAAAAAATGGCGACATAACAATGGCCGAAACCAGGATGGATCCACCCGTGATTCATCTTTATACAAAAGACAATACCGAAGTCTCCATCAATTCCGTTGCTTACTTCAAAGTGGTCGACCCATTCAAAGCACTCTACGAGATCAGCTCCTTTGCTGATTCATTCAAGTCTTTGGTAGAGACGGCACTGCGCCAAGAAGTTGGCACTTACGACAGTGATTCCATCATCACAGCCAGGGAATCCTTGAGCGAAAGCCTGCGTGGCTCATTACAAGAAGCGACGACAGCATGGGGCATTCGTGTCATGCGAGTAGAAATTGAAGAAATCACGTTCAAAGACCGTGCTGTCGTGGACGCATTGTCAAATGCCCGTCGAAGTGAACTGGAACGAAGAGCTGCATTGGTGAGCGCTCAGCAACATGCAGACACGCTCATCATTGAGTCTGAAGCGTTAAGAAAGAAAGCCATCAACGATGCGGAGGGCATCAAGCAAAAATTAATCATTGAAGCAGAAGGCTACAAGCAAAAGAAAATTCTGGAAGCAGAAGGTGATTTTGAAACCAACCGGCTAGAAGCTGAAGCAGAATTTTTACTGGCATCGCGTGAGCAAGAAGGTCGAGCACAAGGTTATTTGGCTCTGAGCAAAGCGATGGAAAATAACGCTCAAAGCATTATTGCAATTGAATCAGTCAGAGCTCAAATTGAGATCTCCAAACACCTTGGAAACTCAAACAACACCATGATTATTCCGACTGAAGTGGCGGGTCTCATAGGCGCTGCATCTGCAGCCATCGGCAGTATCAAGTCACTGACAAAATAAGTGAGAGTGCGTCAGAGCGATTGATCTTTGCTCTCTTCAGCGACTTCAGATTCGCGTTGAATTCCCAGCAATTTTTTGGTCAACCGCTCTAGCGGCCCGCCCACAATCAGGATCAACAGCATGGCCGCTAGAGCGCACATGCCCAGCACGTAAAACCCTGAGCCAAAAGTGGCGCCCAGAATGGCGCAGGACCAGATGCTGGCGGCTGTCGTTAAGCCGTGGATGTTTTGAGAGTTCGCCTGATGAATGATCACACCGGCACCCAAGAACCCAATGCCGGTAATCAAGCCCTGGAGAACATGGCTCGATGCTTGCACATCAGCCCCTGGAAAACTGCCAATCAACAGCATCACCAACGCGGCGCCCAACGCCACCAAAGAATGGGTGCGGATGCCCGCTGATTTGTGGTGTATCCAACGGTTCAGTCCCAAGGTGACGCCTGCCAGCAAGGCCAAGCCCAGTTTGAGAAAAATGTCAGGATATGCGTTCATGTTGTCCATCATCCGTGGTTGAGGCTTGACGAAAATTGGGCTTAACCTCTGCGCTACCCTTTTTGACAAGAAAAGACTGCCATCGGTAGTTTGCCAGACAGCGCCAATAGCAAGTTGCTGGTCGCCATTTTTGCCATGGCATAGCGCGTCTCATGCGTTGCTGAGCCGATGTGCGGCAAAGCGGTGACCTTCGGATGCGTGCGCAGTGGAGAGTCTTGCGGCAAGGGCTCGGTGGCAAACACATCCAGCCCTGCGGCGCGCAATGTTCCGTGGTTCAGGGCGTCCAGCAAGGCTGATTCCTGCACGATGGCACCACGAGCACCGTTGACAAATACCGCACCGGGTTTCATCCGCGCAAACTCGCTAGCCCCCATTAACCCGCGCGTTGCATCCGACAAAGGCACCACCACGGCGATGATGTCGGCCCGCTGCAGCAGATCATCCATCGCCATAGGCGTGACCTTGCCAACCAGCTCAGGCGCATCTTGCGCTACGTTGACCGCGCTGCGGTTGTGATACAGCACGGGCATACCAAAGCCCAACGCCGCTCGCCGTGCCAGGGCTTGGCCAATGCGGCCAAAGCCCAAAATACCCAGCGTTTTGCCATGCACGTCCCAACCAAACAGATCGGCGTCAATGTTGCGAGTCCAGCGGCCTTCGCGCACATGGTTGGAGAGCTCCACCAGACGCCTGCTAGAGGCCATGATCAGCGAAAAAATAGTGTCGGCGGTGGTCTCTGTCAGCACACCGGGCGTGTGGCACAGCATGACACCGCGCTCTGCCAACGCGGACAGCGCATAGTTGTCGACGCCGACCGACACGCTGGAGATCACCTTCAGATGCGTTGCGCCTTCTAACAAAGCAGCATCCACGTGGAAACTGGAGCCGATCATTCCTTTAGCCGTGGCCAGCGCCGCATGGAAAGCCGCCACTTGCTCGGGGACGCGTGGATTGGCCACGGTCACATCATGTTCGGCTTGCAACCGTGCCAACTGGTCGGGCGGCAACTCTCTAAAGACAAGGACTTTTTGACGCGTCATATTGAGGTTAGCTTCGCACGCATCAAAGTTTGGCTTGGAGCAATTCGGCGCGGGTTGGCAGGCCTTCACTGTCACCTAGTACCTGCACCGCACGGGCACCGATCCACGCACCGCGCTTGACAGCGTCGGGCACACTCTGGCCGTCCAACAACGCGCTGATCACGCCCACTGCGAAACCGTCACCGGCACCTACCGTGTCCACCACCGTGGCGACGGGGAAACCAGTGACATAACCGCTGCCGAATTCTCCGTCGTAAAAAGCGCCCTCACTGCCGAGTTTGACGACCACCAACTGGGCACCGCGCTGTCGATAGAAGCGGGCAACAGCTTCTGGTGAAGGCTCGCCGGTGAGGAAGCGACCTTCTTCGAGGCCGGGCAACACCCAGTGGGCGCGCGCGGCCAGATCGTTGATTTCCTCGCGCATTTTTTCAGGCGTGGCCCACAGCGTCGGTCGAAGATTCGGGTCAAAGGAAACGCTACAGCCAGCGGCACGCATCAAGTCCATGGATGTGCGGGCGGCAGGCAAGGTCGTGGCAGAAAGAGCGGCAAATACCCCGGTGGCATGCAGATGCCGCGCACTCAGCAACCAATTGACATCGATGTCAGACACGCCCATGTGGCTGGCGGCAGAGCCGGCTCGGTGGTATTCAACCGGCGGGTCGCTGCCATCACTGACTTGGCCCTTGAACTGAAAACCGGTTTTTTGAGCCGCGTCACACAGCACATGCGAGCAGTCGATGCCTTCGCTTGACATGGCCGCGAGCAGATAGCGACCCATGGAATCGGTGCCCAGACGGCTGGCCCAACCGACATTCAAGCCCAACCGCGCCAGTCCTATCGCGACATTGGTTTCAGCACCGGCAGTGCGTTTGTGAAAGCCAGGCACTGTCTCCAGCGGGCCGGGCTGGTCAGCGACCAGCAACAGCATGGCTTCGCCAAAAGTAATCACGTCCAGCGCATGGTTCATGGCACGGCCAGAGACGTCAATGCGCATGCTGCGAATTCAGAATTTGTCCCAAAAAATTACGCGTCGTTTCGTGCTGCGGATTGCTGAAGAACTGCTGCGGCGGCGCCTCTTCAATGATCTTGCCTTCAGCCATGAAGATCACGCGGTCGGCGACGCTGCGGGCGAAGCCCATTTCGTGCGTGACGCACAACATGGTCATGCCCTCTTCTGCCAAGCTCACCATGGTGTCCAGCACCTCCTTGACCATCTCTGGGTCAAGCGCCGACGTCGGTTCGTCAAACAGCATGATCTTGGGTGTCATGCACAAAGCGCGCGCAATCGCGACGCGCTGCTGTTGACCGCCTGACAGCTGGCTGGGGTATTTGTGAGCCTGCTCCGGAATGCGCACGCGGTTCAGGTACTTCATAGCGATGATCTCCGCCTCGTCCCGGTTCAAGCCGCGCGAGCGCATCGGCGCCAGTGTGCAGTTTTGCAAAACAGTGAGGTGCGGAAACAAGTTGAACTGCTGAAACACCATGCCGACTTCTTGCCGCACTGATTCGACATTTTTACCGCCGGCGGTCAGATCGATGCCATTCACCACAATGCGACCGCTTTGCACGGTCTCCAGTCGGTTGATGCAGCGGATCAGGGTCGACTTGCCAGAGCCCGAAGGCCCGCAAACCACAATACGCTCTCCCGCTCGCACGTTCAGATTGATGTCTGTCAACACCTGAAACTGACCGAACCATTTGTCGACCGCTTCAATGCGGATGATGGGTTCGGCGTCTGGCGCAGAACGGGAAGAAGACTGCATTGTGTCTGTCATGAAAGCACCGGTTTATTGCAGTTTTGGCAGGTCGGTTTCCAGCCATTTGCGGTACAGCTTGTTGAGCTCACCGTTGGCTGTGTTGCGGGCCACGAAATCGTCCACGGTTTTCAGCAGCTCGGCCTGGCCCGGGCGCATGGCCACAGCCATGACTTGCTGGCGCAGCAGGAACTTGTTTTCAAAGGTGTTGGCGGGTGCACGTTTGTCGATTTGCGCAGCCACGGTTGTCGAACAACCAATGGCATCGACCTGACCCGACATCAAGGCTTGCATGGCCGACGCATCGTCGTCAAAGCGTCGAATCTCGGTGCCTTCGGGGGCGACAGCGGTCAGGGCTACATCTTGCGTGCTGGCGCGGGCAACACCCACGCGTTTGCCCTTGAGGTCAGCGGCCGCCTTGATGGTCGCTTTTTTGTCACCGTAGAGAACGATGCTGGCGGCCGCATAAGGCTTGGAGAACTGGACCTGCTTGGCGCGCTCAGGGGTGACTGCCAGTGAAGCGACCAGCAAGTCAACCTTGTTGGTCAGTAAAAAAGGAATGCGGTTGGGGCCGGTCACGGGAACCAAATTGACTTTGACGCCGAGGTCTTTGGCCATCAAGCGAGCCACGTCAGCATCGTAGCCGTCGGGCTGATTGCTGCTGTTCATGGTCCCGTAGGGTGGAAAGTCCACCAGCATGCCAATCGTCAGCTCACCTTTTTTCTTGATGTCAGCGACGGTCTGCGCACTGGCCGCCGGGGCCCATGCGGACAAAGTAGCGGACAGGCCCAGCGCCAAGGCGGTACCCGTGAAAAGGCGGCGTTGCATAAGCTTGAACATGGTGAAGTCTCCGGTTGTAGTGGTCAAAGTTGATGAAGAAGAAAAATAATCCTGGCTCAACGAGAAAGCGCTGCCGCTTGGCGGCGTTCGATGCGGGCGGCCAGCAAAGACAAAGGCCAACACAGCACAAAATAAATGGCCGCCACCACGCTGAACACCATGAGCGGCTGAAAGGTCGCGTTGTTGATGATCTGCCCAGAGCGGGTGATTTCGACAAAGCCGATGATGGCCGCCAGTGAGGTGCCTTTGATGATTTGCACCATGTAGCCGACCGTTGGGGCCAGCGCAATTTTGAAGGCTTGCGGCAAGATCACATCGCGCATGCGCGACATGTACGGCAGGCTAAGCGCCTGTGCCGCCTCCCATTGGCCGCCAGGAATGGCCTGGATACAGCCACGCCAGATCTCGCCTAAGAAAGCACTGCTGTTGAGAATCAAGGCCACGCCCGCCGCTACCCAAGGGTTGATTTCAATCCCCAAGATCGGCGCACCAAAGAACACCAAAAAGAGCTGAAGCAACAACGGTGTACCCTGAAAAATCTGGATGAAAGCACCCGACAACAAGCGCGCCACGCCGTTGTGCGAGGTCCGGCTGAGCGCAATGATCAAACCGCCCATGGCGCCACCGATGAAGGCCATCATCGACAAGGCCACCGTCCACTTGGCCGCCTCAAGAATGAACAGGAATTCGGACAATCCAAACGTACGCATCAGCGACCTGCCGGGTAGTTAAGCGCCAGTCGGTAGATGGCCCGGAACAGCGCAGAGAACGACAACGCCAGCAGCAGATAGATCCCGGCCACAACGATGTAAATTTCGAAACTGCGGAAGGTTTGCGACTGCAAGTTAGCCGCGACGGAGGTCAGATCGTCCGCAGAGATAGCAGACACCACGGCAGAACTGAGCATCAGCAAAATGAACTGGCTGGTCAGCGCTGGGTAGACCGTTCGCAGAGCCGGTTTCAAAATCACAAAGCGAAAAACCTCGTGCCGTTTGAGGTTGAGCGCCAAGCCGGCCTCGATCTGCCCTTTCGGAATGGACTCAATGCCTGCACGGATGATTTCGGTAGCGTATGCCCCCAAGTTCACCACCATAGCAACCAGCGCCGCGGTGTAAGCCGACCATCGCAAACCCAGCGCAGGCAGGGCAAAAAAGAAGAAAAACAATTGCACCAGAAACGGCGTGTTGCGAATTAACTCAATGTAGGCATTGATGACCCAGACCAAAGGACGTGGCCCGGCGGTCTTGCCCCAGGCGCAGACGATCGCCACCATCAAGCCCAACACCATGGACAGCAGCGACAGCTCGATGGTGCTGAGCGTGCCCTTGACCAGTTGCGGCCAAGCGGCAAAGACGGCATCAAATTGAAATGAATAATTCATGAATGCTTAAATTCTGACAACAAGCCTGAAACCGATTTCATAAAATTATAGAAGTATCCGCATCGGCAGCGTAATTATGGAAAACCCCAGTGCGAACTAGGTCACGCCGTGCACTGAGGAGCCGCGCGGAACCAGGCGACCCGACAACAATATCTGACGTGGAGGCAGTGCTGCACCCTTCAACCGCTCGATCAAGCAACCCGCAGCAAGACGGCCCAACTCATCGGTCGGTTGTTCAATGGTGCTCAGACCCGGCCCGATATAAGGCGACCACTCAGTGTCGTCAAAGCCGACCAAGCCGACGTCAGCGCCAAACTGCCAACCGAGCCGCGCCATGGCGGCCGCCACACGCAAGGTCACCACGGCGTTGCTGGAGACCACGCCCGCCAAGCGCTTGCCAGCACGTTGGCGCAACGCGCGCAAGGCATCGTCCAAGGCCTGTAGGTCATCTGCGGTGGTTTCAAAGCTGCGGCCTTGCAAGTCCGCCACGCTGGCTTGCGACTCACTGATGTAACGCCGGAAAGCGGTGTCACGTTCTTCACGAGAGCTGACGTTTTTGATCGGCTCCGATATGAACAACAACTCACGGTAGCCCCCCTCCACCAAGTGGTCGGCGGCCAAACGCACAGCACCAGCATTGTCGAGCGAAACAAAATCCGCCTGCATCCCGTGGTGGCGACGATCTACCAGAACGACTGGCTTGCCATGAAGCGCCGCTTGGGCGGCGGCATTCGCATCACGGCCCAAGGTATTGAGGATAAAACCGTCCACTTGGTAAGCAGAGAGCGCGGCAATGGCTTCGCTTTCACGCCGACTGTCATTGCCTAGGTTGAACAGCATCAGCAGATAGCCAGCCTCTTGGCAGGCTTTTTCGGCACCGCGCAACACCGCGACCGAAAAGGGGTTGGTCACATCCGCCACCACCAAACCAATCAGATGCGAGCGGCCACGCTTCAAGGCCTGCGCCATCGGACTGGGGCTGTAAGCCAAGGCGGCAATAGCCACCTCCACACGCATGGCGATGTCCTGGGTCAGTAGCTTTTCGCGGTGATTTAAAAACCTGGAAACCGTGGCTTTAGAGACGCCTGCTTCACGCGCCACGTCAGCGATGGTTGCACGCGAAGCTGCCAGCGGGAGCGGAATCGTTGATGAAAACTTAGGACGGGGCATCGGCAATGAACGGCGTTTATTCAAACTCTGAAATCAATTTCAGTGAATGGTAGCACCGCCCCTTACTGGCGATGACTTGAGATGACTGGCTCAATAAAAGCTGTCAATTCTGGAAACTCCGAGCCGATCGGGTGAGTGCAGATGGTTATAACTGCATGGGAGGTGTCAACGCGCGCTGGCGCAGAGCCGACAGTGTGGTCCGCGGGGTGATCCCTTCCGGGTCGGTGCGTAGCTCAATGAGAGCGCCCGTGCCGGTTTGCACCGCACGTTCAAAAGCGGCGGGAAAGTCAGCCGTTCGCTCGACCAACTGGCCATGCAGTCCATACGCTTGGGCGAGGGCTGGAAAATCAGGATTCTCCAAGCTTGTGCCGTAGACCTTGCCGGGAAAGTTCATCTCTTGGTGCATCCGAATGCTGCCGTACATGCAGTTGTTGATGACGATAAAAATGATCGCCAACTGGTACTGCTTGACGGTCGCCAACTCTTGCGCGCTCATCTGAAAACAGCCATCGCCAGCAAAACAAATCACCATCCGATCGGGGTGCAGCAGCTTGGCCGCGATAGCTGCGGGTACGCCGTAGCCCATCGTGCCGCTGATCGGCGCAAGCTCCGTGTGCAGAGCGCGATATTGGTGAAAACGATGCACCCAAGAGGTGTAATTGCCGGCGCCATTGGTGACGATCGTGTCGGGCGGTAAGCGGGTTTGCAGCCAAGTCACCACCTCAGCCAGATTGATCGGTCCCGGCATCGGAGTGGTTGTCAATGTCTCCAAGTAATCGGCTTGCGCTGATTGGGTCCAAGCCTGCCACTCAGAAATAGCCGGCGCCTTCAGTTGACTCAAAGCGTGTGCCAACTCGGGCACACCAGAATGAATCGGCAGCGCAGCCTGATAAACCCGTCCAAGTTCGTTCTTATCGGCATGCACATGCACCAGCGTCTGCAGCGGCTGGGGCGCCTGCAATAACTGGTACTCCGATGTGGTGGTTTCACCCAGCCGGGTGCCGATGGCCAGCACCAGATCAGCGTCCCTGACCCGCTGTGCGAGTTTGGCGCTCAAACCGATCCCCAGACTCCCGGCATACAGCGGGTGCCGGTTGTCCCATAAATCTTGTCGCCTGAAACTGGTGCAGACCGGCAGGTCGAAGCGTTCGACAAAGGCGCGCACTTGGTCGCTGGCCAGCGTGTTCCAACCACTGCCACCCAAAATCACCAAGGGGCGTTTCGCCGCATCCAACATCACCTGAAGCGACGCCAATTCTGAAGCGCTCACCGCGGCAGGTTGCAGTGGCAGCGGGTCTAACGCAGGGCATGCGC
>CANFWV010000069.1 GCA_947450695.1 Comamonadaceae bacterium
AATGACATCACCAACGCTGGCGTAACGGCGCTTAGAGCCGCCCAGCACTTTGATGCACATCACGGATTTAGCACCCGTGTTGTCAGCAACGTCGAGTTTGGATTGCGTTTGAATCATTTAAATTAGTCCCAACTTGCACCAGTTGATCAATCGCTCAGATGAATAAGCAATCACTCAGCCAGTCAGTCTTGGGCCCGTCGTCCACAGCACGAACCACTCGTACTGCTTCCGCTGGGCAGAAGTCTCCGCTTTTTGGAGCGAAGCCCACGATTATGACTGCATAAATAGGGCGAGTCAACTCGCTGTGCTTAAAAAATCTCAAATGTCTCGAAAAATAATCTACTGTCTGTGCCAAATTCCTCGAAATTCGGGCTTCCTGAAGCTTGCATCGTCCGAATTGTCGCTCCCACGCTACATTTTTTACCTAGCGGATCCTTCGCCACCCTCCACTTGGCCGCGATTAGCCCGGCAGTGTTCGGTACGCAAGGCCCAGCGCCAAGAATGCGTGCAACTGCGGGTCGACGCCGGTTTCCGCTTGAAGTGTTTGCGCCACGTCTGCCGCTATTGACTCTGCCAGCATGGCGTCTAAAAACAAGATTCGCGAACGACGTGCCAGCATATCTTCTACAGTTCGTGCATATTCATAACGCGCCGCAAATCGCACCATGGCCTCCGACAAGCCCGGACACAGCCAACGGCCATGCCCAGGCAAGGCTTGCACGTCAACCGCGTCACCCCCGTAGCTGTGCAGTCCGGCGGGCTCACTTATTTTGTGTCTCGAAGGCACAGCGCCCACAAGTGGCAGCTCGGCAGTCACTGAGCCTCCGCGGCCTGGCAACAACGCAGCATCGATAGCATGCTGTAAAACATCTTCAGCCATCGCCCGGTAGGTCGTCCATTTACCGCCCGTGACGGTGACCAAGCCACTGGTGCTGATCAGCACCGTGTGCTCCCGTGAGATCCCTTTTGTGCTCCATCCCTCTTTTTTGGGTGGCTTCACCAACGGTCGTAAACCTACCCAGATGCTGCGTACATCCGCCGCCAATGGCGCTCGCGTCATGTAGCGCGCCGACTCATTCAAAATAAAGTCGACTTCCTGTTTAAGCGCCAACGGTTCCCGAGCCAAGTCATCCCGCGGCGTGTCTGTCGTCCCCAATATGACTTTGCCCAACCAAGGCACGGCAAACAGCACCCGGCCATCGCGGGTTTTGGGCACCAACAAAGCGTGATCGGTGGGCCAGAACGACCGATCGACCACCAAATGAACACCTTGGCTAGGTGCCACCATCGGTGCGACTGCTTTCCCCGCAGCGGCTCCGTCTAGCGTGCGCAACTGGTCCACCCAAACGCCCGCCGCGTTGACGATGCATCCCGCCCGTACTTCGAAAGCCTGACCGGTTTCTTCATCACGGGCATGCACGCCAGCCAATTGCCCCCCCTCATGAATAAAACCCGTAACCGGGCAGTAATTGACCAACAACGCGCCTTGTTGCGCGGCAGTTCGGGCCAGCGCCAGCGCTAGCCGCGCATCGTCAAACTGGCCATCCCAGTACTTAACGCCGCCCTTGAGCCTTTGCGGCTGAACCGTTGGCAGGTATTTTAGCGATTGATCACGGCTTAAAAATTCGGTCTTGCCAATTCCTGCGGCCCCTGCCAGCAGGTCGTAAAGCTTCAGTCCCAAGCCGTAAAAAGGCGCTTCCCAATAGTGGTAAGACGGCATGACGAAACCCAAGGGTTGCGCCAAATGTGGCGCATTTTTCAATAGCACCGAGCGCTCATACAGCGCTTCGCGCACCAGAGCCAAGTTGCCCTGCGCCAAGTAACGCACGCCGCCATGCACCAGCTTGGTCGAGCGGGATGACGTGCCTTTGGCGAAATCGTGAGACTCCAGCAACACCACCGAGTAACCGCGTGACACCGCCTCCAGCGCCACACCCAGGCCTGTCGCGCCGCCGCCGATCACCGCGAGGTCATAGCGCCGGGGTTCAGCCAAACGCGCCAGCAATTCAGGGCGACGTGTGGGCAGCGGTGGCGTAGATGACATCTTGGCCATTCTCCGCGCCACGCCAAACCAACGTCATTTGAAGGTCAAGGTCAAGCCGTGGAAAACACTTCGGCCTAATTTGTGCCTCGTTTCTGCCTAGTATTTCTTGTCGCTATTCAGCACCGCAACGAGCAACTTGACCGGGTCGGTGTGGCTACTTTGGGCGGCGTCCTCAATGGACTGATCGAGCGCAGGGTTGGCCACACCCGCCGTACGCATTCTGGCCAAGGCCAGTTCGGGCGTGATCCCCAAGACGGGCACGATGTTAACGAGGGGCGTGCGCAAGACAGCCTTGGTCAAGCTCCTGGCTGGATTAGGCTTTGGCGCAGGGGCTAAATACACAAAACAAGCCGCCACCGCAGCGGTTATCAGCCACAAAACGTGCATCCGTGTGTGTGAAAAAATTGGCACCAACTGACGTCGGTTTCTGGTGATGTGAAGCACGATAGCCAACAAAAATGCCATGCCGATCCACGCATGCAACTCTTGCACGCTACTTTTGTAAAGGCGATAAAACATCATCGCGCCGGTGACGCCGACCACGACGATCAGGGCGGCCACAACATGCGTTGCATATCGGTGCAAGGCAGAGGCCATCGATGCTGGCATTTTCACAGGCCGGCCTTGGTGCACTGACTCTTGCTATTTTTAATTTGGCAGAGGAAAACGGCTTTCCCATCCGTGTCAAACTCTGTCAGCAACCAGTCGCCAGACTCGCCGCCGCCAACTCTATCCAAAGTCGCAAAGCCATACGCCGCGGTCGCCGCATAGTCTTCAACCAAGGCATCGCCATGCAGTTTTTCGCCCGGCGTGAAAGTCGTCGCCAGGGTGCCTTCGTTGGCAGAACCTGCATTGCCCATGATGATCGACGCCGGGTGCGCCGTTTTGAAGCTGATGGCTTCAAAGAAATGCAGGTGACCGTGCATGCTGGCGTCTATCCCATCAGGCAGCAAACGCTCAGGGTGAAGAGTTTCAAACACTGATGTCAAGCCGAGGTTGCCGCCATCTTTCAGCTTGCTGGTGTTTTTAGACGGCGCCACTGCCAACAAAGGGTGATGGCTCATGAAAAAGCTGTGCGGCTTTTGCAGCGCCAATTTTTGCACGACCTGCATGTCAGCCTGGTACTTGCCATATGACAAGTCTTTGGAGTTGAACGGTTTGCCGCTGGTTTTGGACGAGTCAAACACCAGCAGCTGTGCGTGGGGCGACAAGTTCACCGCATAAGGCTGACTGTAGTCGGCGTCTTTGTCTAACGCTGGCTGGTTGCAAGAGCGTGCCTCGCTCCAGGGCTGCGCATCCATGAAGCGGAACCAGCCTTGGCCAGCACGGGCGCAGGACTCGTGGTTACCGCGCACCAACACCCACGGTGCGGCAGCCAACAGCGGTGCCGCCGGTTTGAAAAAGTCAGCTTGCCAAGCATCGTAGCCATAGCCCCAAGCGACATTGGCGCAGCCTGCGTTTCCGGCCGGGCAAGGGCTTTCGCGGTAATGAATATCGCCAATGTGAATCACCAGATCCGGATGCTTGGCCGCCGCGCTTTGGGCCACTTTGGCGAACGGCCACTTCGCGGCGTCGTTGCAGTCTTGAAAAGCATTTTCAGACGCCTTCATGCGGCAACCTGTGTCGGCAATGATGACGATGCGCTTGATATTAGCGAGCGGTGCAGCCAGCGTTGTGCCGGCCACGCTGGCGCTGTGAACGCCTTGGGGCCAAGTCGCCTCACACGTTCGAACATCGAAAACCGCCGGTTTGCTGTCGGCTTGGATGGCCTCTTGACGCGCCGGGAGCGTTGCCGCGGCGACACGCAAGCTCATGACTTCTGAGGGTTTACCGCTCCAAGAGATGCTGGGGCAACTGTCGGCGCGGGTCAAGACGCGCACGATGGCGCGCTGCCCTTCGGCTTGCACGGTGAAGACGGCGTCAGGCGCGACCACGGATGCCACTGATGCCACGTCTGCCGCTGTCGCAGGCGACGTCAAGCTGCTGGCCAATGTCACGGACAGCACACTAAAAAGCCATGCAGTCCACAAGGGGCGCTGATGTTGAGGCGTGCGCATGTTGTTCTCGATTCTTTGTACTTGAATGGGGCTTGGTCAATTGCCAAGCTCAATGAGCGCTCAATGAGCCGTGTCGTGCGTCACCCAGATTTGATAACGCAACTCTTTGCCCTGCAAACTCGCTGGCGGTTGCGGGTACACGGCGTTTTGCACGGCCTTCAAAGCCGCCCGGTCCATCGCACCGAGTCCACTCGACTGAACGATGTGCACGGCAGAAACGACAGCGTCGCGCAGATTGAACTCGACGCGCGCCCGACCTTTGAAACCCAAAGCCGTCACAGCACCGGGCACTTCAAACGCGGCTTGCGCCGCGGCCGTGAGCTTGGCGTTGTAGGCCAGCGCTGGATCAACGACGTTGGCTGTTGGCGGCACGACCGGCACCGCGGGCGCGGCTGTGGCCACCGGAGCGGCTGGCGCCGTCGGCGCGGCGATAGGCGATGGGGCCGGGGACAACGGTGGGGTCACAGCGGCAACGATTGGCGTCGGCAAAGGCGTAGGCGGCGTGGGCGTCACGGCACGCACCAGCGGTTTAACGGGCGGCACGATCGGCGGCGGTTTCACCTTTTCGGGTTCACGCGGCTTCTCGAGCGCCGGTGCGACCAACGACTCAATGCTCAGAGGCACAACCGGCTCTGGCAAAGGCGGCGTGTGCGCGGCCAGCCAGGCCATCAACACGCCAATCACCACAACCTCTAGACCCAGCGCAGAACCAAACGCCTGCCATTGACGTCGTTCGCCTCTGCGGGCAAAGGCGAAACCCTGAAGAACAGCGCTCACCGTGCTGCCTGACGAGCGGCCAGTCCAATTTGCGTCGCGCCGCCAATGCGCACAGCGTCAATCACGCGCATCACTTGCTGCAATGTAGCGTCCTCACTGCCGGCAATCGTGACAGCCAGTTTGGCTGGGTCACGGCTGCGAACCAAGTCGCTCACACGTTCGGGCGTCACGACCTGACCTTCAGCAAAGAGCTCACCGCCAGCGTGAATTTCAATCATCAGTTTCGGCGGCGCTATCGTCGTCGCTGTCGAGCTGGTCGGCAACTTGGACACGTGGCCAGAAGCGGGAATCATGCGCAAGGTCATCATGGCAAAAAACACCAGCAAGAACAGCATGATGTCGATCATCGGAATGATCTCGATGCGGGCCTTGCGCGTCTCAAAATAGCGCATCGTCAAACCACCTTCAGTCCGCTGCGCACGTCAACGCCTTGCGCCACGCCAAAACGACGGTTCAGCAGCATCACTTTGAGCGTTTCCATTTGGTGCACGATGGCGCGCACCTTGGTGTTGAGCCAATTGAAAAAGACCAGGCCAATCATCGCAATGAACAAACCGGAAGCCGTAGCAATCAAGGCTTCTGCAATGCCACCGGTGACTTCACCTGCGCCGTTCTGCACGTCACCCAGCACAGCAAATGCACCAAACATACCGATGATGGTGCCAAAAAGACCCAGCAACGGTGCCAGCGTGATCACCGTGTCCAGCATCCACAAAGAACGGTCAAGCGTCGGCACCTCGTGCATCACCGCCTCTTCGAGGTGGCCCGCACAGGTCTCACGCGCGGCGCTGGCCGGCTCGATCAAAGCCGCCGTGAACAAGCTGACATGCGGCAACCTTTCATGCTGGCGCAAGGCTTTCTGCGTTGCCTCCGAATGCAACACCACGCCGGTGTTCAGCAGGGCGATCAAGTCCGCCCCGCCTTGCTGCATTTTGGACAGATACACGCTGCGCTCGATGATGACGGTCAACGCCACCAGCAACAGCAGACACATCAGGTACAGCGTGCCGCCGGAGTGGTTGGCCAGCTCAAGCAATTTGCTCAGCGTCATGATCAGAAGTCCGCTTTAAGAGACACCTGCAGACTGCGCGGCGCTTGGTAAATGTAGGTATCGTATGCAAGAAGACTCGCATTCGCTTTCACCGGCGAGTTGGCTATAGCTGTCACTTTTTGACTGTTCAGCAGGTTGAACACGTTCAATTGCAGCTTTAGTTTTTTAGCAAACGTTCCTGCATTAGCAATGGTGTAAGCCATGCCGAAGTCCACGTTGCTATAAGACTGTGCGTTGTAGTAGTCGTAATACGGGACGCCATTGATCGCCGCCTTGGTGGCGTCGAAGTCTTTCTGACGGGAAGCGCCCGTGACTTTATAGACCAGCGAACTGGCCCATGGGCCTTGGTTGTAAAGCCCGCCCAACCCGGCCGTCATCGTTGGCGCAAGGGCAATTTGCATACCCGTGTCGTTGGCTTTGGCGCTGTTGACTGATCCGTTAGCAAAAGCCGAGAAGCCAGCACCAAGCAAGTAAGCCATTTGGCCTTCGACGCCTTGGTAGCGAGCACCACCAATGTTCACAAATCCAGCATCGGCGCCCGAAAGACCGTTCGCAACCATTTTGTTGGTGAAGTCAATTCGGTACAGATCGGCGTCCCACGTCATGCGGTCGCTTTTACCAACAATACCGACTTGGTAGTTGGTGGATTTTTGCGGTTCAGTGCTGTTTTTAGTGACGTTTGTAACGTAGAAAGTTTTCAAATCAGGGATTTGCATGCCCTTGGCATATTGCGCATACATCGCCAAGCCTGGGTTCAACTGCTGGTTAAGCGTCAAGAACGGTAGTGCAGCGTTGTAAGTCAACGATGCCTCATGAGGCGTACGCGTCGTTGCCTCAACCGCCGCACTGACGGAACGCGTCATGCTGGCGTACTTCATACCCGGTGTGACAGTCGTGCCGGGAGCAGCAGCCCATTCAAACTCGGCAAACGGCTGCGTCGTTCTAATCTTGGACTGCTGGTCATACAGCACACTGTCCATCGGAACATTGGTCCCGGGCAAAAAGCCAACACCGGTCGTCTCGATACGGTTGTAGGTTCCGGTGGTCAGATCCATGTCGTAGGTATGACGGTCGCTGGACACCGTCTCGTACCAGAGACCCACTCGTGCAAGGCCGGCATCCATCTGTTTCGTGGCTTTGAAAATATCGCCAACGGCACGGTAGGAGTTCAACTTGTCGATGCCTGGAATATCGCCATTTAGCACTACTGTGCGAGTACCGTTAACCGTTGTTTTGCGTGGATCTGCCGCCGTACCCACGGTGCCCGTCCAAGTTGGATCCGCCGACGACATGGTCTGGTTGTTGTAGGCGTAGGTGTAGGCTTGGTTGTCGGTCTTCCAGCCGTTACCCAGGTCACTTCGCAGGCGGATGTAATCGAAATCCGTGTTCTTGGTTGTCTTGTTGAACCCAGCGTAGTTCATGCTTGTCGGGTCATTGTTCAGTTGAAAATTTTTACCGAACGCGGCGCTCTGCGTCAAGGTTGGGCCCTTATTGCTGTCGGGCTGCCAATAGTCAATGTGATTGATGGAGGAGAACACCGTCAACAGCGAGGCATCGCCCACAGGTCGCTCATACTTGAGCGTGAAGTTTTCACTCTTGATCGGGCTGCTGCTCAAGTAGCCATCAGACGATAGTTTCTGGTAACCAAGTTGCAACGTGGCATCACCATTGTTGGCCATGCGGCCACTTTCATATCCCACACCATACAGGCGGGTGTTCCAGGTACCAAAAGAGCTGAAGACGCTGGTGACCTGCTCAGAGGACGGCTTTTTGGAGAACAAGTTGATCGAACCGCCAAAGGTGGCATAGCCTACATTGCTGGCATTACCGGGCCCGCGCTCCACCACCGCACCGCCGATGGCAGAAGCAGGAAAAAACGCGGTCGAATGGTGCGCCGGGTTGTTGCTATCACCCCAAGGAATGCCGTCAAAAGTGATGTTGTATTGGTCGTCTGTAAAACCGCGCATGGTGATTTTGGTTTCGCTCAATCCAGGGCCGTTGGCAGAACTGCCGGACAGGCTAGGTGCAACCATGACGATATTGGCGTAATCGCTAGTCGGCGCGGCAGACAGATCTATGAATTCACGCGTGATGATGGATTGGGGCTGAGTAGCTTGCAAGCTGGCTTGTGTTGGCGCGATGGCTGAGGCGGTGCCCTTGATCGCGTCTTCTGAGCGGTAGGCACCAGCAGCGGTGGTGGCACCGATGCTGCCGAGGTCTACAGGGGCTGCGGTTTGAGCCATGGCATAAGAACCGGCCAGCGACAGCATGGCCAAAGACACCAAATGAACAAGTGTCTTCGGCTGAAATAGTGGATGTTTTTTCATAATATTTGTGAAAACCAAACGTGAATGCCCAATAAGGCGGATGAGGCGAACTAAGAAAGAAAAGAAACCTTGTGTTGATTCAAATCAAACAACGTTGAAAGTGTAAAAATTTGTTGTGACAACTCCGTGACGCTCGATGTGTCTGTCGTGTAAAGGGGTTAGCGTCCACAGTCGTCACGTGAAAAGACCTTGGCGCAGCTCAGCAGCCATCCCGCCCCCACAATGAATGGCATGACTTACCTGCTCGCTCTCGACCAAGGCACTTCCAGTTCCCGCAGCATTGTTTTTGACACCGAAGGGCGCATCGTCGCGATGGCTCAGCAGGAGCTGACGCAAATCTTTCCGCAGCCCGGCTGGGTTGAGCACGACCCGATGGAAATCTGGCAAGCTCAGTTGGCTACCGCTCAAGAGGTGCTCGACAAAGCTGGGCTGAAGGCCAGCGACATGCGCGCCCTAGGCATCACCAATCAGCGCGAAACCACGGTGGTCTGGAACCGCAAAACCGGCCAACCCATCCACAACGCCATCGTCTGGCAAGACCGCCGCGCCGAAGACACTTGCGTGCAGCTGCGCGCGCAAGGCCAAGAAGCGCTGATCCAGTCCACCACCGGGCTGCGAATTGACGCTTATTTTTCCGCCACCAAACTCAAATGGCTGCTCGACCATGTGCCGGATGCCCGCGCCCAGGCCGAGCGCGGCGAGCTGGCGTTTGGCACCATCGACAGCTGGCTGATGTGGCAACTCACCCAGGGTGCGCTGCACGCCACCGACGTCACCAATGCGTCGCGCACCATGCTGTTCAATGTACGCACCCAGCAGTGGGACGCTGAGTTGCTGGCGCTGCTGGACATTCCACCATCGTTGATGCCGGAGGTCCGACCCTCCAGCGGCGACTTTGGCGCAGTTCGGCCTGAACTGCTGGGCCACGCGATCCCGATTGGTGGTGTGGCGGGCGACCAGCAAAGCGCCTCCTTTGGCCAAGCTTGCTTTACCCCTGGCATGGCCAAAAACACCTATGGCACCGGCTGCTTCTTGCTGATGCACAACGGCACACAGTTCCAGACTTCGCACAACGGCTTGCTGACGACCATCGCCGCGCAAACCTCATCCCAAACAGAGTTCGCCATGGAGGGCAGCGTTTTTGTCGGCGGTGCGGTGGTGCAGTGGCTGCGCGATGGCCTGAACGCCTTTCAAAGCAGCGCCGAAGCGGAAGCGCTGGCGCAAAGCGTGCCTGACACTGGCGGCGTGATGCTGGTGCCCGCCTTCACCGGTTTGGGCGCGCCTTACTGGGAACCTGACGCACGCGGCACGATCACCGGCATCACACGCGGCACGACGCTGGCGCACATCGCACGTGCGGGCTTGGAAAGCATTGCGTTTCAAAGCGCCGCGCTGGTGCAAGCTATGAACCGAGACGCCCTCAGCGCCGGCGCGGTACCGATGTCCGTGCTGCGCGTTGACGGCGGCGCCTGCGCCAACAACTTGTTGATGCAGTTTCAAGCCGACTTGCTCGGCATTCCCGTCGTGCGCCCCGTGGTGACAGAAACCACCGCCTTGGGCGCTGCGTGGCTGGCCGGCTTGTCCAGCGGCATGTACAAAAACACTGATGAGCTGGCCAGCCTATGGCGAGCCGAGCGCACCTTTTTACCGGCGATGAGTTCGGACGTCGCGGCTACCCGGATGGCCGAGTGGGAACACGCGGTTCGGCAGACGGTGGTGAAGTAGCGCCTGCTTCAGCGACAATTTGCGCCTCAACTTCATCAGACACCCAGAGGACCGCACGAGCATGGCCAGCAGCAACATCAGCGCATTACAGATCGCCTTCATCGGTGGCGGCAACATGGCGAGCGCCATCATGGGCGGGCTGCTCAAACGCGGTCTGGCGCCCAGCCAGATTCAGGTGGTCGAGCCTTTCGCCGAGCAAGCTGAACGGCTGAAGGCCCAGTTTGGCGTCACGGTTTTAGCCAGTGCCGAAGCCAGCTTGGCCCGCGCCGGTTTAGTGGTCTGGGCCGTCAAACCGCAAATCTTCAATCAGGCCGCAGTGCCAGTCCGGGCCCACACCCTGACAGCTTTGCACCTGAGTGTGGCCGCCGGCATTCGCTCAGACAGCATTGCCCGCTGGCTCGGCACTGAACGCGTGGTCCGCGCCATGCCCAACACGCCCGCCTTGATTGGCCAGGGCATGACCGCCTTGCTGGCCCGCCCGGCCGTGACAACTGCCGACAAGCAAGTGATTGAATCGGTCGTCGCCACTACCGGCGCCCACTTGTGGCTTGACCGCGAAGAGCAGCTCGACGCCGTCACAGCCCTGTCGGGCTCGGGCCCGGCGTATGTGTTTTATTTCATCGAAGCCATGATGGAAGCTGGCACCGAGATGGGCTTGGACGCCGCCCAAGCGAGGCAACTCGCCATCGCCACCTTTGTCGGAGCCTCGGCCTTGGCCCAAGCCTCTGATGAGGCGCCGCAAACGCTGCGAGAGCGGGTTACCTCCAAAGGCGGCACCACCTATGCAGCGCTCACGGCGATGGAGCACAGCGGTGTCAAAGCGCAGTTCAAGCAAGCCATGCAGGCCGCCCGTGAACGCGCGGCAGAACTGGGTGATGAGTTTGGCGCTGATTGAGACAAAATCTATTTAAACGCCATAAAAACATTTCTTTCAACCAACGTCAACGGCCAACACCTCCATCACGTTGAATGGTTGTACTCGGCGCCTCAAAGCACTGGGTCCATATCAGTTTTAACTAGACACTCTCACCTTCAACCACTGGAATCACCATGAAAAAATTTCTGACCGTCCTCGCTAGCGCTGCAGTTCTCGCCATGCCTTTGGCTGTGATTTCCACTCCGGTAGCAGCTCAAACTGCCGGCGCTGTGACCGCAGCTCCTGCAGCTGCACCTGCCGCTGCAGCTCCTGCTGAAAAAGCAGCGCCTGCAGCCAGCAAAGGCACCGCCAAAGCTAAAAAATCCAAGAAAAGCAAACGCGTTTCCAAAGCCAAAGCTGCTGCTAAAGCTGCATAAATAGCTGGCTCTGGCCCGTGAAAAAGCCCGCTCGAAGCGGGCTTTTTCACGTCTATTTGAATGTTTACTGTGGCTCAAACCAATGCATAAGACACCGCAATGCCGGCAAAGACAGCGAACCCGAGCCAATGGTTCAGCCGAAAAGCTTTGAAGCAGCCCGCGCGTTCGCGGTGACGAATCAAGTAACCGTGCCAGACCGCTTGCGCAACCGCCACCGCCACGCCCAGAGCGAATGCCCAGTTCAGCGCCAGCCCCGACAGTGACGCCAACGCCAGCGTCCAGATGAGCAAATACAAACCATAGCTCAGCATGACGGCAGCCACATCAAAGCGCCCCAGCGTGATGGCTGAGGTTTTCATGCCGATCTTCAGATCGTCATCGCGGTCGACCATGGCGTATTCGGTGTCATAAGCCAGTACCCAAAACAAATTGCCGAGCAGCAGCAGCCAAGCCAACAACGGCACCTGCCCTTGCACCGCCGCAAAAGCCATGGGAATACCAAAACTGAACGCCACCCCCAGAACCGCTTGCGGCATGGCCACATGGCGCTTGGCGTACGGGTAGACCAGCGCCACGGCCAGCGCTGCAAATGACCAAGCAACCGCAGCTGTGTTGGTGGTTAACACCAAGGCAAAAGCCGCCAATGCCAGCGCTGCCCCCAACAGCAATGCGGACTTCACAGACACGACCCCGCTGGTGACAGGACGGTTCGCTGTCCGCTTCACATGACGGTCAAAGTCCCGGTCCGCCACGTCATTGAGGCAACAACCGGCACTGCGCATGAGGATGGTGCCTAGCGTGAAAACCGTCAGCAGATGCCAGCCTGGGAAGCCGCCTGCAGCAATCCACAGTGCCGACAGCGTCGGCCACAGCAGCAGCAGCCAGCCAGCAGGCCTGTCCCAGCGGATCAATTGGAGGTAATGGGCCCCCACGCTGTTCACTCTTCCAGCATCGATCGCAGCATCCAAGCGGACTGCTCATGGATGGTCAGTCGCTGGGTCAGCAAGTCAGCCGTCGGCTCGTCACCGGCTTGCTCTGCTTCTGGGAACAGACTGCGGGCTGTCCGCGCCACGGCCTCGTGGCCTTGCACCAAAATACGCACCATCTCCAACGCCTTGGGCGGGGTCGACGGCACATCGGGCAAGGAGGTGAGATGCGCAAATTGTGCGTACGAACCAGGCGCTGGATGGCCGAGCGAACGGATGCGTTCAGCGACCGGGTCAACCGCCGCCCACAGCTCGGTGTACTGCGTCATGAACATTTGATGCAGCGTGTTGAACATCGGACCGGTGACGTTCCAATGAAAATTGTGGGTGGTCAAGTAGAGCGTGTAGGTGTCCGCCAGCAGGCGACTCAGGCCCTGCGCAATGGCCGCGCGGTGCTCGTCGCTGATGCCGATGTTGATGCGGGGGGCGCCATTGGAAGCACTTGGGAACAATTGATCAGCCATGAATTTCCTTGAGGTAAACCAACACTCTACGGGATGGCCGCAGAAGTCGTTGCCTAGGGGGTAATAGGTGCCGCAGCACGGAAATGGCCGAAGCCGCTCAAGACAGCCGTTTCACACCCGGCAATTCGCAGGCGTAAACAGCATTGCGCAACGCCGCAATGGCTTCGTAGCGCGTGAAGCTACGACGCCAAGCCAGCACCACACGGCGCGTTGGCACATGGCCCTCAAAAGGAATGTACCGAATGAACGGGTTTTCATCAAAGACGGCAGCTTGGGGCTTGCCGACCGTCTCCAACGCGCCTTTGGGCACGCTCAGCCGAGGCACCAAGGTCACCCCCATGCCGGACGCCACCATGTGCTTGATGGTTTCCAGTGAGGAGCCTTCGAAGCTTTTGCGGATGCCTTCGGCGTTGCTGGAAAAACGGGCGAACTCCGGGCACACCTCCAGCACATGGTCGCGAAAGCAATGGCCATTGCCGAGCAGCAACATGGTTTCATTCTTCAGCTCTTCAGCAGTGATGTTGTCGCGCTGAGCCAGCGGGTGCGAACTCGGCACTGCAGCCACAAAAGGTTCATCGTACAAAGGGGCCATCGCCAGATTGGTGTCGGGGAAAGGCTCGGCCAGAATGGCGCAATCAATCTCGCCGGTGCGCAATTCTTCGAGCAGCTTCACGGTGAAATTTTCTTGCAGCATCAAGGGCATTTGGGGGCTGAGCGTGATGACTTGCCTCACCAAGTCAGGCAACAAATACGGGCCGATGGTGTAGATGATGCCCAGCCGCAGCGCCCCGGCCAGCGGGTCTTTACCGCGCTTGGCGATCTCGCGAATGCTGTCGGCCTGCTCCAGCACGCTTTGCGCTTGGCGCACGATTTCTTCGCCCAGCGGCGTCACCGTGATTTCATTGGCGTTGCGTTCAAACAGCTTGACCTGCAACTCCTCTTCGAGCTTTTTAATGGCCACGCTCAGCGTCGGCTGCGAGACATGGCAGGCTTCGGCGCCCTTGCCAAAATGCTTTTCGCGGGCCACGGCGACGATGTATTTGAGTTCGGTGAGCGTCATGGGCTTATTGTGCTGGTTTTGCCTGACATACTGGCGCGCAAAAATTCAAGCTTTTAAATAGTCAGCTTTACCGCCCAGCCAACGCAAAATATGGCGCTGCGCCAAGTCGGCATGGCGGTCCAACATCAGCGGCGCGAGTGCGCGCGCCCAAGCCAGCAACTCGGTGTCGGTGGCCAAGTCGGCAAAGCGCAGCAAGGGTGCGCCCGACTGCCGCGCACCCAAAAATTCACCGGGGCCGCGAATCTCCAAATCACGTCGGGCGATCTCGAAGCCGTCCTGGGTTTCGGCCATGGCTTTGAGCCGCGCACGCGCGGTTTCGCCAAGCCGCGGGCCGTCGCCCGTCGAATACAGCAACACGCAGGCAGACGCAGCGGCCCCGCGCCCGACCCGACCGCGCAGCTGGTGCAACTGCGACAAGCCAAAGCGCTCGGCATGCTCAATCACCATCAGCGACGCATTGGGCACGTCCACGCCGACCTCGATCACGGTGGTACTGACCAGCACGCCGATCTGGCCGGCGTTGAACAGCGCCATCACAGCTTTTTTCTCAGCCACCGGCATGCGCGAATGCAGCAGGCCCACCTGCGTGCCGGGCAAAGCCGCTGACAGTGACTCATGGGTTTCGGTCGCATTGGTCAAGTCGACCGCTTCGCTTTCCTCGATCAAAGGGCAGACCCAGTACACCTGCCGCCCTTCGGCCAACTGGCCGCGAATGCGCTCCACCACTTCGTCGCGCCGGCTATCGCTGATGACCTTGGTGACGATCGGCGTGCGCCCCGGCGGCAGCTCGTCGATGGTCGAGACATCGAGGTCGGCGTAGTAGCTCATGGCCAGCGTGCGCGGAATCGGCGTGGCCGTCATCATCAACAAATGCGGCTCCTG
>CANFWV010000070.1 GCA_947450695.1 Comamonadaceae bacterium
AATTCATGGGGTGGCTGATGGGGCTCGAACCCACGACAACAGGAATCACAATCCTGGACTCTACCAACTGAGCTACAGCCACCGAAGGTCGAAATTATAACGGCAAGTTGGGCTCTAAATTACCTGGATGCTGCTTGAGTTGCATTTGCTTCGGTCACGCCTTGCCCAGGCGCCGGTCTTGGTGCCGTGATCTCGACCTTGAAGCGCTCCTGCATGAGCTTGTAGTAAGCCAAGCTTTCAGCGGCTGTCCACCATTGTGCGTATTGGGCGCGTTCTTGCTGGGTGGCGGCAGCGTCCCGTGGTTCGCGTGGAAGAACCTTGGTAACCTTGACCACTGCGTAGCCTTGACCGCCTAGGTCAACGCCCACCAACAGCGGCAAAGCGGCAGGGTCTGCGCGCAAGACGGCATCCAACACAGGGCCTGGGAGTTTTTGAGCGTCGATGCGCGAGATCACCAAAGACTCTGGCAACGCAGCTGTAGCAGCGTTGGACTTCCATTCGGCAAGCTTGGCACTACCTTCTTTGCGGGCCTCTTCAGCGCTGCGGTCGGCAATCCAACGGGCACGAACATTTGCCATCACTTCAGCCAACGGCAGCGTCCGAACCGGCGTGTATTGCACCACTCGTCCAGCAGCCAATTGATTTGGGCCAACTTCAATCGCTTCAGTATTGCGTTTTTTCTCAATCGAGTCAGTTGAAAAAAGTGCCGCTAGGAACTTAGGGTTAGTCAGCGGTCCAGTGACACCGGGCGCAGGGCTGCGGCTGATGTTACTGGCGCTTCGGATGTCGAGCTTCAGGCGATCGGCCACAGGTTTCAGGCTGTCGGCTTGTTCGTACACGCCGTTGGTAAAGAGCTCTGCAGATTCAGCGAATTTCTGTTGAACTTGCTGCTTTTTCAAGTCGGCTTCAAGGGTCGGCCGCATGTCTTCAAAGCTGCGTTGCTTCGGTGACTTGATGTCCGTCAAACGGATGATGTGATAACCAAAGTCAGACTCCACCAGATCACTGATCTCGCCTTTTTTCAAGTTAAAAGCTGCATCTTCAAAGGGCTTGACCATGGCGCCACGCGCAAAAAAGTCAAGGTCACCCCCTTTCGCGGCTGAGCCTGTGTCCTGAGAGTTTTTGCGGGCTGTGTCGGCAAAAGTGTCTGGCGACTTGCGCACCAGCGCCAGCAGTTCAGTGGCCTTGGCTTTGGCAACCGCACGCTCAGCAGCGGGTGCAGTTTTAGGTGCATTGATGAGGATGTGACTGGCTCGTCGCTCTTCAGCCCCACTCAATCGCTCAATATTTTGGTCGTAGTAAGTCTTCAGGTCTTGTGCGTTGACGACGATGGTCTTGCTGACCGCGTCAGCATCCAGCACCACGTATTCGATGCTGGCCTGCTCTGGCGCCCGAAAGAGGGCCTGGTTGGTTTGGTAATACTGCTCTAGCTCCCGATCGGTCGGCTTGAGTTTTGCCGCGTAGGTGGCCGGGCTGAAGCGCGCAAGTTGCAATTCGCGTTTTTCAAAGTAAGCGTTGAGTGCCGAGTCAGCAGCGCCAGCGGAAGAAAACCCCGTGGCGGTGACGCCCGCCATGACTTGACGGGTCGACAGATCTGCACGCACGTTAGCTTCAAACATGTCGGGGGTCATGCCTTGGGCGCCAACTAGTTGACGATAGCGCTCCATGTCGAGAGAACCATCTGGTTTGCGAAGCGCGGCAATTTGCGGGTTACCCTGCAACTCACGCGCAAGTCGTTGGTCGCTAGTGGTCAGCAGTGCCTTGGCGGAAGCGGCTGACATCACGCGGTCGCGCACCATGCGCTCCAGTGTGGCGTAGCGAGCTTCGGGCGAGTCCAACAGCTTCACATCAATCGTAGGCATGGACGCACGAATCTGGTCGACTTCGATACGGTGGGCTGCATCCCAGTCTGCCTGTGTGATGTTTTTGCCATCAACTCGCGCAACCGTTGCACTGCTGTCCGCAGAACGGTTGTGATCGTTCAAGCCGAGTAAAACGAATGACGGCACGATCAGCAAAAAGAGCAACCACATCGTGATTTTGGTGTGCTTGCGAATGAAATCAAACATCTGAGAAGTCCTGTGTGACAGCCAAGGATTGTGCGCAATCAAAGTGCCGCGATGAGCCAAAAAGCCAATCCGTAATTATGCCTTCGCCGCAGAAGCTGCGGCAGCGCCCGGAACAGCGCTGAGTCAGCATAACGTGGGGTTATAGCTCCTTTGTTACGCTGTTCAAGACTAGTGCATCCACTTCGAACGTGAATCGACCCGACAACCCCACAGAAATGAGCGTCACAATCACTACTAACCTTGAACTCATGAGCGACTATTTATGGACCTACGGCATCAGTGTCGTCGGCGCCCTCGCCACCCTGATCGTGGGTTACCTGGTCTCTGGCTGGCTCAACCGCCTGATCGATCGAGCGATGCACAAGGCCCGACGGATTGACCCGGTGTTTCACCATTTGCCAGGGAAAATAGTTCGCGTCGTGATTCTGATCTTCACGCTGATAGCCGTACTGAACCGGTTCGGCGTCGAAACCACCAGCCTGATTGCGCTGCTCGGGGCAGTAGGTTTGGCCATTGGACTAGCCTTGCAGGGCACGCTAAGCAATGTGGCAGCAGGAGTGATGATTCTGATCTTTCGACCATTCAAGATTGGTGATGCCGTTCAACTGGACGGCCAGATTTACATCATTGATGCTCAGGGATTTTTCATCTGCAAGGGGCATTTACCAGAGGGTCCGGTTGTCTTCATACCAAATTCAAAAATATGGGGACAGACCATCGTCAATCTCTCGGTGACGGACCAAGATATTCGCCGTATTGACGAGTCTTATGCAATCTCTTATGGCGACAACTTGAACGCTGCTCTGGCCATATTGAGCCAGATTGCCATGGATGAACCGCGCATCCTGACGAATCCGGCCCCACTGATCAAAGTCGAATCTCTCGGCGACAACTCCGTCAATATTTTGTTTCGGGTCTGGACCGCACGCACTGACTGGTGGGACACCAAGCTGGACTTGATTCAACACTGCAAAGAAAGCTTGGAACAAGGCGGCTGCACCATTCCATTCCCACAACGCGTAGTGCATGCCTTTCAAAAAGACGACCAAAAAAAAAGCACCTAGAAAATTCTAGGTGCTTAATGTCGTTGAAGTTGGTGGTGGGTGCTGACGGGCTCGAACCGCCGACCTACGCCGTGTAAGGGCGCTGCTCTACCAACTGAGCTAAGCACCCAACTTCAAACATCTTAATTCATCTGCTTCAGTTCAATGCGTCTTTGAGGGCTTTGCCTGGACGAAACTTTGGAACTTTAGCTTCTTTGATTTTAATCTCATCGCCAGTACGTGGATTGCGACCAGTGCGGGCTGCGCGAACGCCAACGGCGAAAGTACCAAAACCAACCAAAGCCACGGCATCGCCGGCTTTCAGAGTCTCAGTGATGGCACCAATGGTAGCTTCCAGCGCGCGGGTGGCGGATGCTTTGGAAATATCGGCCTGCTCGGCAATGTGTTCAATCAATTCAGTTTTGTTCACGGGGGATCCTCGGTGATGTCAAAAATAGTCTGCTTCGAAGCTCTATAGCCTCTAACAGACAGCCCCCTTAATCGCTAAAAGCGGAATAAGCGGGAACGGGAGGGTCACTACAAGCGCAAAAAAGCGGCTTGAAGTGAAAACGATAAGGCGCCCTGAAGGCGCCCTCACCGTCACAATAATAGTCGCAACGCCTCACTTGCTTATTTTCACAAGTGAGGGGCGGATTCTAGTCTTTTTTACTGACGCCTAAACCGCCCTCAAACGGCTGCAGCAATCGCCTTGCCAACATCTGCCGTGCCGGCTGTGCCGCCCAAATCGGGGGTGCGCGGTGCGCCGCTGCCGGGCGCCAGCGTTTTTTCAATGGCGCTGAGAATCGCGTCGTGCGCTTCTTTGTGGCCCAAAAACTCCAGCATCATTGCACCGCACCAGATCTGGCCAATCGGGTTGGCTAAGTTGCGGCCAGCAATGTCAGGGGCCGATCCGTGCACCGGCTCGAACAAGGACGGGAACTTGCGCTCTGGGTTGAGGTTGGCGCTGGGTGCAATGGCGATGGTGCCGGTGCAAGCTGGGCCCAGATCGCTCAAGATGTCACCGAACAAATTGCTGGCGACGACCACGTCAAAAAAGTCAGGGCGCTGCACAAAGTGGGCGGTCAAGATGTCGATGTGGAACTTGTCCAAGCGCAGGTCTGGATAGCCTTTGGCCATCTCTTCAACGCGCTCATCCCAGTAAGGCATGGAGATTGAAATACCGTTTGATTTGGTCGCGCTGGTCAGGTGCTTTTTAGGGCGCGACTGCGCCAACTCAAACGCGAACTTCAGCACGCGGTCAACCCCGATACGGGTGAACACAGACTCTTGCAAAACAAACTCGCGATCCGTACCTGGAAAGGCCCGGCCGCCAATGCTGGAGTACTCACCTTCGGTATTTTCTCGGACAATGTAAAAGTCAATTTCGCCAGGCGCGCGCGCGCTGCCGTCACGTCGCACCACAGGAGCGATGATGCCAGGCATTAGGCGTGCAGGTCGCAGGTTGATGTACTGGTCAAACTCGCGCCTGAAGAGCAGCAACGAGCCCCACAAGGACACGTGATCGGCGATTTTTTCGGGCCAGCCGACAGCGCCGAAATAAATGGCGTCATGACCGCCAACCAAGTCTTTCCAGTTGTCCGGCATCATCTGGCCGTGCTTTTCGTAGTAGTCCCAGCTGGCGAAGTCGAAGTGGTCAAACTGCAGGTCAATGCCGAACTTGGTCGCAGCGGCTTCCATCACGCGTACGCCTTCAGGCATGGTTTCTTTGCCGATGCCGTCGCCCGGGATAACTGCGATTCTTTTTTTACCGATATTCGTAGCCATGGTGTGTCCTTGAGTTAAAAAATGTTCAGGGTTTGAAAAACTGGAAAGCCTCTTCAAGCAGGAGCTCTGGGGCTTCTTCGGCAATGTAATGACCACAGGGCAAGCTGCGACCGGAGATATCGTGAGCACGCTCAGACCAGAGGCCGGGCACGTCAAAGCACTTGCCAACGGCGCCATGCTCTCCCCACAAGACGCGCAGCGGCTGCGTGAGCTTAAGGCCGGCAGCCAGATCGGCGCGGTCATGCACCAAGTCGATGCTGGACGAGGCCCGGTAATCTTCGCAGAGACTCATGGCCGTGTCAGGAATCTGCGCGCAACGCTCGTATTCGGCCAGCGCTTCCGGCGCAAAAGCCGCCAGGCCAGCATGCCGCTTGCCCATCACGCTGCGCACATAACGAACTGGGTCGGACTCGATCAAAGCCTCTGGTAGCGGCGGTGGTTGGATCAGAAAAAACCAGTGCCAGTAAGCTCGTGCAAAGTCATCAGAGGTGTTGCTGTACATGCCCAACGTGGGGGCGATGTCGAGCAGCATCAGGCGCTCGACTTTGTTTGGATGGTCTTGCGCTAGACGGTGCGCTACGCGCGCACCGCGGTCGTGCGCAAGCACTTGAAAATTCTCAAAGCCGTAGTGGTGCATCACGGCCACTGCGTCTTGCGCCATGGCGCGTTTGGAATAAGGCGTGTGTTCTGCGTTGCTGGGCACACGCGCTGAGTCGCCATAACCGCGCAAGTCCATCATGACCACCGTGAACGACTGGCTCAACGCACCCGCCACGCGGTGCCACATGGCCTGCGTCTGCGGATGGCCGTGCAGCAACAACAAAGGCGCGCCATTGCCGCCCAAGCTCGTGCGCAAACTGCCCGCAGGGCCGGTTATATCGATCGTCTTAAAACCTTCAAAGCGCACAGAATGGTCCCAGTTTTCTAATTCATCGCACAACTGTAGGTATTTTGAAGCAGGAACAACGTCTACTCAAGCAATAATCTAGCAATACATTATTTCCAAAAAAGCATCAATAAACGACTGTGATATTGACGAAATGGACCGCAGTGATCTGAAATTAGTTCTGGCCGTGCGTGAGCATGGTAGCTTGACGGCTGCCGCGCGGAGTCTAGACGTAGCGCCGCCGGTCGTGACTAAACGCCTCGCTGCACTCGAAGGCAAGCTTGGTCAAAAGCTGTTTCAACGCACCACTAGGCGCGTGAGTGCAACCGCCGAAGGCGAAACCCTGTGCGAACGTGCCATAGTGCTTCTCCAAGGATTTGAGTCGCTAGAAGCTGAGCTACAAGAAAGCAAAGCCGAGCCGACCGGTTTGATCCGACTTGCCTCAACCTTTGGCTTCGGTCGCTTGTGGCTGGGGCCGGCGCTGGCCCATTTTCAGGCGCAGTACCCGCGCATCGAAATTCAGTTGCAGCTCACCGAACAACTCCCAGACTTGGCGGCTGACGGCTATGACGGTGCCATCTGGCTGTGGTCGGTCGACAGCCGGCAAGCAGCGCAGTGGGTATCCAGGCGGTTGGCGCGCAACCAGCGCGTGCTGGTGGCCTCCCCGGTTTATCTACAGCAACACGGCCAACCCGAGACCCCAGAATCGCTACAAGACCATGCTTGCCTCATCGTGCGCGAAAACGGCAACGCAGCCAGTCAACGCTTTGACAGCTGGACTTTGCAAAAAGAGCGCGGCAAGCTACCCATTCGGGTTCGTGTCAGCGGCCCGCTCTCCAGCAACTCAGGCGAATTGGTCAGGGACTGGTGTAGCGCCGGCCGCGGCATCATGCTGCGCAGTCTGTGGGACATCGCGCCACAACTGGCCACGGGTGAGTTGGTCAGAGTGCTGCCCGCCTATGCCATGCCAGACGCCGACATTCACTGGCTGGCGCCTTATCGGGCCAATGCACCGCGGCGGATTCGATTGCTCATCGATTTTTTGGTGAGCCAGTTTGCGGCAGCACCTTGGGAAACGAAGACGTCCTCAGATTTCAGGTCTTGAGAAAAGATGCACCCAAATAGTGCAACTCAAGCCTCGTGACACTCAAAACGATTGGCATGGAGCTTGCGAATAAAGCCGCATCATCCATCCACAAGGTCCGTCATGTTTGCTCGCAGAAAATTCATCGCCTCGATGGCCGCTACAGTCGCCAGCGCCTCACTGCCACTGTCGGCAATGGCCGCTGACAAGGTCATACGCGTCGGCACGCTCAAACTGATGCATTCCATCACACCGCATTTTTATGAACAATTTGCGCCGGCTGGTTACAAAATCGAAGTCATCGCATTTGAGACACCCACCGATGGCAAAAATGCCGTGGTCACCAAATCCGTTGACTTTGGCGCGTTTGGCATTGCTGCCGCAACGCTGGGTGGCGCTGCAGGCGAACCCGTGGTGGTGATTGGTGCACAGTGCAACAAGGGCATGGCCGTTGTCGCAGGCAAAGACTCCGACATCACCTCCATAAAGGCCTTAAAAGGTAAAAAAGTCGGGATTCTTCCGGGCTCCACCCAAGAGGTCGTGATCCTCGACCGTCTTAAACAAGAGGGGCTGACCATCAAGGACATCCAGTCGGTGCGTTTGGCTTTCAGTGAAATGCCATCAGCGCTTGAGCGCGGTGATATTGATGCCTATGTGGGTGCCGAACCCGGGCCTTCGATTTCGGTGAGTCGGGGGGTTGGTAAAGTTATCGAATACCCTTATGGCACCCCAACCGGTTCGCTCAACATGGTGCTAGGAACGCACGCTGATACGGTTAAAACCAATCCAGCATTGGTCAAGCTTTACCTGCAAATGCACCGCAAAGCCACAGAATATGTGCTGGCCAATCGGGCGGCATTCGTTGACATGTCCGAGAAGAAATTGGGACTGCCCGCCAAGACCGTTGAACTGGCCGCACCCAACATCGAACTGACCTGGCGCATCGATGACGACTGGGTCACACGGGCTAAATACTATGGTGCACAAATGCTCGACAAAAAGCAGATCCGACAGTTGCCGGACTACAAAACATTCATCGACACCAGCTTTGCCAAGAGTCTGTAGTTGAAACCGGACATGTTGCGGCGCCTGCTAACGCCCGCCCTTTTGCCGATGCTGTTGCTACTGGCATGGCATGTGGGCGTAAGTTTGACTGGCACGCGTCTGATCCCGTTACCGCAAGACGTGGCGCTGATGCTTTACGACTTTGCGTTTGGCGGCATTTACGATGATGCTTTCAGCCAGACCCTTCACCTACATTTATGGAAATCGGTGACGCGCGTTTACGGTGGATTTTTCGCTGCGGCGCTTGTGGCCATTCCACTGGGCTTGCTGATCGGCAGAATTAAGCTGATACGTGAACTGGTCGACCCCACTTTGCAATTGCTGCGTCCCGTGCCCGTCACCGCGTGGTTGCCTTTGTCCATGATTTTTTTCGGCATTGGTCCCAATGCGGCCATTTTTTTGGTCTTTCTCGGTGCCTTTTACCCCATCGTTTTCAACACGATATTCGGCGTTCGCTCGGTCGACGAGCGTTTGTTTGAAGCCGCTGCGATGTTGGGTTGCAAAGGCTCATCACTGTTTAGGCAGGTGGTGTTACCTGCCGCCTTACCGGCGATTTTGAATGGTCTACGGCTGGGCCATGGTTTTGCTTGGATTCTTATTGTGGTGGGCGAAATGACGGGGGTTCAGGAAGGTCTCGGGGCGGTCATCATGGACGGCCGCATGCTATCTCGGTCGGAGCTGGTGATTGCAGGCATGGTGGTCATCGGCGTCGCTGGCTTCGCGACCGATCGTCTGCTGGTCGCACTCAACAACCGCCTTCTCAAATGGAGTCCACAGCACAATGTCTGAGCCCGTAAAACAACCACAAGAACGCCAGCCGCTACCGGTCCTTTGCGTATCGCATTTGGGCAAACAATTCAGCGTTGGCGGCAGAACGGTTCAAGCCTTACAAGATGTCAACTTGAGCATCAAAAAAGGAGAATTTGTTTGCCTGATTGGCGCATCAGGCTGCGGCAAATCTACTCTGTTGCGCATCCTTGCAGGCTTTGACAACCCAACGCAAGGAACGGCAGAAATGTACGGCATGCCGATCAAGGGGCCCGGTCCGGAACGCGGCATGGTATTTCAGGACTTTGGTCTGTTTCCTTGGCTCACAGTCAGACAGAACATCGGCTTTGGACAATACCAGCGCAACTTGCCGAAGGCCCGGCTGACCGAGTTGACCGCACATTACATGGACATGGTTGGTTTAGGAAAATTCGCCGACTACTATCCCGGGCAACTGTCAGGCGGTATGAAGCAACGCGTTGCCATCGCCCGGGTTTTGGCCAACGACTGTGAAGTCCTGTTGATGGACGAACCCTTTGGTGCACTGGACGCTCTCACCCGAGAAAAGTTGCAGCAAGACCTGCTGGAAATTTGGTCACGGACCAAGCTGACGGTGATTTTTGTGACGCATGCGGTGGAAGAAGCCGTGTTGCTGTCCGACCGGGTCGTGGTGATGACCGCAGGCCCGGGGCGCATTGAAGAAGACTTCCCACTGACGCTGCAACGGCCGCGCGAGATAGTCGGCATGGAGTTCAATCAGGTCAGACACGACATCACGCAGCGCTTGTCCAGCCATGTCTCCGTGCGGGTAGCCGCATGACCGCCCTCTACCGAGGGATGAACCAAGCCAGCTTGGATGCTGGCTACAACAACAGCGCGGCAGTCCAAAACAGTGCCGCACTGACCGCTGAATTCGACGTCCTCAGCCAAGACCTTCGCCAACTTCCCGCCGCACGCATCGGTTTGCGCTACGGGCCGGCAGCTCGGCAGCTGATCGACTACTTTCCGGCGAGCCAGCCCGGTCCGTTGGTGGTGTTCATCCATGGCGGCTATTGGCAGATGCGGGCCAAAGAAAATTTCAGTTTTATTGCCAACGGGTTGATGGACCAAGGCTTGCATGTGGCCCTCGTTGGCTACACGCTTGCTCCTGAGATCAATCTGGCTGGCATTGTGGATGAAGTTCGGGCCAGCATCTCTTGGCTTCGTAAGCATGCCGCTGATTTTGGCGGCGACCCCACGCGCATGCTACTTTCAGGCTGGTCGGCTGGCGCGCATCTGGTGGCCATGTGCATGGACGAAGCGGGCGTCATCGGCGGCTTGGCCATCAGCGGTATCTACGATCTTGAACCTGTGCGCCTGAGCTACGTCAACGACAAACTGGGGTTAAAGCCAGAAGATGTGCCATCACTCAGCCCTCTGCTGATGGCGCAAAGCCAGAAACCCATGCTCATCACTTACGGGCAGTCAGAACTACCTGAGTTACAGCGGCAGTCTGAGACGTTCTATGCGGCGCGTCAGGCCGCAGGTAGGCCTAGTCAGTTACTGGCGCTGCCGGGTTTGAACCATTTCACGATCCTGCACCAACTGTCCGAATCTCAGGGCGCGCTGGCTGTTGCAGCCAAAGCACTTTGTGCATCACCAGTGAGTCACTCGCGGGGAAGCTAAATCGCCTTCGGCTTTTGATCCGAGGAAGCCCGCACCACCAAGCTGACGCCTAACGCTGTCAGCGCGGTGCCCACAATGGTGGCGACGGTGATGCTCTCGCCGAACAAGGCCCATGCCATCAAGGCGGTGGTTGGCGGCACCAAATACAGCAGGCTGGTGACGGCGGTGGCAGCGCCGCGCTGAATCAACAAATACAGCAGCGAGCTACCGCCCAAGGTCAACCCCAGCACGGACCAGACCATAGCGCCCACAAACTCACCGTTCCAGACGATGGATTCGTTTTCAAGCAGGGTCAGTGGCAACGTCACCAGCAGCGCCGCCACCAACTGAATCAAATTGGCCGTACGCACATCGGTCGGTTTCATGAATCGCTTTTGGTACAAGGTGCCGGCAGTGATACTGACTAAAGCAAATACCGCCGCGGCCAAAGTGAATGCACTAACCTCTGCACCCGCACCCAACTTGCGCCAGACGACCAGCAACAACCCGCTCAAGCCAAATGCCAGCCCCAGCCATTGCAGTCGACTGATCCGCTGACCCGCCCACTGAGAGACCCAAACCGCGGTCAATACCGGCTGCAGTCCCACCATCAATGCCACCAAACCAGACCCCATGCCGGCCTTGACAGCCACCCAGACGCCCCCTAGGTAACCGGCATGCATCAGCATACCGGTGACAGCTAGGTGAAACCATTGGCTGCGTTGCGTCGGCCAAGCGGCACCGGATAACTTGATCCAGACTAGGAAACAAAGGATAGAGAGAACGTAGCGAATGACCAGAAAAGTCAGTGGCGGGGCATAAGGCAGCCCGAACTTGGCGACGATGAAGCCGGTGCTCCAGATCAGCACGAAGACCACCGGCATAGCGCGCAGCCATACGCTGATACCACTGCTGCGTTTAGCGCCGTGAGCGTCGCTCATTTGGCTCGAGCGCGAATTTCCGGAATGGCTTTTTGAAGGTAATAAACCATTGACCAAACCGTCAGCACCGCCGACAGCCAGATCAGCCACGTACCCCAAAGATGTGTATCCACTGTGCCGAACAGTGTGCCGTCATAGAGTAGAAATGGAATGGCAACCATCTGGACTGACGTCTTCACTTTGCCAATCATGTGCACGGCAACGCTTTTGGTCGCACCAATCATGGCCATCCATTCACGCAGTGCTGAGATGGCAATTTCGCGGCCAATGATGATCAACGCGACAAAAACGTCTGCGCGTTGTAAGTCCACCAGCACCAGCAAGGAAGCGCAGACCAAAAACTTGTCGGCCACCGGGTCCAGGAACGCGCCAAACGAGGACATCTGATTCAGCTTGCGTGCCAGATAGCCATCCAGCCAGTCCGTCGCAGCGAAGACGACGAACATCACGGTCGCTGTGAGGTTCTTACTGGCGGGGGAAATATCAAGATAAAAAATACCCACAATCAGCGGAATCGCCACGATGCGAGTCCAAGTCATAAGAGTGGGTATGGTTAAAAACATGGCTGGATTTTGGCATGAGCAGTGGAGTTGCGTTGGCAGACTCAGTGCAAAGCCCGATAAATTTCCTCAGACAGCTCTTTCGAAATTCCATCCACCGTCGCAATATCTTCCGCGCTGGCCGAGGTCACGCCGCGGATCCCGCCGAAGCGCTGCAACAAGTTAGCGCGTTTTTTGGGGCCAATGCCGGCGATGTCTTCCAGCTTGCTGCCGCCGACCCGAACCTTGGCCCGCCGTGCCCGCATGCCGGTGATGGCAAAGCGATGCGCCTCGTCGCGGATCTGCGCGATCAACATCAGGGCGGCTGAGTCACGGCCTAAATAAACTTTTTCGCGGCCATCGGCAAAGACCAGTTCTTCCAGTCCAACTTTGCGGCCTTCACCTTTTTCAACGCCGGCAATCAGTCCCAAGTCGAGGCCCAACTCTTCAAACACTTCGCGGGCCATCGAGACTTGGCCTTTGCCGCCGTCAATCAGCACGAGGTCCGGCAGTTTGGCTTCGTTGTTACGCGCGGCCTCGGCCAACTTGGTGTAGCGGCGCATAAGCACCTGGCGCATGGCCGCGTAGTCGTCGCCCGGCGTGATGCCGTCGATGTTGTAACGCCGGTATTCAGCGCTTTGCATTTTGTGGTCATGGAATACCACGCAGGAGGCTTGCGTCGCTTCGCCCGCCGTGTGCGAGATGTCAAAACACTCAATGCGCAACAAATCTAGCTTGTCGGTTGGCAGCTCAAGCGCCTCTGCCAGTGCTAGCGTGCGCGCCTGTTGCGAGCCCTGCTCTGCCAGCAAGCGGGCCAGCTGGAGGTCGGCATTTTTCTGCGCCATCTCAAGCCAGATGCGGCGTTGCTCGCGCGGCTGATGGATGGCGCTGATGCGCACCCCCGTCTGCGCCGACAACGCCCGGATCAAATCTTTGTCCACCGGTGCGCAGCAAACCAGCGTGGGCGGCACCAGCACGTCTATGTAGTGCTGAGCGATGAAGGCTTCGAGGATCAGGGACTCGACAGACTTCGACGCTTTCATCTTGACGGGTGTTTCGGCTGCAGCTGACGCTGCGTCGGTGATGACTTCAGTCGTTGTTTCTGTAAGGGCTGCCGGCAGATCAACATCCAACGCCGCCAAGTCGGTGGCGTCCTGCACATGGCTGGGGAAGTAAGGCCGATCTCCCAAGTGACGACCACCGCGCACCATCGCCAAGTTGACGCAAGCTTTGCCGCCATGCACCTTGACAGCCAGAATATCAACGTCTTTGTCGCCGCCGGTTTCCATCGCCTGCTGGTGCAAGATGTTCGACAGCGCCGCGATTTGGTTGCGCAACTCGGCGGCCTGCTCAAACTCAAGCAGCTCAGCGTGATGCTGCATTTTTCGCTCCAGATCGGTCACGATGTCCTGCGTCTGACCGCGCAAAAACCGCGCTGCATTGGCGGTGTCCAAAGCATATTGCTCAGCGCTGATATGCCCCACGCAAGGGGCCGTGCAACGCTTGATCTGATACAGCAGACAAGGCCGGGTGCGGTTGTTGAAAACCGTGTCTTCACAGGTACGCAAGCGGAACACTTTTTGCAGCAACAAGATGCTTTCTTTCACCGCCCAGGCGCTCGGGTACGGGCCAAAGTAATGGTGCTTTTTTTCAATCGCGCCGCGGTAATAAGCCATGCGCGGAAAAGCTACCGCCGGCAGTTGCGCTGTGTTTTTTTCCGTAGATCGTTCAGGAATTTGTGCCGCCGTGAGCTTCAGATACGGGTAGCTTTTATCGTCCCGGAACAGAATATTGAAGCGCGGGTGCAGCGTCTTGATCAGGTTGTTTTCAAGCAGCAGCGCTTCGGCTTCAGAGCGCACCACCGTGGTTTCCATGCGCACGATGCGCGTGACCATGAGGCCAATGCGCGTGCCGCCATGGTTCTTCTGAAAATAGCTGGTGACGCGTTTTTTCAAGTTGCGCGCCTTGCCCACGTACAGCACGCTGCCTTCCGCGTCAAAGTAACGGTACACGCCAGGCATGGCGGGCAGTGCAGCCACTTCGCTGAGCAGTTGAGGATCAAATTCGTGAGGCTGGGTCATGGTTTTGGAACAGACGGTCAGTTTGCGGCAGCGCTGCCGTATTGTGGACAATCCTTGCATGAATCGCCGCCGCCAATGGGACATTTTTTGCAAAGTCATCGACAACTTTGGGGACATTGGC
>CANFWV010000071.1 GCA_947450695.1 Comamonadaceae bacterium
CCAACGGCAGCAAGGTGTTGCCGATGCTGGTTCGAAAACCCGAGTGGCCCGGAAAGTCCTCCCAGTTGGACTTGCTTTCAAATACATCGGCCTGCATGGCGAAGACAATCGCCTTGGCCGAGGACTGCTTCGCCAAGGCAAAGGCATCGCGGATCCATGCCACATTGGCTTTGTCACGTTCAAAATATTCGGCCACCGCAGAGGGATCGCGCACCTCGAAATTGTTGTTGCTGCCGACAATGTGCAACGTCACGAAAAGCACCTGCTGGTGCAGCCAGCGCTGATTCTCCACATACAAGGCATACGCCGGTGCGAGCGTGGACTGATTTTGCAAGATCAGAGGCGTTTTACCCAAAGACTGACCCGGCGTGAAGAAGCGCTGTCGCAACGCTTGCAAGCGCTCTTGTGGCTCATAAGCGCCGTTGTTGGCTCGGTGACAATCCGTCCATTCGTTATCACCCGGCGTGTAGACAACGGCGGCATCAAACCTATTGAAATGGCCCCATTGGGCTTCGAACTCTTGGTCTGAACACAAGGTCGAGCCGGACTTGATGTCACCGACATGAATCGAAAAAGGCGGCTTGATTTTATTGATGCTGTTGATCAACGCCCGATAAGGCGGATAAGCCCGGCTTTCATCGCCGTATGGCAAGTCGCCCAAGGCCACAAAACTGAAGGGCTGGGCCTGCGCAGCGAACGCTGCCAAAAAGCCAAGGCTCAGCCAACCTAGCCGGAAGAGTTTTTTCATAGCCATCAAAAGGTTGTTGAAAAACGTTTACTTCTTCTTCGCCACCAGCAATCCGGCCGGCAGCACGACACCTTTGACCGCGGCTTGGGCCAGCTTGAAGAACACATCGGTGTTGTCCATCACGCCGGTGAACGAGTAAGCGCCCGGACCGAAAGCCGAGAGTGGAATGTCGCTGGCGGTGTGCACTGCACTGTTACCCGGCACCTGCCCGGTGATCATGAACTTGCCTTGCTCATCACGCTGACTTGGGTCGGCTGGGTAAGCCGCCAGCGGTTGCGTCTTGACGAAAGGTTGTTGGCTGTCCTGCACTGGCAATGGGTTGGTGCGATAGTCTTCAAAGCGGTCTGAGTTGGCGCCATAAGCCACCAGCAGGCGGTGGTCGATGTCGGTCGTCTCTGGATAGCCGTCGGCAGCGAAGCGGTATTTTGGGAAGCCGGCAGCTTCGTAAATGCCGACGGTTTTGTCGCGCAAAGCCGGACCGCCTTCACGCACCAACTCTTGCAGTCGGGCGTCGCTGACGATAGAGCCACCAATCAGCGCCACGCCCGCGCATTCATGATCTGCCGTGACGATGACCAAGGTGTCGCCGCGCTTCGCTGCAAAAGCCTGAGCCAGTTTGACGGCGCGGTCGAATTCAATCGTGTCCAGCAGCCAGCGTTCTGTGTCCATCGCATGGGCTTGCTTGTCGATCGACGCGCCTTCGATCATCAACACAAAACCTTCTTTCTTTTTCTCCAACACCCGCAGCGCGGTGGTGGTCATTTCGTCGAGCATGGGTTGGTCCGGGAAGCCGTAGTCGTCAACCACACGGTTCTGACCTGCGTTGCCCAAGCCCTGACCTTTGTTGCGCCGACCATCTATTTTGTCGAGCGCGACGTTCATGTTGGAATGCGAAAACAAGCCGAGCAACTGACTGGTCTTTTGTCCGTCGATCGCATCCATCTCGGTTTTATTGCCGGCGTAGGCAAATCCAGCGGCTTGAAAGTCGGCCAGCAGATTGCGGTCTTGGTCTTTTCTGCCGGGCGCTGCGCCCCAAGCTTTGACGATGTCTGCGGTATGAGCGTCGGTGGCAGAAAACGCGTAGTCAGTTCGGTCACCGCGCGCGGAACCTGGCGTGCTGGCCGGTAAAAACCACTTGCGTCCGCCGCCCATCAGCACGGACAAGCCGCTGAGTTTCCGGTCGTCCAAGTACTGGTCAACGATGCCGGTGCCAGCACCCCGGTTGCTGGTGTGCACCGCGTTGGCTGCGGGCGTCGCGTCAAACACATCAGCCGTGGTCACCAGGCCCAAAGCTTTGCCTTGGGTCCGGTGCAAGTATTCGCTGAGGTATTCGATGCGCGGGTTGTCAAACGCGTCAAGCGTGTCATCGGGGAACACGCCTTCTTCGTTGTTGTTGTTTTTGTTGCCCAGCGCGTAGGAACTCATGCCGGGGGCCGAGTCGGTGACGATTGAGTTGAGCGACGCGGTTTTGACCATGCCGGTGACGGGAAAAGTATCCATCGCCAACGGTTGGATCACCTTGCCTTGGGCATAGCCGCCAGCCACGATGCGGGCGGCCGTGCGTTGCGCCGTGCCCATCCCATCACCCAGCATGATGATGATATTTTTGACCTTCTGCCCGCCCAATGTCAACGGCACGATTTCAAAGTTACCTTGGGCGCTGACAGTCAGACCGTCGCTTTGAGTGGCGGTCACCGTGAAGGTATGAACACCCGGCTTGTTCACGCTGATAGCCCGGCTCGAAACGATGGCCGCATTGGCAGGCACGCCTTTTTTGCAGAATGCTTCGCAGGTCTTGATGGCGACATTGGCAGTGAGCGCTTTGCCGTCGATGGCGAAGCGGGCGGAAGTGATCGACTTACGGGCATCGTCTGGCCGCACTGTGGCTTGCAGGTCAAAGCGCTGGCCGGGCAGAAAGCGCGCAACGATCGGGCCTTCTGCGTGGCTGCTGAACAACTCGCTTGGCGGCGTCAAGCGCGTGACGCTGGGCGCAGCTTGCGCTGCGTGGCTGACCAAGGCGCACAAGGCCATGCCGGCAAGCCGACTCAAGGTGACTGGGTTTTTGTAAGGCATGTCGTTTTTCAACTGGGTGGGAGAGGTGTAAAGCCAGGACTCAATGCGCGTGTTGTTGCGCTTGCAAGTAATTCGTCAGTTCAGCGCTGTCCATGCCGCGCGTCGCCTGTGCGGGCAACACGAGTCGGACCCAAGACACTCGGCCATCGCGCTCTTCAAGGCGGCCCACGCTCAAGTGGCCTGAGAGTGTCATCAGCCCGCGCTTGTACGGAATCAGCCAGTCTTGTTGCGCATCGTCCAAGTAAACCGTGACCAGCGCTGCAGGCAGGTCATCGGCTTCTCCATCAGCATGCTCGCTCATTTGCACAGGTCGCGGTGAAAGCATGAAGCGCCCTAGATGCGGGACTTCTTGCTGCACCATATAACCCGTGATTTGCACCCTCTGGCCGTTGGCCGCATTCAGCTTGGCACTCATCTCTAAGCCTCTGAAGCCCATCGGATGATTGAAAAAATCTTTAAAAGCCAGCTCTGGGGCTACCTGCGCGAAAGCCGCGATACACAAGAGCCCGACGGCAAGACCAAGAAAAAGCTGTCGCACGTTAATTTTTGATGTAAAAACAAAATTGATCGCGAATAATATTCTTTGCATAAGTCAGTTGTGTGAATTTTGAGCGAAGGCAGAGCGATGGCAACGTCTGTTTGGACATGGTGGTCACTGCTTTGCGCAGTGAGCTTGATCAATGTGCTGGCATGGTCTGCCTCGGCCGCACTGCTGTGGCGTAGATCTCTGACATTTGATCCCACCACATGGGCCTTGATCCGCGTGCAGATCATCTTGTCTGCGGGTTACGTATTCGGCTGCGCTTAACGCTCTGTGCTGCCGGTGTTCGATATCAAGCGCCTGTGCCTGATCGACTCATGGCTGTCCAGCGTCGTTATGGGCCGATCCGTGGCGACCATCGCTGAGTTATGTTTTGTGGCGCAATGGGCGATGCTGAGTCGAGGCATCGCACAAAAAAACGACAACCGGGTCGGCGTCAGAGTGTCCCACGCTGTCGTTCCGATGATTCTCGTGGCCGAAGTTTTCTCTTGGTATGCGGTCTTAACAACATCAAATATGGGCCATGTCATTGAAGAGTCCCTGTGGGGAGCTTGCGCGCTAATGTTGGCTGCCAGTTATTTACACGCTTTACCGACAAGTCAACATGAGTTCCGCTCAATTCTGACTATCTTCAGCGCCATCGGCGCTACCTACGCCTTTTACATGTTTTCAGTTGATGTCCCGATGTACTGGGCCCGCTGGTCATTTGAAAATGAAAATGGGCATCAATTTCTCAGCCTGACACAAGGGCTTGTAGATGTTTCAGAGAGATGGGTTGTCTCCCATCGATGGGCCGATTGGGAATCCGAAATGATCTGGATGTCCTCGTATTTCAGCGTGGCAGTCTGGATGAGCATCGGCTTGATTCATTTACCGCATTTAAGACCGCTCGCGCCCTCCCGGATTGACAGCCAGCAGCGTCACGCCGCTGACACATTAAATTCATAGAATCGCAATCGGTTTTGCTCACGCCTATTTTGGATGCCATGAGAAATTCGCACCTGCTCTAGCAGGCTTGCCGTCTATACCGCTCGTCGCGAACTGCCGCCGCCCTCTGCACCAACCATCCATGTCGCTTGTAAATCTAATCGCTATGTTGGGCAAACAAAAGTTGGTTGACAACATGGTCCACAGCCAAAAGATGCACAAGCATGACGTTGTTGAATCACTGCTGCAAAAGCAACACGATGCTGAACTGCATAACTTCATCGCCAAACAAAGTTCAACAGAACTCGGCGGATACCTAGACGCACTGCCTTTAGACGACGCCCAAAAACTCTGGGCCAAACTGCCCAAAGAGCGGGAAAACGATGTGTTGTGGGAAATGTCAGAGCAACGACGAATCGACGTTGCCGGCGATCGTCAACCCGACTTCGAAGAGAGCAAGATCAATGTCTACGAATTGACAGACGGTCGTCTGCGCAATATTCCCATGACAGGCCGAAAAAATCTGGAAGGCGCCAAGCCCGTTTGGGTCGACCTGATCAACTCATCAAAAGCCGAGCGCCTGTTTGTGGGTTCTCACTTTGGCGTGGAACTACCAGACCCCATTGAGGCGACAGACCTTGAGGTGAGTGCGCGTTTTCATGTTGAAGAAAACGACGACATTCACCTGCACTCGAATTTTTTACATGGCCGTGAGGGCAATTCCAAAAGTGTGCCAGTCGCCTTTATTTTGCACGGCGGCATTCTTTTTTCATTGCGCAATGAAGAGTTGCCGGTTTTCAGGTTGCAGCGACGCCGCGCACTGACGCAACCAGGCTACGTATCGGACTGCGTTGACCTGCTTTTAGACTTGTATGGTGCAGACGTTGAAGTCTCGGCCGATTCACTTGAAAACATCTACGCCAAGCTCGGGGCTGTCGGTCGCCATGTGTTGAGCGAGGCGATCACCGACAAAGAAGCCGCCGGCATTTTGGCAGCCATTGCGGAGGAAGAAGATCAAAACGGCCGTATTCGAAGCAATATTTTGGACACGCAACGGGCCTTTAGTTTTCTGATGCGCGGACGTTTGCTGACGCCGGCGCAAATTTCAGACTCCAAGCAAATCTTGAGGAATATTGAATCCCTCAATAGTCACACTGCCTTTTTATTTGACAAGATCAATTTTTTGATGGATGCGACCATTGGTTTCATCAATATCAACCAGAACAAACGCGTGAACCAATTGACGGTGTTCAGCGTGGTGTTCATGCCCATCAACATCTTGGCCGGCATGGGTGGCATGTCCGAGTTTTCCATGATGACACAAGGCATTGGATGGCCCTTGGCTTATGGCGGTTTTGTTGTGGTCTCCGCATTGATCGGACTGAGCACCTACGTGTTGCTTAAATTTTTCGAAAAGCGCCGATCAGCAAAAACACCTGCGCGCGCAGCAAGGCCAGACTAAGTCTGGACGAAGCCGGGCAGATAGCTGGCTTCCGGATGCTTCGCGAAGGCCAGCGCCAAGGCCACAGCGTCATTCATGGCATCCTGAAGTTGCGACTTCTTGATCCTTGGACGGAAGTAGTCGGCCCAGAGAAACTCGCTGAACGGCGTGACATCTTTGGCAAAGGCACCGGCCTTGCGCGCCAGCCCGGCCAAGCTGCGGTACGGGTCATCCTTCAAGCCAGAGACATGGCTGGGCAATTGATGAAAAGAAATCCGCTTGCCCGTTTCGCTGTACGGATGCGCCCACTGGTGAAACTCCATCACCCGCCAAAACGTGTCAACGTCAAGCCACGACAAATCCTTTAGAACCGTCAACAGCACCGTCTCTTGCCCCTCTTGGTGCAAGGCCATGCCCAAGTGATGATGGTCAACTATGTAATAGCGGCCTTGCGGTCCCAGCACACTCGGAAACCAGTGCTGGGCAATCAAGGCCTTTCGCATTTTTTTAGACAGGCGCTGCCATTCCGCCCGCTTTTGAATCACCTCCGCGAATCCGATCGCACCTTGCGTTGGCAACAGGTCCGCTAAATTGGCTTGTATCGTGTGGTGATGTAAGGGTGTCATGGTGGCGGTAGTTTGCCAGACAGATCGCGGAGCAGGTTGACCGTCATTTCTCCAATGTCATCAAAACTTCATCCATTCGACTCAGAATCTACTCTCCAACTGTCTTATTGACGGTTTCACCGGAACAGCTCTGATGCCCACTTCTCCCTCCGTGCGCTTTTATGTCAGACATGTCGCCCCTCGGTTGGCCAAAGCCTATATCGGCACCTTGTGGCTGATGTTGCCGGTCGCACCGATTTGCGCCAGCCTTGTGTTTTGGCGTCGTCACTACGTGCTGAATTACGCGGGTTTTATTCGAAAAATGTGCACTCACATTGAAGCGCTTCGGGAGGGGCCAGCGCAGCACTACTTTGAAGACGTCATCGGTCGCGCCGAAGCGGTGCCAGCCGAGATCAGCGGCTCCTGCGTGCAGTGCGGCAACTGCTGCATGGACAAGCGTTGTATGTTTCTTGAGCCACTTGCAGATGGCCGCTACCAATGCGGTATTTACTATTCGCCCTTGCGACGCTTTTCAAATTGTGGCTCCTTCCCATTGAACGCCCACGACATCAAGCGCTACGCCTGCCCCAGTTACCACGTGATTGAGATCGTTCGCCAGCCTGCGCTTGTGCGTCATTAAAACGTCACCGATTTGTCGACCTGCTGACTTGTAGGGTCACCACAATCTGGCCCATGCCCACAGGCTTTTATCTCATCATTGCGGCTCAGTTTGTTTCTGCACTGGCAGACAATGCCTTACTGATCGTATCGATTGCTCTTTTGTCAGAGCAAGGACTTCCGGCGTGGTGGGCACCCATGCTCAAGTTCGTTTTCACCATTTCTTATGTGGTGCTGGCCCCCTTCGTCGGCCCCTTGGCCGATGCCGTTCCCAAAGCCCGCCTGATGGCTTGGATGAACGGCGTCAAAATTATGGGCGTTGCCGCCTTGTTGCTGGGGTTTAACCCGCTGGTGGCCTTTGCCATCGCCGGCTTAGGCGCTACGGCGTATGCGCCGGCCAAATACGGTCTGATCACCGAAATAGTCAGACCTCACCTTTTGGTCAAGGCGAATGGCTGGCTTGAAACGTCGGTGGTCTGCGCCGCATTGTTGGGCGCTGTGCTGGGCGGCGTGCTGATCAACAGCCACGTGATCTCGTTCTTGAACGGGTTGTTGAGCGTCGACCGTCTGGGGCACACGTCACTGCTCAACACGTCCCTGCTTGTGTTGTTGCTGATCTACGCTGCGGCGAGCCTGCTCAACCTGGGCATTCCGCACAGCGGCGCCCGCTATCCAGCCAGCACCATCCACCCGCTGGTGTTGATACGGGATTTTTGGCGCGCCAATCTTTTGTTATGGCGGGACGCTGAAGGCGGCTTGTCGCTGACAGTGACGACCATTTTTTGGGGCTTGGGTGCAACACTGCAATTCATCATTTTGAAGTGGTCAGCCGACGTCCTACACCTGCCGCTGGAAAAATCGGCCTACCTGCAAACAGCTGTTGCGGTGGGGGTTGTTGTGGGCGCAGTCGTTGCCGGTCGATGGGTTGCACTTGACCATGCCAAAAGAGTCCTTCCGGCTGGCGTTGTACTGGGGTTACTCATCACAGCCATTGCCCATGTGCAGGTGGTCAGCACCGCTTTGCTGTTTCTCACCCTGATCGGCGTGGTTGGCGGCATATTGGTCGTCCCACTCAATGCGTTGCTGCAACACCGTGGCTTCGTACTTTTGAGTGCTGGCCGGTCCGTGGCGGTACAGGGTTTCAATGAAAACCTGAGCGTGTTGTGCTTGCTGGGCGTGTATGCGGCCTTGGTTTCAGCCGATGTGTCCATCGTCCCACTCTTGACCCTGTTTGGATTAGGCACTGCTGTAGCGATAGGCTTGCTGATTCAAAGTGGACTCCGGCCACGTGCAGTCCATTAGCAACCTGTCTTTTTAAATCGTGACGCGCGATTGATCAATCACGTCTTGCAGGGTGTCCTCAAATTTTTGCACAATACGGATCCAGTCCAGCTGCAGCGACGTTAACCTGGCTTGGCCCCCCATGTGCTTTCGCAGCAGGGGTTTGTCTGCCAAGGCCAGCGCTGCTGAAACGAAACCATCGACATCGTTCAGCGGCACCAGGCTGCCATTGAAACTGTCGATGATCAACTCGGCAGCAGCGGCGTAATTAAACGCCACCACCGGCAAGCCGCTGGCCATGGCTTCCGTGGTCACGTTGCCAAAGGTTTCGGTCAGACTGGGCATCAGAAAAAGGTCTGCGGACGCATAGTGCTCAGCCAAGGTTTTACCGCTTAATTGGCCGGTAAAAATGGCTTTCGGGCATCGCGCTTGCAGCTCTTGCCGCATCGGGCCGTCACCGACAAGCACCAATCTGGCTCGTCGGTCTTGCGCCTCAATCGCCTCAAACGTCTTCAGCAGCAAGGCCAAATTTTTCTCATGGGCCAGTCGTCCAACGCAGACCACTGCCAATTCATCGGCTACCAGCCCCCACTGCGCGCGCAGTGCTGCACTGCGGTGTGCGGGGTCATAGGCCAAGGTGTCAACACCGCGGCTGACCACTTTCAGCCGTTGAAAACCGGCGTCAGCCAATGAGGCTCGCAAGGCTTCGGTTGGCACCATGGTGCATTGGGCGTAATTATGAAATTTCTTGAGATAAGCCATGATGGGCTTGTTCAAAAAGCCAACCCCATAGTGCGTGCTGTAGCTCTGAAAATTGGTTCGGTAGTCGGTGGACACTGGCAGCCGCAGGTACATGGCGGCGCGCAAAGCCGACCAGCCGAGTGGGCCTTCGGTTGCAATATGGACAATATCTGGGCGCTTGAGTTGCCAAAGCCTGATCAGAGCGCTCTTAGACGGCATGCCCATGCGCAACTCCGGGTAGCGTGGGATCGGAAAGCCACGCATCAACACCTCTTGGTAACCGGAATGCATCTCCTCATGGCACGCTGTATCCGTGCCGCTCTGGCGCAAGCGTATCAATTGAATCGCGTGGTTGGCAGCGCGTAAACCGTCCACAACTTTAGCCAGTGTCACGGCCACCCCATTCACCTCTGGCGGATATGTTTCTGATACCACTGCCACACGCAGGGAGCGGCGATTTGCCGGGAAATTATCAACGAGCAAGTTGTGAGCGTATTCATAAGCCATGGCCAGATGATGTCGCCGCTTCGTAACATATTGATGACAAATCGGCGCTTCGATTTGAAACGCTCACGTCACGAAACTTTCATACTGAGAGGCTAAATTGAGTTCTTTATTTTGATCAGCTCGGGCGTACCGCCCTCCCCCAGAAACTCTGTGAGGCCCATGTGAACGATTTTTTTCAACAGTTGAAGACCCAGCGTTGGGATGACCACCGTTATTACCACCACAGCCGCATCAACCAGAGCCTGCATCTGCTCAGCGCTGTCAGTTTTGTGACCGCCTATGTGCTGCTGTTTATCAACCCCGCCTGGGCGGCGTTATTGGCCTGGACAGTCTCCATGTCCAGTCGGCAAGCAGGACACTTCTTTTTCGAACCGCGTGGCTATGACACCGTCAACCAAGCCACCGACGCGCACAAAGAAGAGATCAAGATTGGCTACAACATCCGCCGCAAGGTGGTGTTGCTGGGCGTCTGGGCTTTGGTCCCAGTGGTGTTGTGGTTGGAGCCCTCACTGCTTGGGCAGATCACACCCGCCAGCGGCGTGATGGCGTTCCTCAACGATGTCGGCTTGGCGTGGCTCGCACTGGGTGTCGGCGGTTTGTTGTTTCGCGTGCTGCAGCTTTGGATTCAGCAAGACTTGTGGACTGGCATCGTCTGGGCCATCAAGATCATCACCGACCCCTTCCACGACATCATGCTTTACCACAAGGCGCCCTTGGCTTTGATGCGCGGCGAGATGATCGACCCAATGGAACACGTCAACCACAAATGAGCGTGATCAACCTCAGGACTCGCTTGAGTCCTGAGGGGCTACACCTCAACGTGGCTGGCGCAACATTTCCCTGAAAATTCCTTTGCGTATCGCTTGATTAGTTTGCTCTGGACCACTCCACCAACCATCGTTTTGCATGGCCTGCGCTGCATCTGCAAAGCGTCGGACGACCTCCCCAAATTCAACATCACCATAGTTCAAACTGAAAATGAGACGGCCACTGCCAACCCAGCTCAAGGCCAGCCCATGCGCACGCAAGTAAAACTGCAGCATCCAGTTGTAGCGGGAAGGTTGGGTATAAAGCACGGTCCAGACTGTCGACATGTTCGCCACCCGAACTGGCAAACCCTGTTCCTCGAGTCGGTTGTTGAGCAGCTTGGCGCGACCGTCCCAACGTTCGTCGATGCCCTCATACAGCTGGGCAATCGCGGGCGTCTCGAGTGCATCGAGAAAAGCCTTCATAGCGCCCATTACATAAGGATGCGCGTTGAAGGTGCCGCGTGCAAAACAGATGTCGCCCGGTCGATCGTCGCGGTACCTTTTCATCAACGCCGACCGGCCACACACCACGCCCACCGGCAAACCACCGCCCAAGGTCTTGCCATAGGTCACCATGTCGGCCTGCACGCCAAAGTAGGCTTGTGCACCACCGGGTGCCAATCGAAATCCGAGAAACACCTCGTCAAAAATCAGCACAATCCCGCGCTCTGTGCAAACGGCCCTAAGCTTTTTAAGCCAGTCGGTGTAGGCCGCCCGGTCATAGGCCACCCGGCGGCTGCTATCGACCAGCGACGAGTCGCCGGGTGCGGACGCATTGGGATGCAAGGCCTGCAGCGGATTGACCAGCACACAGGCAATATCTTTGCGCGTGCGCAAAACGTGAAGCGTGCGCTCGTCCATCTCCTTGAGCGTGTGGGTCTCGCGCGGCGGCAGCGGATTGCCGGGGCCCGGTTGAACGTCTTCCCACCAACCGTGGTACGAGCCACTGAAGCGAACCAGATGACTCCGCTTGGTGTGGTAACGGGCCAAGCGCACGGCCTGCATCACAGCTTCTGTACCGGACATGTGAAAAGAAACTTCGTCCAGGCCAGAGATGGCTTTGAGTCGGGTTACGTTTTCCAAAACGCAAGGGTGGTACGCACCCAAGACCGGCCCGAGGTCTTTCACCAACTCTTGACCGGCTTCAATACTCGCCTTGTAAAAGTCGTAGCCCAAAAGATTCACGCCATAGGAGCCGGTCAGGTCGTAAAAAACATTGCCATCCATGTCGGTCACGGTGACGCCCTGCGACGCTTTCACAAAACTGCCGCTTTTGAGGTGTTGGCTCAAGTAGTCGCTGTATTGGTACGGCACCCGGTAACGGCCGGTGAACTGCAGGTCCGAAATGATGGTTCGGGCGCTGGTTGTCATGGCGACACTTTTCGGTAAACGCGCTGCGTAATGCGCAGCCAATTTGGCAAACCCATCGCGCCGTCGCTGCACGACGGCGTTGTCGGCATGGTCCGAATTAAAGAACGTGGCCTCGTCATAGGCATAGCCGGGAAGCAGCCCGGCGATGCGCTTGGCAATGCGCGAATGTCCCGCCAAAGATCGATGCTTGGCGCGGGAAAGTTCAATCCGTCGCTTAGCCTTAGGCAGCACCCAAGCCAGGACGCCGAGTGCCAATAACGGGAGAGCGATGCTGTCGTTCATAGAGTCCTCAGTTTTAAAACTTCACCACCCTAACTATCTTTTTTGACAGGCATATGAAAACTGATTTTTTCCGTCAATTTTTTCTTCAAGAAGACATCAACTTTCTGCTCACCAACCGGGTACCGCGCATCCTGCTCACGCGCTGCATGGGCTGGTTCAGTCACCTGCGCAGCCCCCTGCTCGCACGCATGTCAATCCGCGTTTGGCGCCTGTTCACAGAACTTGACCTGAGCGATGCAAAGCAGCAGAACTTTGGCAGCCTGCATGACTGCTTCACCCGTGAGCTCAAACCCGGCGCCAGAGTGATCGACCAGGACCCAACGGTCATGAGCAGCCCCTGCGACGCCATCGTCGGCGCATGCGGTCGGGTTGTAGATGGCTTGGTGATACAGGCCAAGGGATTTCCGTATTCGATCGCCGAACTCTTTGGCCCCAGTCAAGACACAAGCGCGTTCAACGACGGCACGTACGTCACCTTGCGCTTGACTTCAGGCATGTACCACCGCTTTCATGCGCCACACGACATGTCCGTGGAGCATGTGACCTACATCAGCGGTGACACTTGGAATGTGAATCCGATTGCCCTGAAAAGAGTCGAGCGATTGTTTTGCCGAAATGAGCGCGCGGTACTGCGTGCGCGTTTGACCGGCTCCGGCCACCCGATTGCCTTGGTACCCGTTGCCGCCATTTTGGTAGCCAGCATGCGCCTGCATTTTTTGAATATTTTGTTGCACTTGCGCTACCGCGGAGCCAATGAAATACCTTGCGCTGCTCCTTGCGTCAAAGGGCAAGAGCTGGGCTGGTTTGAACATGGTTCGACCATCATTGTGTTTGCACCCACAGGTTTCGACTTGTGCCAGGGCATTGAACTTGGCCGGCAGATCCGCATGGGGCAGGCCCTGCTGCAGTTGCCTGAACCCCAAGCCGATTGATGTCATGGTTTTGACGCACGAGCGTCATCGTCTCGACACGCTTCACAGCGACGATCACTCTTCAGATAGTCCCTGAAAATCTGGAGTGCCTTATGAAGATCAGCGTATTTGGTGCCGGCTATGTCGGCTTGGTGACGGCGGCCTGCTTGTCTGAAATGGGCAACAGCGTGATGTGCATTGACGTCGATGCCAAACGTATATCAGACTTGCAACAAGGTATCACGCCGATCCATGAGCTGGGGTTGGAGGCGCTCTTGCAACGTAATTCCGCGGCGGGTCGGCTGACGTTCACGAACGACGTGTCCGCCGCTGTGGCGCATGGAACTATCCTTTTTATCGCGGTGGGCACACCGGCTGCCGACGATGGTTCGGCTGACCTGCAACATGTGATGAGCGTCGCACAAACCATTGGTGAGCACATGCACGATTACAAGGTCGTGGTGAACAAAAGCACGGTCCCCGTCGGCACGGCGGACACTGTACGAAAGACCATTGCAAACGCCTTGCGCCAGCGTGCCGCAGTGCTGCCTTATTCCGTGGTGTCGAACCCGGAGTTTTTGAAAGAAGGCGTAGCCATTGACGACTTCATGCGGCCAGACCGCGTCATCGTTGGTTGCGACAACGAGCAAGCCGCGCTGCTCATGCGCGCCCTGTACTCCCCTTTCCTGCGCAATCGAGATCGCCTGATCATGATGGATGTTCGCAGCGCCGAACTGACCAAGTACGTCGCCAATGCCATGCTGGCCACACGCATCAGCTTCATGAACGAAATGGCGTTGCTGGCCGAAAAAGTCGGCGCTGACATTGAGCATGTGCGCGTCGGCATCGGCAGCGACTCCCGCATCGGCACCCATTTTCTGTATGCCGGTTGCGGCTGGGGCGGCTCTTGCTTTCCAAAGGATGTTCGGGCACTGGCCCACATTGCAGAAGAAGCCGGCGCTGAATTAAGCATGCTGAAAGCGACGCAAACCATCAACGACCGCCAACGAGGACTGCTGGGGCGGCGCGTGGTGGCGCGCTTCGGTCAAGACCTGAGCGGCCTGCAGTTTGCAGTGTGGGGCCTGGCCTTTAAACCGGGCACGGATGACA
>CANFWV010000072.1 GCA_947450695.1 Comamonadaceae bacterium
AAGTTTTCATACAGCGGCCAGCCCGCAAAGTACTTGGTCAAACCGCGGATGGTGATGTGCGTGCCCACTGGGCCGGGCCGAAAAGGCGGCACCGGCACGTCGGTCGAAAAAGGCGCGTTAAGAACTGCACTCATCTTCCGCTCCAGTGAACGATGCGTTTTTCCAGCATCAAAAACAAAATATTCAGGGCGTAACCGAGCGCACCCGCCGCCAAAATGGACGCATACATGTCGCGCACATTCATGACCTGCTGCGAGTTGATGATGCGGTTCCCCAAGCCACTGTCTGCACCGATGAACATCTCTGCCACGATGACGATCACCAAGGCCATCGACACCGCCGACCGCAGACCGACAAAACTCGGCTGCAGGCTTTCCCAGATCAGCACATCTTTGAAGACACGCCAACGTGACGCGCCCATCACCTTGGCTGCCATCACACGCTGCTTGCGGGCGTTGATCACGCCATAGGCGCTGTTGAACACCACAATCAGCAGGGCACCAAAAGCGGCAATCGCCACCTTGTTGATCTCCGACACGCCGAAGATCATCAGGAACAGCGGGATCAGTGCCGACGATGGCGTCGAGCGAAAGAAATCAATCAAAAACTCCACGCTGCGATAGGCTCTCTCCGAGCTGCCCAGCAGCACACCCAAAGGCATGCCGACGACAGCCGCGATGACAAAAGCCTGCAGCGTGCGCCACACCGTCATGCCGAAGTCCTGCAGCAATGGTCCACCCGCCAAGCCGTTGACGAGCGCACCCAGCGCGTCCAGCGGTGGCGGCAACAAGATGGCTTTGATGAAGCCCAAGCGCACCACCAGATCCCAGACGATAAACAACACCACCGGACCCATGAAGGGCAAGACCTTGTCCCAGCCGGATTGGCGTGGCATGCCTGCCGGTGTTACCACCGGTGGCGCCCATGGCGTGGTGCTGGCGCTCGGTGCGGCTGCAGAATTCGGAACAGCTGCCATCCCGATCAGCCTTTGTAGAGCATCGTGTCGACCATGACGCGCGACTTCAAGATGCCGCGGTCCGAGAACAAGTCGTAGAACTTCTGGAAGTGCGCGACATCGGCTGGCGTGAACTCGTTGTACATGGTGTAAGCGGCCATCGGCACCTCGGCCGTCAGTGCGCCTTCAATGGCGGTGTAGCCCTTGAGGTATTGGCGCGATTCGACGGGCTTGTTGCGTACATACGCCACGCCTTTGCCATATGCGGCGATGAATTTTTTGGTTTCTGCAGGGTACTTTTTGATGAAGTCGGCAGTCAGCGACGCGACGCCGCCAAACCACGGTGCCATCGGGTCGCCCAACACATAGTGCGACACCACACCGGCTTCGAGCACGCGCGTGGTCCCGCTCAAACGGCCAATGGTGCCCGTCGGTTCCAGCGTGTAAGCGCCGTCGATCTGGCCTGCTGCCAGCGCTGCCACGTGCTGGCCAATCGGCAGTTCAACCACGGTGGCACCAACCGCACCACCGCGTTCGAGGATGGTTTTGGCCAAAGTGACGTTTTGAATGCCGGGGCCAGAGCCAACGCGTTTGCCCTTCAGGTCGGCCATGGTTTTGGCCGTGCTGGCGACCGGCACAATCACTTCATCCAGCACGTTTTTCAGGTTGCTGGGGTTGGCGCAAAAAATCTTGAAGGTGCCGGGCGCGGCGAGTTCACCCACCGCGATGTTGCCCGAACCCGTGCCGTTGGCACTGCCGTCGCAACGGTCAGCCAGCATGCCTTCCATGATCTGCTGTGCAGCGGCATAGCGCTGCACTTCCACATTCAGCCCAGCCTCTTTGAAATAGCCCAATTCAATGGCGGCGTAAAACGGCAAGCCGGCGGCAATCGGCCAGTAGCCGACACGAATTTTCGGGCCCGACTGGGCTCGAAGAATAGCCGGCATGCCGAGCGCACCGACGATGGCCGCGCCACTTTGCAAAATTTGCCTGCGGGATGGCTTGAATGTGTTGGCAGGGTGGGTGGTCGTCATGGAATGGTCCTCGTGAAAATAAAGAAGGTTGAATGAAACGAGTCAGGCCCGGGCGGCTTGCAAAGACGCGATGTAAGCGCGCCAGCCGCCCCAGTGAGAAATATCTTTGGCGTCATGCAAAGCCTCTGCCTCACAGACAAAACCCTGCACGCTGCTGCCATCTGCCAGCATCAACGTGCCGATGCCCAAGGGTGCCGGAATCAAGGTCACAAAAGAGCCGTAGTGCTGCAGCGGCATGTCCCACACTTCCAGCGTGATGGCGCTCCCTTGGCCGGTCGCTACGCGCAACAAACCCGGCTTGGGCGGTGTCGTCCCCGGCAAGGCATACAAGCGATAGTCGGCAGAGGTCTGGGTCGTTTCCACCAAGGTGGCTCCGCGCTCCATGAGTTGGCTGTTCAATGGCATGCCCGACAAATGGGCGCCGACCACGGCCACGCGCACGCTGCCTTGGGTACTTGGTTTCGCGGCCAAACCTTTGATCGGTTGTGGCGCGGGGAGCGGCAAACCGGTCGCACCTTGCGTCATACCGCTCAGGTGGTGGTAACGCTGACCGAGTTCGGCGAGTTGCCAGTCACTGCCGCAGCGGCCAATCAAGGTGATACCAAATGGCAAGCCGTCAGGCCGCATGGCGCTCGGCACTGAGAGTGCCGCGTAGTCCAGCAAATTCACAAAGTTGGTGTACTCGCCCAGTCGGCGATTCAGCTCCACCGGAATTTGCAACATGGACGCCACGCTGTAGTGCGTGGGCGCGGTGGGGACCAACAGCAAGTCGATGCCAACCCAGAGCGCGTCAGCCCGTTGGCCGAGCAATTTGAGTTGGGTTTGTGCGTCAAACAGATCCGCTGCGCTGTATTGGCGCCCTTCCGCGATGATGCTGCGCACCGGCTCAATCACCTCGGTTTCATACTTGTCAAAAAACGGCCTGATGGCGGCATAGCGCTCTGCCACCAACGCACTGCCGTAGAGCAACTGCGCCGCTTGCTTGAAGGGTGCGAAGTCCAGCTCGACGGCTGTGCCGCCCATGCCTTGGAGGCGCAGCACGGCTTCACTGAAAGCCGCTTCAGCCAGGGTGTCGCCAAAAAATTCAAGCTGGTCGGGCACACCGAATTTGAAGCTGACGGGAAAGGCCTCGCTGGCCAATGTCAGCTGGCGCGAATAAGCGTCCAGCGGATCGTGGCCCATGGCACTTTCGAGCACGTGCACCGCCGTTGCGACCGTGCACGCAAAAATAGAAACGCAGTCAACGCTTTGCGCTGCAGGCAGCACACCGCGCGTGCTGATCAGTCCGCGCGATGGCTTCAAGCCGACGATGTTGTTGAGCCCGGCCGGCACGCGTCCTGAGCCGGCCGTGTCGGTGCCCAACGAAAAGTCAACCTGCCCGCTGGCCACCACATAAGCCGAGCCAGAGCTGGAACCGCCCGACACATAGGCCGGGTTAAAGGCGTTCGGCACCGCGCCAAACGGGGAGCGTGTGCCATTCAGGCCGCAGGCGAATTGATCGAGATTGGTTTTACCCACCAGCTCCGCACCGGCATGAAGCAACTGCTGCACCACTTGTGCGCTGGCGTCTGCCTTGAACGCGAAAGCCGGGCAGCCCGCCGTGGTGATGGTGCCGGCCACATTCATATTGTCTTTGACCGCAAAGCGCAGTCCAGCCAAGGGCTGAGGCGCGCTGGCGGCTGTCAGCGCTGTGCTCATCAGTGGCACGGTCAGCTGATGAATCCAGGCGCACGCCGGGTCGGCCATCACCGGTACGGCGGGGTCTGCGTCAGACGTGAAATCTAAAGTCGATTCTGTGATCATGAGCGTTGCACCAACTTAAGGCATTCATACTTGTATACAAGGATCAATGCAAGTGCTGTGCCACGCTGATGTGGCGCGTGATCGCCCACAAAAAAGGCCTGACCGAGCTGTCGCCCGGTCAGGCCTTTTGATCTACCAATTTACTTCTTCGCGGCTTCGTTGCCGATGATGCCGCCGACGGCCGCGCCACCCAATGTGCCGATCGTGCTGCCACCGGTCAAGATGGAGCCAGACACGGCACCAATCCCGGCGCCTGCAGCGGTGTTCTGTTGTTGCGGTGAAATACCGGCACAACCGCCAAGGCCCATCAACACGGCCAAGCCGAGTGCGGTCAACGCGCGACCTGAGGCGCCGTGAACGAGGCTGCGTTCGGCGCTCATTTGAGCCTCAAGTCATTGGTGACCTCGATAACGCCTTGGACGCCCTTGGCGACAACGCCAGCGCGGTCGATGCTAGGGCGCGTGCTGACAAAGCCGCTGAGCTGAACGCGACCTTTGTAGGTCACGACCGTGATCTCGGCCGATTTCAGCATCGGTTCTTGGTAGATGGCGGTTTTAACGCGTGTGGTGATGGCCGTGTCGTCGATGTACTGGCCGGTCGATTCCTGCTTGGCACTGGAGGCGCAGCCGGTCAGCAGAGCCAGCGCGCTGGCGGCCACAAGAACCGAGATACGTGTGAAATTTTTCATGGTGTGTCCTTGACGAATAGCTTGCTTTGAAGTGCCCATGACGAAAGTGCCCGGGTTGGCTTGGCGGCGTTTTTCACCGTTACCGAATGGTCACATGCTGGGTTTTCAGCGTCTGTAGTCTGAAAGCTCTGCCATTCGGCGGCGGTCACCTCAGACAATGTAGTCCAATACGCCGCTCCAATCTGAAAACAGTATCAAATATTTAATCGTTTTTACAAGTAACTGAAACATTTGTAAGTACTTATCTAGTGAGTCCTACTGCGCGCTGCGGTGCCCGCCTACAGTCCTTTTTGCGCCTGCCATTCAAGCTTGAACCCTAACTCTGCAAAGGAATTTATGGCCAACCACTTACGCCCCATCGCCCTCACCGTGAACGAGCCAAGTCCGGGCCTCTTCCATTGGGCATTGCTTGACAACAATGACGACAAAATGGTGTTTGATCACCGCTTCGTGATGGCTGAAGAGCCCTACGACTCGTTTGAAAAAGCCGCGCGTGCGGGCCTGCTGAACTGGCTCAAACTGGCCGGCGATGACACCAAGCGGGGTCCGCGCGTCGAAGTAAAGCGCACCCCATTGGTGCCGGCACCGGGTCCGTGGACGACACAAGCCAAAACCCAAACGCAAACCCACGCCAGACCCAAGACACGTCGCGAAACCAGCCACGCCTAAAGTTTTTGGGTTTGACTGATGTCGGTGAAGGTGATCACCACACCGTCAATCCGGTTGTCCTGCGTTCGGTACGGCATGATGCGCACCCGAAACCGGCGGTTACCCGAGGCCTCAACGTCTTTCTCTTTGTAAATCAGCGAGCGCAACACCTCGGTCGCATCCTCAAAGAGGTTGGCTTTCAGGTCGGTGGTGAGGTCTGAAATCGGCCGACCAATGTCACCTGGAATCAACTTGATGATGCTGGTGGCGCGGGTCGTGAAGCGCCGGACATGTAACAGCCGGTCTAAGAACACCGTGGCAATGTCGGTGCTGTTGAGCAGGTTTTCCATGTCGTCGTTGGCCCGCCCAAACGCGTCGACCCGCGTTTGCAGCTCAGAGTTGACGGTTTGCAACTCTTCGTTCATGGACTGCATTTCTTCGCGCGAGGTGGTGAGCTCTTCGTTGGCGGACTGCAACTCTTCGTTGGCGGACTTGAGCTCCTCTTGAGAGGTCTGCATTTCTTCACGTGTCGCCTGATGCTCTTCCCGTGCACGCGCCAGTTCCAGCATCAGCTCAGGCACACGGGCATCGTCGGTTGCTTCGCCAGACCCTGGCTTAACGGCTTGCACAGGCACCGGCCCGATGTCTGAAAAAACCACCATTAACAAGCCCTTAAGCGCTTGAATATCGTCCAACGGCTCGATGCTGATGCGAACAGTCATACCGACGCCGTTGTCTCCAAGCGACACAGCATCCAGCTTGGCGGGTATTTTTTGCCGAACTGCGCGGTAAAAAAGGTCTAACAACGGCTGCCGCAAACTCGGGCGCAACATGGCAAACAAGTTGAGGTTGGCCTTGCCGGCCGGCGGCTCCAGATATTTAGCCGTCTTACCGCTGAAATAAACGATGTCAGCCTGAGCCGTCACCAACACCGCCGTGGGGGCGAATTTTTTCATCAACAGCTGCTCTGCCACCGCTTGCAAGCTGGGCACAACTGACGCCGCATGGGCGGCTCTCACTGCCTGCTCTTGCGCCTTCATGCGGGCCACAGTGCCTTGCAACGGAAACACCACACACGCTGACCCACGGCCCTCCCCGAGTCGACGGTAAATGCGCGTCTTGGCGGCGACTGCGGCAAACAAGTGAGTGGCGGCACCGATCGTCTCAGCCGTACCCAACACCAAATAACCGCCGGGGTTGAGACTGCTGTGGAACATTCGCACCAATTTTTGCTGCAAATCAGTTTCCAAATAAATCAACAGATTGCGGCAACTCAGCAGATGCAGCTTGGCAAACGGCGGGTCACTGGCCAGGCTTTGCGGCGCAAAAATAATCATGCTCCGGATCTCTTTGCTGACGTTGTAGCCTCCAGGCACTTTGCTAAAAAAGCGCGCCAACCGCCCGGGCGACACATCGCTGGCGATGTTCTCCGGGTAAAACCCGACACGCCCTTTGTCGATCGCGTCTTTGTCCATGTCGGTGGCAAAAATCTGCAGCGTGAAGCGCGCCGCCGGCTTGAGTTCTTCAAGCGCTTCCACAAACAAAATGGCCAGGGTGTAGGCCTCTTCGCCGGTCGAGCACGCCGGCACCCAGGCGCGCAACTCGCAGCCAGCGGGATGAGCGGCCAACAGCGCGGGGAGCACCTCGAGCTTGACGTGTTGCCAAACCTCCGGGTCGCGGAAAAAACAAGTCACGCCAATCAGCAGTTCTTTGAACAGCAGTTCGGCTTCGACCAAATTTTCACGGAGGTATTTCACATAGTCGTCGACGCCCTCAATCTGGTGAATCGCCATGCGCCGTTGAATCCGCCGGTAGACCGTGCTTTTTTTGTACTCGGTGAAATCGTGCCCGGTATGGGCGCGTACCAGAATCAAGATTTTTTCCAGTGAGTTTTGAAGCCGGTCGGCCATGCGCTCATCCAAGGGCCCCGCCAGCAGCCGATGCGAAAAATAAGCCATGATTTTCTCTGGCAACGCCTCGGCCGGCGCGACCACATCGGCCAAGCCGGAATTCACAGCGTTCCGCGGCATGGCATCAAACATGGCGGTCTCGGGTGCTTGCACAAACACGCCGCCGGCTTTTTCTTTCAGGGCGCGCAGGCCCAAGGTGCCGTCAGAACCCATGCCCGACAAAATCACCCCAGCCGCATTGGCTTGCTGGTCCAGCGCCAACGCGCGTAGAAAAAAATCAATCGGCAATTGCAAACCGCGCGGTGACACCGGTTTCAGCAGGTGCAACACCCCATGCAGCAGGTTGACCTCAAAACCAGGCGGCGCCACGTACACATGGTTGGCCTCAACCAGGGTGATGTCACGCACCTGCACCACGGGCACTTGGCTGTAGCGCTGCAACAAATCGGGCAACAGGCTTTCTTTGACCGGGTCGAGATGCTGCACCACGACGTACGCCAAACCGCTCTTCGGCGACACATGTGAAAAAAACTGCTCCAGCGCTTCCAGCCCGCCCGCCGAAGCACCAATGCCGATGATCGGCGTTTTGCGCCCCACCAATGGGGCCAATGCGGCGCCCAAGTCGACGCTGTCGGCGGTTGGAAAAGGGACCAATTCAGGCGCCTGCTCGACAGGCTGGGGAGGCTTCGGGGACGTCGTTGATGTGAGCGATATCGAGATTGGTAGGGACTGATGCGTCATGTTTGGGTACAAATTGAGAACATTGGCGGATGAAGTCAACGTAATCTGTCTCCTAGGAATTCGCAAGGGAACTTCAGCCCGAAAACCAACCAAAAAGATTCCAAAGTAACAATTCGTTAAATTCGTTTACATATCATTGCCAATGTTGAAATAGTCGCTTATAAATTCAACCAATGTTTGTGAAGTGATCTACCCGTCTTGCGCCAAACCGGCTTAGGACGAGTCATAAAGGATGTTTCAAATGGCCCGTTATTTGGAGCCGGACACCCAATTACGCCGGGAAGCGTTACAACGTTTACCGCATAAAAGCATGTGGGGCGTGCCTGCTGGCGAGTTGGACCAGCGCCGACTCGTGCACGAGTTGCAGGTGCATCAAATTGAACTCGAAATTCAAAATGAAGAGCTCACGCAAACGCTGACCGAGGTCAACGCCCTGCGCGCCAAATACCTCGATCTTTACGACTTCGCGCCCGCTGGCTACTTCACGCTCAACACCCAGGGCAACATCGTTGAGCTCAACTTGCGGGCGGCCAAAATGCTCAACCAAGAGCGCAGGCAACTGGTCGGTCGACCCCTGCGGGAGTTTTTTGACCCGCAGGCTCTGCCTAGGTTGGACGCCTTCTTGAGCACCGCGGAATACAGCCCCGACGAGGTTTTTGCCGAGGCATTGCCATCCCTGCGCAGCAAATCCATGCTGATGCCGATGTACGTGAACGCACAGGCCCACGCCTTTGTTGATCCACAGAGCGGTCACAAACGAATCCGGCTGGTGCTGATGGATGTGACCGCCCTGAAAGTCGCCCGCGACGATGTGACGAGAGTCATCACGCACAGCGAATGAACGCAGTCATGGCGAGCGTAGCGCGGCCATTCATGACTGCGGATTCGGGCTCCTCAGTCCTTCCGGGCGCGCTCATAAATCGGTAACACCTTTGGCAAATTTCGCTCAATGTCGGTAATCCGCGTGTTGCCGGCCGGGTGCGTGCTGAGCCATTGCGGCGGTGCGCCTTGGCTGCTGGCTGCCATTTTTTGCCACAGCGTGATGCCTGCACGTGGGTCATAGCCGGCACGCGCCGCCAGCTCCAGCCCCACCAAGTCGGCCTCTGACTCATCAGACCGACTGAAGGTCATGTTCAGCAGTTGCACGCCGTAATTGGTCACCGTGCGACCGATGTCACCCAGCCCGAGCAACTGCGACAACACGCCCGCGCCCATGCTGGTCGCCGCGCTTTTTCCCATGCGAGCGCGCGCATGCTCGCGCAGAGCGTGGGCAATTTCGTGCCCCATGACCTGCGCCACCTCGTCGTCGGTGAGCTGCAACTGTTCGAGAATGCCGGTGTAAAAAGCGATTTTGCCGCCCGGCATGCAAAACGCATTGATCTGCTTGCTACCAATCAGGTTGACCTCCCACTTCCAAGTCTTGGCGCGCGGATTCCACTCGTTGGTGAACGGAATCAGGCGCTGCGCGATGCGACGCAAACGAATCACTTGCGCGTTGTCGGCAGCGCCCAAGGCTTTGTGGCTGGCCGCCTGCATCAAGATTTCGGTGTATTGCTTGCCGGCCGAGGCTTCGATGTCGTCGGCCGGCACCAGTCGGGCAAAGCCGGAGTTACCGCCAACATCGACACCTTCGCGCTGCGCCAAAGCAAGGCTTGGCAGCAACAGGGCGGCACTCAGCAAAGTGGCCGTCAATCGCGGGGCGTATGGCATGAAAAGTCTCCTGAATCAAGGCAAAGTCAACGCGTATTATTCCCGCATGAGATTTTGCGCATGAGCCCAACCCATCCTGTCCGTCCAAGCTGGGGGCAAACGCTGCGCGTCTATCTTGAACCGCCCACGCTGCGCATGGTGTTACTGGGTTTTTCGGCCGGCCTGCCGCTGCTGCTGGTGTTTGGCACGCTGAGTTTTTGGCTGCGCGAAGCTGGCATCGACCGCACCACCATCGGTTACCTGAGCTGGATCGGTCTGGCCTACGGCTTCAAATGGGTCTGGGCGCCGCTGGTCGACCGGCTGCCGATTGTCTTGCTGACGCGCTGGCTGGGCCGGCGCCGCAGCTGGCTGCTGCTGTCGCAAAGCGTCATCATGGCGGCCTTGATAGGACTTGCCTTCACCGACCCGCGGCTGGCCCTGATGCCGATGGTCTGGTGCGCGCTGGCCGTCGCAGTCGCGTCGGCCACGCAAGACATTGCGCTAGACGCTTTTCGCATTGAATCCGCCGACGTGCAACGACAAGCGGCGCTGGCGGCGTCTTACCAAACGGGTTACCGCATCGCCATGATTTGGGCTGGCGCTGGCGTGCTGTGGATCGCCGCACGCGCCGAAGTGCCAGGCGTCACGGGCTATCAACAAGACGCTTGGCAAACCGCTTATTTGGTGATGGCGGCGTCGATGCTGCTGGGCATGGTCACCGTCTTGTTTTCGCCCGAGCCCATCGCCATCTCGATGCCGCGCGCACGCAATGCGGCGGAATGGCTGAAGAGTGCGCTGGTCGATCCTTTCGCTGACTTTTTAAAGCGTTACGGCAAACAAGCCGCCTTGATCTTGGCGCTGATTGCGGTCTACCGCATCAGCGACGTGGTGATGGGCATCATGGCGAATCCGTTTTATGTGGACATGGGTTTCAGCAAAGACGAAGTCGCTGCGGTGACCAAAGTGTTCGGCGTTGTCATGACGCTGGTGGGCGCGTTTGTAGGTGGCGCGCTGGCCATGCGCTTTGGCGTGATGCGCGTGCTGATGCTGGGCGCCGTGCTGAGCGCCGCCACCAACCTGCTGTTTGCCTGGCTGGCCACGCGCGGCCATGACCTGACCGCGCTGATGTTCGTCATCTCGGCCGACAACTTGGCCAGCGGCATCGCCTCGGCGGCCTTCATCGCTTACCTCTCGGGGCTGACCAACGTCAATTATTCGGCCACGCAGTACGCCTTGTTCAGCTCCATGATGTTGCTGCTGCCGAAGTTTTTGGCCGGGTACTCAGGCGCCTTTGTCGACGCTTACAACTACCCCACTTTTTTCATGGGCACTGCACTGCTCGGTGTGCCGGTGTTGTTGCTGGTCTGGCTGGCCTCAAAGCAAGCCAAGCAAGCCGAAAAGCACTGAAGACTGAGGCGAGATTTACCGTATCTTTACGATGGCTACAAGCAGGTTTGCCGGGGTTCAGCCAAGATAGACCTTTCAGCCCCGATCGCGCCTCCTCCCATGACACAGCAACTCTTGATGATTGAAGACGACAACCGTCTCGCCGCCATGGTGGGCGACTACCTGCGCCAGTCGGGCTACGGTTTCACGCACGCAGCCGATGGCCGCAGCGGGCTAGAGGCGCTCGACAACAGCGACCCCGACCTTGTCATCCTCGACCTGATGCTGCCGGACATAGACGGCTTGGAAGTCTGCCGGCGCATTAAAAACCGCAGCACCCAAGGCGACAAAGCCAGCGTGGCGGTGTTGATGCTGACCGCCAAGGGCGACCCGATGGACCGCATCATCGGCCTCGAAATAGGCGCCGACGACTACCTGCCAAAACCGTTTGAGCCACGCGAATTGCTGGCCCGCATCCGCGCCGTGCTGCGCCGTGGTGCCGAGGTCAGCCCCAGCGCCAGCAGCACCTCACTGCATAAAGTCATGCGTTTTGGCACCCTCGACATTGACCGCGATGCGCGTGTCGTGTCCGTTGCCGGTGCCGTGCGCGAACTCACCTCGTATCAATTTGACTTGCTGGTAGCGATGGCTGAGCGCGCTGGGCGCGTGCTCAGCCGCGACCAGATCATGGAAGCCGTGCGCGGCCGTGAACTCGAAGCCTTTGACCGCTCGATTGACGTCCACATGGGACGCATCCGCAGCGCCATTGAAGTTGACGCGAAAGACCCGAAGCGCATCTTGACGGTACGCGGTGTCGGCTACGTGTTTGCGCGGCAACAAGACTGAGTTGAGGTTGCTGATGTGGTCTCGCTTCACCTCGCATTTGTATGTCCGCATTTGGCTGGCCGTGGTGCTGACCGTAGCGGTGCTGACGTTTTCTGTCGGCTGGGCTTGGCGCATGACGGCCGATGCACAGCCGCCGATCCGCGAGGTCGTGATTCGCAATGCGTCCGGAGACGTGATTGGCACAGCGCAAACCAGCCGTGACCGACGGCCAGGACAAGAACTAAATTTTGAAGTGATGACCACGGACGGTCGTACGCTGGACGTTCACTTGCCGCGCCCGAAACACCCGCCCGGCAGCAGCTTTTGGGTCCGGCCACCGTTTGGATTTTTCTGGACGCTCGCCATGGTCGGCTTGGCCGTGGCCTTGGCCGCTTACCCGATCATCCGTCGCTTGACCTTGCGACTCGAAGCCTTGCAACGCGGCGTTGAGCGCTGGGGCAGCGGTGACTTGTCGGCCCGCGTGCCGGTGCATGGCCAAGACGAAGTGGCCTTTTTGGCGGAGCGATTCAACAACGCTGCCGAGCGCATTGAAACGTTGATGGATTCGCAAAAAGCCTTGCTCAACGCGCACAAAAACCTACTGGCTAATGCCTCGCATGAGTTGCGCTCGCCGCTGACGCGCATTCGCATGGGGCTAGAGATGTTGAGCGCTGACTTCGCATCGCCGCAACGCATTGAAATCTCCCGCAGCATCACCGAGCTGGACCAACTGATCGACGAAATTTTGCTGGCGAGCCGGCTAGACGCGGGCCAAACCGACAGTGAACCAATGGAAGTACTGGACCTGACGGGACTGGCAGCTGAAGAATGCGCGCGCGTGAATGCGGAGCTCTCGGCGGAACTGGGGCACCCCGCAAGCCTTGACGACTCGCACAGCCTTCAACTACGGGGCTCACCGCGGCTGCTACGCCGACTGCTGCGCAACCTGCTTGAAAATGCCAAACGTTACAGCGATGGCGAGGTCAGCTTGGCCTTGGCGCAAGGCGGCAGCACGGCTCAACCGACTGCGGTGATCCGTGTCAACGACCACGGCCCGGGCGTGCCGGTGGACCAACGTGATCGGATCTTCGAGCCGTTTTACCGGCTCCCCGGTGCGAGTGAACGCGATGGTGGTGTGGGCTTGGGGCTGGCCTTGGTCAAGTCCATTGCCGAGCGCCACGGCGGCAGTGTGCGCTGCGAAGACAACCCGGGCGGCGGCGCCTCATTTGTAGTTGAGCTGCCGATTCACCTCAACGCTTAAAGCGCCTTGGTAGCGCACAGCTCAGTGATGCGGGCTGAAATGCTCGCCAACTTTGAGCTTGTACAGCGTGCTGCAATACGGGCAGCGGGCTTGCCCGCTCTCAGCCAACCCTAAGTAAACCTTCGGGTGGCTGCTCCACTGGCTCATATTGGGGTTCGGGCAGAAAACGCCGCCCTGGCTGTTGAGTTCGCTGGCGCGGAGTTCAACCACGGCGCCGATTTTTTCAGTTTTGCTCATGCTGTGTGTCCTGTTCAATACGGCCTTAAACGCGGCTCAGCCAGCTGGCGTATTTGGGGTTGCGGCCATTGACGATGTCAAAGAAAGCAGCTTGGATTTTTTCCGTGATCGGGCCGCGTGAGCCGGTGCCGATCTCAATCCGGTCGAGCTCGCGAATCGGCGTCACTTCAGCT
>CANFWV010000073.1 GCA_947450695.1 Comamonadaceae bacterium
GGTGCTGCTCAACAAAGGTCCTATCGGCTACGACAAGTGGGCCGGCATCTTTGCTTCGCAACCCATGAAAATGCTGACCTTCGTGGTCATCTTGTGCCTGCTGTGGCACGTCTGGGTCGGCATGCGCGACATCTACATGGACTACATCAAGCCCGTGGCACTGCGCTTGTCGCTTCAAGTATTTACCATCGTCTGGCTCGTGGCATGTTCCGGTTGGGCCATTCAAGTCTTGTGGAGACTCTAAGAAATCATGACACTCACTTCGAAACTCCCAAAACGCAAATTTGACGTCGTTATCGTCGGTGCCGGCGGCTCCGGTATGCGCGCCTCACTGCAACTGGCCAAAGCCGGCTTGAACGTTGCCGTTCTGTCTAAAGTATTCCCAACGCGCTCGCACACAGTTGCCGCCCAAGGCGGCATTGGAGCCTCGCTCGGCAACATGTCCGAAGACAACTGGCACTACCATTTCTACGACACCGTCAAAGGCTCCGACTGGCTCGGCGACCAAGACGCGATCGAATACATGTGCCGTGAAGCCCCTAAGGTCGTTTACGACTTGGAACATATGGGTATGCCGTTTGACCGCAACCCGGACGGCACGATTTACCAGCGTCCGTTTGGCGGCCACACCGCCAACTACGGTGAAAAAGCAGTGCAGCGCGCTTGCGCCGCAGCCGACCGTACTGGCCACGCGATGCTGCACACTCTATACCAACAAAACGTCAAGGAAAAAACCAGCTTCTTCGTTGAATGGTTGGCGATGGACTTGATCCGTGACGAAGCTGGCGACGTCGTTGGCGTCACCGCCATCGAGATGGAAACCGGTGACGTTCATATTTTTGAAGCCAAAACCACGCTGCTCGCCACTGGCGGTGCAGGCCGTATTTTTGAAGCCTCAACCAATGCCTTCATCAATACCGGCGACGGTTTGGGCATGGCTGCTCGTGCCGGCATCCCACTTGAAGACATGGAGTTCTGGCAGTTCCACCCTACCGGCGTGCATGGCGCAGGCGTGTTGCTGACCGAAGGCTGCCGCGGCGAAGGCGCGATTCTGCGCAACAGCAATGGCGAACGCTTTATGGAGCGTTATGCACCTGCCTACAAAGATTTGGCCCCGCGTGACTACGTGTCGCGCTGCATGGACCAAGAGATCAAAGAAGGTCGCGGCTGCGGTCCTAATAAGGACTACATCAACCTTGACATGACCCACCTCGGCGCCGACACCATCATGAAACGTCTGCCTTCGGTGTTTGAGATTGGCCACAATTTTGCCAACGTCGACATCACCAAGGAACCAATTCCTGTGGTGCCGACCATTCATTACCAGATGGGCGGCATTCCGACCAACATCCACGGCCAAGTGGTCACACAAAATGCGGCCAACCAAAGCGAAGTTGTTAACGGTCTGTACGCTGTGGGCGAATGCTCTTGCGTCAGCGTTCACGGCGCGAACCGCTTGGGCACCAACTCCTTGCTCGACTTGCTGGTTTTTGGACGTGCTGCTGGCAACCACATTGTTGAATTCAACAAGAGCACCGAGCACAAACCGATGCCAGCCAATGCGGCTGACGCTACCTTGGCACGGATCGCGCGTCTAGACAACGCCACAGACGGCGAATACGCGCAAGACGTTGCCAATGACATCCGCGCCGCCATGCAGCAGCATGCCGGTGTCTTCCGCACCGTCGCCATCATGAGTGAAGGCGTGGCCAAGATCGCCGCACTGCGCGAACGTGTGAAGAAAATAGGCTTAAAAGACAAGTCGAAAATTTTCAATACAGCCCGCATTGAAGCGCTGGAAGTCGAAAACCTGATCGAAGCGGCAGAAGCCACCATCGTTTCAGCGGCAGCACGCCACGAAAGTCGCGGCGCACACTCGGTCGATGACTTCGGCGACACACCCGAAAATCCGAACGGCCGGAACGACAGCGAGTGGCACAAACACACCCTCTGGCACCGTGAAGGCAACCGTCTGTCCTACAAACCCGTGCAGATGAAACCGCTGACAGTGGATTCGATTCCCCTGACAGTTCGTAGCTTTTAATAACTGGCGGGACAGTGCTTTAACGCGGTCCCCAACTGACTTATTTTTGCGAGTAAACCATGACTAAACGCACTTTCCAGATTTATCGCTACGACCCAGATCAGGACGCTAAGCCCTACATGCAAACCATCGAGGTTGAACTCGATGGCAGCGAACGCATGCTACTCGACGCACTGATGAAACTCAAGGCTCAAGACCCGACCATCACCTTTCGCCGCTCCTGCCGCGAAGGCGTTTGTGGCTCGGACGCGATGAACATCAACGGTAAAAACGGCCTCGCCTGCCTGACCAATATGCTCACGCTGAAGGGCACCATCGTCCTGAAACCGCTGCCTGGTTTGCCAGTAGTTCGCGACTTGATCGTCGACATGACGCAGTTCTTCAAGCAGTACAACTCGATCAAGCCATACTTGGTCAATGACAATGTACCGCCGGAAAAAGAGCGTTTGCAAAGCCCAGAAGAGCGCGACGAGCTTAATGGCTTATATGAGTGCATCTTGTGCGCGAGCTGCTCGACCAGTTGCCCAAGCTTCTGGTGGAATCCGGACAAGTTTGTCGGCCCTGCCGGTCTACTGCAGGCTTACCGCTTCATCGCGGACAGCCGTGACGAAGACACCGCTGCACGCCTCGACAACCTTGAAGATCCGTACCGCTTGTTTCGCTGCCACACCATCATGAATTGCGTCGATGTTTGCCCTAAGGGCCTGAACCCGACCAAGGCCATTGGCAAGATCAAGGAAATGATGGTTCTGCGCGCAGTCTGAAAATCCCACTGTGACATCAATCCAATCCGACACTTCGACAAACATATACTCGCCGCGGCTTGATGAGCGCTCGCTCAGCAGGCTCAAGTGGGGTTGCCGTCGTGGCTTGCTTGAAAACGACCTGTTCATTGAACGTTTTTTTGCAAAGCATGAGTCCCTACTGACCGTCAGGCAAGCTAAAGGCTTGGATGATTTGATGGATTTGTCAGACAATGACCTGTTGGATCTTTTTCTACAGAGAAAGCAACCCGGTGAACTCGAAGCCGTCAGCGCATCGACAGATGAAGCCAAAGAAGTACTCGCCTTGTTGATCGTTCCCGCGGCAACTCCAGACGCGCGAGCCTGACTCCAAAAACTACAGGACTGATGTCGACAAGACATCCCCAAATTCCACTTGAAAAGGATAGAAAAATGAAACTAGCCGACAACAAAGCAACCATCTCGTTCAGCAACGGCACCCCCAGTGTTGACTTGCCTGTTTACCAAGGTTCCGTAGGCCCTGATGTGGTCGACATCCGCAAGCTCTACGCACAGACGGGCATGTTCACGTATGACCCAGGTTTTTTATCGACAGCGGCCACGCAGTCAGCCATCACCTACATCGACGGAGACAAAGGTGAGCTTCTGTACCGTGGTTACCCCATTGAGCAGCTCGCCACCAACTGTGACTACCTCGAAACCTGCCACCTGTTGCTGTACGGTGAACTGCCTGACGCCAACCAGAAAACTGATTTCGTCAGCCGCGTGACGAATCACACCATGGTTCACGAGCAGATGCAGTATTTCATGCGCGGTTTCCGCCGTGACGCGCATCCGATGGCCATCATGACCGGACTGGTCGGCGCTCTTTCTGCCTTCTACCATGACAGTACCGACATCAACAATCCGGAGCACCGCGAAATTGCGGCGATTCGTCTGATTGCCAAGATGCCGACGCTGGTGTCCATGGCTTACAAGTACACCGTCGGCCAACCTTACGTCTACCCACGTAACGACCTGAGCTACTCCGGCAATTTCCTCCACACGATGTTCTCCACGCCGTGCGAAGAGTACAAAGTCAACCCAGTACTCGAACGCGCGCTTGATCGCATCTTTATCCTGCACGCCGACCACGAGCAAAATGCTTCGACATCTACCGTGCGGCTGTGTGGCTCTTCAGGCACTAACCCGTTTGCAGCCATTGCAGCCGGCGTGGCTTGCCTCTGGGGTCCGGCTCACGGCGGCGCCAACGAAGCCGCACTGAACATGCTGACTGATATCCAAAAAAGTGGTGGCGTCGAGAACATCGGCGAGTTCATCAAGCAAGTGAAGGACAAGAACTCGACTGTCAAACTGATGGGTTTTGGTCACCGCGTTTATAAAAACTACGATCCCCGCGCCAAACTGATGCAGGAAACCTGCAAAGAAGTGCTGCAAGAGATGGGACTCGAAAACGACCCACTGTTCAAGTTGGCCATGACACTCGAAAAAATTGCACTAGAAGACGACTACTTTGTCTCACGCAAGCTCTACCCGAACGTCGACTTCTACTCGGGCATCGTCCAGCGCGCTATTGGTATCCCGGTGCCGCTGTTCACTGCCGTCTTCGCCTTGGCGCGCACGGTCGGCTGGATCGCTCAGCTGAATGAAATGATTGGTGACCCTGAGTACAAGATTGGACGTCCGCGCCAACTGTTCACAGGCTCGACACCGCGCGACGTGAAGCCTATCGGCCAGCGCTGATAATCGGCCGGCTTCTTGGAAAGCCTATTTTGAAAAGCCTGTCTACTTCGTGTCGGCAGGCTTTTCTCATAAAGAGCTAGTTATTGAAAGTGCTCAAAATTTCCCTATTGGGCAATTCCCCTTGAAACACATCCCCAACTCTGCCGCACTGCGATTGGCTTTGGCCAGCGCGAAGTCACCTCTGACATGCAGTTGCGCCCTAGGTGACTGCACAGCTTGGGAAAGTCTCGCCGAATATCGATGGGAATCCGCGCAAATGACCGCGGTTGGGACCCTCCGCGACCCTGCAATCGACGAACCAACCCTCGAAGAATTCCACCTGCAAGGCTCGCGCTACGACTCACCGAACGCACCCATAGCGACTGCTTTTTTCCCCTACAACCAGTGCGATGTGTGGCACTGCAATCGCTGTGAGCGGCAGTTGATGCGTTACACAGAATTTGGTGGCTACAACGTCGATCCGCGGGTGCGGGTGCTCGAGGTTGGAAAAATCATCGACTGACACGTGCACGATGACTAGCGTTGCCGCCAACGTCCTTCAGCATCCCATCAGCGTGGCTGCAGTACTTTTGGCAGCCGGTGCAGGTATGCGCATGGGCTACAAAGCAAAGTCACTGCTGGAGCTTGACGGTATGCCGCTGATACGCCACCAGATCATGGCCTTACAGGGCGCTGGCGTGACTGAACTTGTGGTTGTATTGGGCCACCATGCGAGGGAGATAGCACCGCAACTGAAAGACTTGACGGTCACGCTGGTGACAAATCCCAACCCGGATGCCAGCCCGATTTCGTCACAGCGGCTGGGACTACAAAGCCTGAGTGGCCAGACCGACGTCGTTCTGATGGTTCTGGCCGATCAGCCCCTGATTGATGCGCAAGATGTAAGGCAACTGATGGAAGCTTTCAAACAGCGGCCTGAGGGTACGTCCTTGCTGTTCCCGTGCGTGCACGGCCAGCCAGGTAATCCGGTCATATTCACGACGGCGGTTCGCCGCGCAATGCTGACCTGCCCGCCAGAGGTTGGCTGCAAACAATGGCGTCAGCAACATGCGGCGCAAGCTCACGCCTTCGACTGCGACAACCCGCATTTTGTTCAAGACCTTGACACGCCCGAAGACATCGACAAATTACGTCTAAGCAGCGGCCGTCAGCTGCAATGGCCGACACCAAGTCTTCCATAGACTTCCCCATAGCTTTAAAATAAAAAACCTCGAAGGAAACAAATGCGAACCCTCTACGACAAGATCTGGGACGAACACGTCGTCCACACCGAAGAAGATGGCACGGCCATCATTTACATCGACCGTCATTTGGTCCATGAAGTCACCAGCCCACAAGCCTTTGAAGGCCTGCGTGAAGCCGGCCGCAAGGTCTGGCGCATCAGCTCCATCGTGGCCACCGCTGACCACAACACGCCGACCACCGGCTGGGAGTTGGGCTACGACGGTCTGACCGACGCGGTCAGCAAAGAACAAATTGTCACTCTGGACAGCAACATCGCGGAATTCGGCGCCGCAGCCTACTTCCCGTTTCTCTCCAAGCGGCAAGGCATCGTCCACGTCATGGGGCCTGAAAGTGGCGCCACGCTGCCCGGCATGACCGTCGTCTGCGGCGACTCGCACACCTCCACGCACGGTGCTTTTGGCGCACTGGCGCACGGCATTGGCACCAGCGAAGTCGAGCACGTCATGGCAACCCAAACGCTGCTAGCCAAAAAGGCCAAAAACCTGCTGATCAAGGTCGAAGGCACATTGGCCCCCGGCCTGACTGGCAAAGACATCGTGCTGGCCATCATCGGCAAAATCGGCACGGCGGGCGGCACTGGCTACACCATCGAGTTTGGCGGCGCGGCGATCCGTGCGTTGAGCATGGAAGGCCGCATGACCGTCTGCAACATGGCGATCGAAGCCGGTGCACGCGCCGGCTTGGTGGCGGTTGACCAAAAAACCATTGACTACGTCAAGGGCCGTTTGCTCGCGCCCGGCACCGACCCCAAAACCGGCCAATTTGTCGGTGGTCCCGAGTGGGACATGGCGGTTCAGTACTGGAACACCCTGCGGTCTGACGCTGGCGCCAAATTTGACGCAGTCGTCGAACTCGACGCTGGGAGCATCCGGCCACAGGTCACCTGGGGCACCTCACCAGAAATGGTGCTGTCGATTGAAGACAGCCTACCCGATCCGGACAAGGAAAAAGACGCCAATAAACGCGACGCCATCGAACGCGCCTTGACCTACATGGGTCTGGCTCCCGGCAAGGCGATCAACGACATCATGATCGACAAAGTCTTCATCGGCTCGTGCACCAACAGCCGCATTGAAGACATCCGAGAAGCCGCGGCCATCGTGAAAAAAATAGGCCAGAAAGTCGCGAAAAACGTCAAGCTCGCCATGGTTGTGCCCGGTTCCGGCTTGGTCAAGGAACAAGCCGAACGTGAAGGCCTCGACAAGATTTTTGTCGCTGCAGGTTTTGAGTGGCGCGAGCCCGGTTGCTCGATGTGCTTAGCCATGAACGCAGACCGATTGGAGCCGGGTGAGCGCTGCGCCTCGACCAGTAACCGTAACTTCGAAGGCCGTCAAGGCGCCGGCGGACGGACCCATCTGGTCAGCCCGGCAATGGCTGCTGCGGCCGCCGTGCACGGTCATTTCGTCGACATCCGTAAATTCGCTTGAACCCCAAACGCATCATGTTCAGCAAAAAAATGGCCCTCTTTTACGCCACTCTTTGCCTGCTTTTGTCGGGCTGCAATACGATGCGCGGCCTAGGGCAAGACGTGCAAAGAGCCGGCGCTGCGGTTGAAAACGCGGCCAAAAAATAACCTATTACTCCCATGCAAAAATTCACCTTACACCAAGGCTTGGTAGCCCCCATGGACCGCGAAAACGTGGACACGGACGCTATCATTCCAAAGCAATTCCTCAAGTCCATCAGAAAGACTGGCTTCGGCCCCAACCTGTTTGACGCCTGGCGCTACCTCGATGCAGGGTTTCCTGGACAAGTCCCAGCCTCACGCAAACCGAACCCGGATTTCGTGCTGAACCAGCCCCGCTACAAAGGTGCGTCCGTCTTGCTGGCGCGCAAAAATTTTGGCTGCGGCTCCTCACGCGAACACGCGCCTTGGGCACTCGACCAATATGGTTTTCGGGCCATCATTGCACCCAGTTACGCAGACATCTTTTTCAACAACAGCTTTAAGAACGGCCTGTTGCCCATCGTCTTGCCGGAAGCCCAAGTGAGCCAACTGTTTGCCGAGGCTCTAGCGTTCCCCGGTTACCAGCTAACAATCGACCTCGAGCGCCAAGTGGTGATCAAGCCGCAAGGCGAAGAACTCCCATTCGATGTGCAGCCTTTCCGCAAGTTCTGCCTGCTGGGCGGACTTGACGACATTGGCCTGACTTTGCGCCAGAGCGACAAGATCAAGGCCTTTGAAACGGCTCGACTGGCCACCAAACCTTGGCTGGCCCACACGTACAAAATCTGATCCTTCGATCTTTCTGAATAACATGGTGCGAGTTAACGCACCTCCTTAATTTGCGGCTTTGGCCGCAACGCATGAATGGCTAAATGATGAAAATTGCAGTACTTCCCGGTGATGGCATCGGAACCGAAATTGTGGCCGAGGCAGTCAAAGTCTTGAAGGTTCTGGAACTAGACATGACGCTGGAAACCGCTCTGGTGGGCGGAGCCGCTTTTGAAGCCTACGGTCACCCATTGCCGGAGGCCACGCTGGCACTGGCGAAGGCCTCAGATGCGATTTTGTTTGGCGCTGTCGGCGACTGGAAATACGACACGCTTGACCGCCCCCTGCGACCTGAGCAAGCCATTTTGGGCCTGCGCAAAAACCTCGCCCTGTTTGCCAACTTCCGCCCCGCCATCTGCTACCCGCAATTGGTCGACGCCTCCAGCCTGAAACGAGAACTGGTATCGGGCTTGGACATCCTCATAATTCGCGAGCTGACCGGTGACATTTACTTTGGCCAGCCACGCGGTCGTCGTGTGGCAACTGACGGACATTTCCCGGGCAGTGAAGAAGCCTTTGACACCATGCGCTATTCGCGCCCCGAAATCGAACGCATTGCGCACGTGGCTTTTCAGGCAGCACGCAAACGCAGCAAACGCGTCACCAGCGTCGACAAAGCCAACGTACTCGAAACTTTCCAGCTTTGGAAAGACGTGATAACTGAGATCGGTCTGCAATATCCCGATGTCGCGCTGGACCACATGTACGTCGACAACGCCGCCATGCAGCTGGTGAAAGCACCGAAAAAATTTGACGTCGTTGTCACCGGCAACATGTTCGGCGACATCCTGAGCGACGCTGCGGCCATGCTTACCGGCAGCATCGGCATGTTGCCATCAGCCAGCCTGAACGCTCAAAACCAAGGTCTGTACGAACCGAGCCACGGTAGCGCGCCCGACATCGCGGGCAAAGGGGTGGCGAATCCGCTGGCGACAATTTTGAGCGCCGCCATGATGTTGCGTTTCAGCTTGAACCAGCCCGAAGCGGCTGCACGCATCGAAAAAGCGGTAGATGCGGTCTTAAGCCAGGGCTTGCGCACACCAGACATCTACAGCGAAGGTACGACCCGCGTTGGCACCGTCGAAATGGGTAATGCGGTTGTGAAGGCATTGGGCTAAGCCCCTATGGCCTTCTTCGGTTCGCCAGAATCATTCGGCGTCACTCAAACGTCGAATTTATATTCTTTCCAAGGAAACCGTGTGAGCGCCACGCCAGACAAAAAACTGACAATATCTTTCCGCCCCCAGTACGAGGGCGTACCTCGGCTATCTTGAGCCATCAGAATGATCGGCATTCTAGGGAAGTAGGGCTCAAATGCGTGGGCAGTCGTTTGGCAGTCGGCTTGAGACTCAAACAGATGTTGCTGAACGATCACGACCGTGAACTTAACACCCCGCTCTTTGATGATCGCCGCTTGAATTTTTTCCATCTTTAAACTTTACCTATAGAGCAGCATTCGCCTCCGCTGAGGGTACATCATTAAAAGGTATTAAATCTAAAAATTTGTACTTCTTGAGGATTCAATCGTTAGAACGTCAATTTTTAGCGCCTTTTTTGCTGCCTATACAAGCAAGCCATTGACCTCAAATCGCTACAATACGGTCCATGTTTCACGCTTATCAGATCATGTTGATCCTCACCGCTGACGATAATGCGGGATGCTATAAGCGTGCAGCCACAACCAAAACGATGACCATGAAGGACTGATCCAGTTTGGTTCGTCGTGCGCCTCCCCGGCCAGACGAGCCGGGCAAACAGTCTGGTCTGACACTGTTTTTTAAATTAGAAGGGCGTTGCAAATGTTCAAATTGGTAGGACTTATCGGCTGGCGTGGCATGGTCGGCTCTGTGTTGATTGACCGCATGCAGGCCGAGGGCGACTTTGCCATGATCGAGCCGGTGTTTTTCTCAACCTCGAATGCCGGCGGCAAAGCCCCTGCGCAGGCGAAAAATGAGACCACGCTCAAAGACGCTTTTGACATTGATGCGCTGAAAAAATGCGACATCATTTTGACCGCCCAAGGTGGCGACTACACCTCTGACGTTTTCCCAAAACTACGCGCCGCTGGCTGGACCGGTCACTGGATTGACGCCGCATCGACGCTGCGAATGAACGATGACGCGGTCATCGTGCTTGACCCGGTCAATTTGACAGTGATCAAAAATGCCATCCAACGCGGCGGCAAGAACTGGGTTGGTGGCAATTGCACCGTTAGCTGCATGTTGATGGGCGTAGGCGCACTGTACAAGGCCGGCCTCGTCGAATGGATGAGCACCCAAACCTACCAAGCCGCCTCTGGCGGTGGTGCCCAGCATATGCGCGAGTTGCTGACGCAATACGGCACGCTGAACGCAGAAGTCAAAAACCTGCTGGACGACCCGAAAAGCGCGATCTTGGAGATCGACCGAAAAGTCATAGCCAAACAGCGCAGCTTGACAGCAGCTGAGACCGCCAACTTCAGCGTCCCGCTGGGTGGCTCACTGATTCCATGGATCGACAAAGATCTGGGCAACGGCATGTCGAAAGAAGAGTGGAAAGGCATGGCCGAGACCAATAAAATTTTGGCCCAAGGCGAAGGCTTCGGCAGTCCTGCCGTGCCGGTCGATGGCTTTTGCGTCCGTGTCGGCGCCATGCGTTGCCACAGTCAGGCATTGACCTTCAAGCTGAAGAAAAATGTGCCTGTGGCCGACATCGAAGCCATGATCGCTGCCGACAACGAGTGGGTCCAAGTAGTGCCCAATACCCGTGAAGCCAGTATCCGTGACCTGACCCCTGTAGCCGTCACCGGCACCATGCTTATTCCGGTCGGACGCATCCGTAAGTTGGCCATGGGCGATGACTATGTCGGCGCCTTCACTGTGGGCGACCAGCTCTTGTGGGGCGCTGCCGAGCCACTGCGCCGCATGCTGCGCATCCTGCTGGAAAATTGAGACAGCAGGGACTTGGTGTTAAGGTCCGTTTTTTCCAACCTACTGCTAGGGATACCGTGCGATCAAGCTTGAAAAAAACAAAACCTGCGCAGTCTGCAACGCAAGGCCTTTACGCAATTTCAAGCGCGCACCAAGCATGCGGCAGAAAACGTGGTGCAACGACCCTGGCACTGCTTGGTTTACTGAGTTTAGGCAGCTTGACCAGCTTTGATGCCCATGCGCTTGCGCTGGGCCGACTCAATGTGCTCTCGGCTATCGGCGAACCGTTGCGGGCTGAAGTCGACATCCTTGACATGACGGCTTCTGTTGCTGAGAGTTTCCGGCCGTCGCTCGCCTCAGCAGATGCCTACAAGGCCATGGGACTCGACTACAACCCCGACCTAAGTAGCATGCAGTTCACGTTACAGCGTTCGCCCGATGGCAGTGCTCTACTTCTGCTCAGCAACAGCAAACCAGCCACTGCAGCGTTTATCGACATCGTGCTGGAGGTGAGCTGGGCCTCCGGGAAAATTACGCGCGACTTCACACTTTTATTGACCCCACCCAAGGTGAGCGTTACGCCAACACTACCCATAACGACTGTGGCTGTGGAGGCTGAAGCTCCAGCGGCCGTGGTGCCAGCGTCACCCCAAGCCCCCGGCAGCCCTTCGGCGGCCAGTCCGGCCAAGGCGGCATCGAGCGCCACCCCCTTGGTACGCTCTAAACCAGCAGCCGCCAAGCAAGTGACGGTGGTTCGCGGCAACACGGCAAGTCAACTGGCCTTGCAAGGCCTGCCCGTGACCGTATCTCTTGACCAGATGCTGCTGGCAATGTTGCGCAGCAACCCTGACGCCTTTGTCGCTGGCAACGTGAACCGGCTCAAAGCTGGTGCAGTGCTAGCGATGCCGACGGCTGCCGATGCAACGACTGTTACGCGTGACGACGCAAGGCAATCCATCATTGCCCAAAGTAGGGATTTCAGTGCCTTCCGCCAGCAACTCGCCAGTAACGCACGTCCAGCACAAGTCACGCCTTCGGGCCGTGAAGCCTCCGGCAAAGTGCAAAGTAAAGTGGAAGAGAAAACAGCTGCCGCCACAGCGGCCGGCAAGCTCACCCTTTCCAAGGGCGCACTAAATAGTGTCACTTCGGGCGCAGCCAATACCGAAGAAAAACTCTCACAAGTGCGTCAAGCCAAAGATGCCGCTGATCGCTTGGCTGAGTTGTCGAAAAACATCAGTGAACTGAACAAACTTGGGGTCGCCCCGGTAGCACCTGTAGCAAGCGACGCAGCAACAACCAATTCGGCAGACCCTGGGCTGGCCATCGGTACGCCACCGGCGGTAGCAGCGGCCGCACGCGCCCATCAAGAACAGACGGGTTTGATCGACCGATTGTCGAAAGATCCCATCGTTCTAGCAGCCGCCGCTGGATTTTTAGGCTTGTTACTAGCCTGGGGATTTTTCCGCTCGCGCGGAAATTCAGCTGACAAAAATGGTGGTTTTCGATCAGCCCGGAAGCGAGTGGACAGTGCGGTCAAAGATCCCGCCGAATCAATCGAGCCTTCGATCGACAGCGGCTCACCAGAGACCTCTAAACCTGCAGCACCAGCAGTTCGTGAAGAACCGCTTGAAGACGACCCTTTGACGTTGGCGCAAGGCGAGCTGGCCCTAGGCCACGAGGCTGAAGCCGAAACTCTGCTGCGCAGCGCTCTCAAGCGCACCCCACAACGACTAGCGCTACACCTTGAACTGATGGACATCTACATCGACCGCGATGATGTCGCCAGCTTTGAAAGACTAGCGATTGAAGCCCTGCCGATCACCGGCGGCAAAGGCGCCAACTGGGAGCGGATTTGCAAAAAAGGACAAGCCCTCGACCCGACCAATCCGCTGTACCAATTTGCCGAGTCAAGCCCGGCAGCTACCCCGCCGTTTGACAAACTGGACTTTGATCTGGAACTTGGCACCCCGGCCAAGACCCCGCCCCGGACCAAGTCTTGAGAGTCGCGTTAGGTATCAGCTACAACGGCAGCGCTTATCAGGGCTGGCAGAGCCAGCTCTCGGGCAACACCATCCAGGATCAGCTCGAAAACGCCTTGGCCAAATTCGCTATGCAACCGCTGCGAGTGATGTGTGCTGGCCGCACCGATGCCGGCGTTCACGGGCTGATGCAGGTGGCGCATTTCGACACCCCACTGGAGCGCGACATGGCCTCTTGGGTGCGTGGCACCAACGCATTTTTGCCGCGTGACATCGCTGTGCAGTGGGCCCAGCAAATGCCGGATGGTCAAGATGGATTTCACTCACGCGCGTCAGCCATTGCCCGTCGCTACGCCTACGTGCTGCTCGAATCA
>CANFWV010000074.1 GCA_947450695.1 Comamonadaceae bacterium
ATGGGTTGCTCGCGTTCGGTGTCGCGGAGGGTGACCAGCTCACGAATTGGCACCAACTTGCCTGAGGCACCGCGCACGCTCAGTTGCAGTAAAGCATGCAAGTCGCCCTGTTGCTCAGCTGGCAATTGCAGCGTGACGGCTGTCGGGTATTTGCTGCCATCGTGCAGGTAGGTGGCGGCCTCGCCAGCCAAGCCGGCGCGCAGCGTGCTGACGATGTCTTGCTGTGACACGCCCAAGCTAGAGGCCTTGCGGCGGTCGACCAACAACAGCTTGCGCGGTGCGCTGGCGATGCTGCTGTCGTCCACGTCGACGACGTTGTCGGTCTTCTCAAAAATAGCGCGCACGGCTTTTGCCACTTGGCGCCGGCCTTCTGCGTCCGGCCCATAAATCTCCGCCACGATGGGCGAGATCACGGGCGGGCCTGGCGGCACTTCCACTACTTTGACGTTGGCGCCAAAGCGCAGGCCAATCTTTTGCAACGCAGGGCGGACACGGGTCGCGATGGCGTGGCTCTTGTCTGTGCGGTGGGCTTTGTCAACCAGATTGACCTGAATGTCACCGACTTCGCCGCCAGCGCGCAGATAGTACTGGCGTACCAGGCCGTTGAAGTTGATGGGCGCTGCGGTGCCTGCGTAGGCTTGGTAGTGAGTGACTTCAGGGACCGTGACCAAGTACGCACCCAGCTCGCGCAGCACGGCGGCAGTTTGCTCCAGCGGCGTGCCCGCAGGCATGTCGACCACCACCTGAAATTCAGACTTGTTGTCGAAAGGCAGCATCTTCAGCAGCACCAGTCCGGTGGCCGGTAAGACCAGCGACAAGGCGATCAGCCCGCCGATGCCGAGGCCCAACAACTTGCGGTTGCGTGCGCCGTGCTGGTTGTCCAGCAGCGGTTTGAAAACGCGCTCAAAGAGCGGCCCTATTTTGGCTGCCAAGCCGGTCGGCGCCGCATGGTTTTCGCCGGCATGGCTGGCTTTCATCCACAGCCTTGCCAACCACGGCGTGACGATGAAGGCAATCGCCAGCGACAGCAACATGCCCATGCTGGCGTTGATCGGGATCGGGCTCATGTACGGGCCCATCAAGCCGCTGACAAATGCCATCGGTAGCAGGGCGGCGATCACGGTGAAGGTGGCCAAAATCGTCGGACTGCCGACCTCGTCGACCGCGCCGGGAATGATCTCGGTCAGCGTTTTTCCGGGGAACAGCTGTTGATGTCGGTGGATGTTTTCAACCACCACGATGGCGTCATCGACCAAGATGCCGATCGAGAAAATCAAGGCAAACAGTGACACACGGTTCAACGTGAAGCCCCAAGCCCACGATGCAAACAACGTCACTGTCAAGGTCAAAATCACGGCCGCGCCCACGATAGCTGCTTCACGTCGTCCCAGTGCAATGAAGACCAGTGCGACCACCGCCGCTGTGGCAAAGAGCAGCTTTTGGATGAGCTTTTTAGCTTTGTCGTTGGCCGTCGTGCCGTAGTTGCGGGTTTCAACGACTTGCACGTCATCTGGGATCACGCTGCCGTGTAGTTGTGCAACCCGGCTGACGACGCCGTTGGCCACGTCAATGGCGTTTTCGCCCGATTTTTTGGTGACGGACAGCGTCACGGCTGGGAACTCGCTGCCATCGCCACCGCTGGCTTGTCCATTGCCATGCCAAACGTAGCGGCTGGCCGGCAACGGCCCGTCTTTGACGTCTGCGACGTCTTTCAGAAACACCGGTTTTGCATCCCTCACACCGACCATCAGGTCAGCTACTTCGCTGGCGTGGGACAGGTAGGGGCCGGCTTCGATGCTGATGCTTTTGTTGCCGCTGAGCATCTCGCCTACGGGCAGGCCCAAGTTGGCGGACTGCAAGGCGGCGCGCAAGTCATTGACCGTGACGCCCGTGCCGGCCATGCGCTGCGGATCGATCTGCACCAGCACGGCGCGGTTCGGCCCACCCAGTGTTTGCACCTCGCGGGTGCCGGGCACGCGCTTGATGTCGGCCTCAATGCTGTGCGCCACGCGCTCCAGTTCATAGGCGCTGGTTTCAGGGCTCTTGCCATGCAGCGTGAGCGTGACGATGGGCACATCGTCAATGCCCTTGGGCTTGATGAGCGGTTCCATCACGCCCAAGCCCTTGGGCAGCCAGTCGGTGTTGGTACGCAGCGTGTCGTGCAAGCGCACCAAGGCTTCGTTGTTCGACACCCCGACTTTGAACTGCAAGGTCAGCACAGCCACGCCAGGGCGTGAGACGGACAACACATGCTCAACGCCGGCCATCTTGGACAGCACTTGTTCGCCCGGTGTCGCCACCATCTGTTCGACATCGCGCACCGACGCACCCGGAAACGGGATTAGCACGTTGGCCATGGTGACGTCGATTTGCGGCTCTTCTTCACGCGGCGTCACCAGCACGGCAAAGCCGCCCAGCAGCAGCGCCATCACCGCCAGCAGCGGGGTGATGGGTGCGCTTTGAAAGAGCGCGGCGATGCGGCCCGAGATACCCAAAGGTTTCGCGTGGTTCATGTGTCGTGACCTCAGAGCGAGTTGACGGTTTTAGGGTCTGCCGCGACTTGCTCGCCCTTGCGCACGCCGCTCAGCACTTCGACGCGTGCACCTGTGGCATTCCCCAGTCGAACTTGGCGGAGCCTCGGCTGGCCTTGCGCGTCCAGCACGTAGACACCGGTCATCTCAGCGCGGCGCAAGATGGCCGTGGCGGGCAAATACAGCCGTTCAGCATCTGCCTGAGGGCTGCTGCCAGTAGCCGGCAGCCAGACGCGGGCAAACATGCCGGGCGTCAATCCCATCGTCTCAGCGGTGTTGCCAGCCGGCAGGATCAATCGAATCTGCGCTGTGTGAGTGGCTGCGTCAACAGTCGGCAGCAGCTGCGTTTGGGTCGGTGTGCGCGGGCCGGTCTGAGCCGCCAAGCCGGGGATTTCATAGCGAACGGTTTTGAGTTTGTCGCTCAAGCCGGCGAGCATCGATTGAGGCACCGACGCCACCACGCGCAGTGCCGACGGGTCATGCAACACGAGCAGCGGGCGACCGGGCATGGCCATGTCGCCGACGGTTGCTGTGACGTCGCTGACGATGCCGGTATAAGGTGCGCTGAGCACAAAAAAGCCGGACTGCGCTTCGGCCGCGCGGGTTTGCGCTTGCAGCGCCTTGACTTGCGCTTGTGCCGCCAGCCATTGGGCTTGCGTGCGTTCAAGGGCGGCTTGGCTGATGTACTGCTTGGCCAGCAATTGTTTTTGACGCTCCAGCTCTTTGCTCGCGACATTCAATACAGCTTGCGCCGCGTCTACTTGCGCGGCACTGCCGGCGACGTTTTGCTGGGCGGCGCGTGCGTCAATACGTACCAGCGCTTGGCCTGCGCGCACGCGGTCACCGGCTTGTACCAAGAGCGAGATGATGGCACCGGGAACCTGCGCTGACAAGGTGGTCTGGCGCACCGCTTCAACCACTCCGTCAAGGCTGCTTTCGGTGGCCGAGCCTGCCGTGCCTTGCACCACCACGGTGGCTATCTTGGCTGCTGCGACTTGGGCTGGTGGCGCTTTGTCGGCGGCCATGGCCGTCATTGATACGGACGTTGTCGACAACACGCTCAATGTGGCGAAGGCTTGGAGAGCGGCAAGGGAGGCTGAATGGAGTCGTGACATGCGGAAGTCCTCGGCTGGATGAAATTTGCTTACTTGCTTATTTAGTTGATTAGCTAATTGCGCAATGATACAATAAATTCTTTGAGATGCAACGTCAATTTGTGGCGTCCGCATCGTCAAGTCAATTCATAAGGAGAGTTTTGCGATGGATCAAATGCCTGACGAATCCCTTCGGGAAGTCGCATCCTATTTCCAAGTGCTGTCTGAGCCGACGCGGCTGAAGATTTTGAATTTATTGCGCAACAACGAGCGCAATGTCGGTGAACTGGCTCAGCTGTGCGGCTTTTCTGCCGCCAATATCTCGCGCCATTTGGCCTTGATGACCCAGCATGGCTTGGTGGTGCGCGAGAGCCGGGGCACGAGCGTTTACTACCGCATGGCTGACGAATCCATCTACGCGCTGTGCGATCTGGTCTGCGGCAACATCTCGCGGCAATTGCAGCGTTCAGCCGTCAGCCGTGCAGTCTTCACCGCATCCCACGGCTGAACATCCTAACCCTTTATTTCAGGATCCCCCATGAAAACTGCCCACGACCTTGTGACCTCTGCCAAAGCGCTGATTCTGGAAGTGCCGGTGACGCAGGCTGAAGACGTCATCCGCAACGCCGACGTGTTGATCGATGTGCGCGAGGCCGACGAGTTCGCGGCCGGCCACATTCCCGGTGCGGTGCATGCCTCGCGCGGGATGCTGGAATTCAAACTTAGCAGCACGCCGGAGCTCAGCTCCCGCGATCTAAAGATGGTGGTGTATTGCAAAACCAGCGGACGCGCCGCCTTGGCTGCCCGCTCTTTGCACGACATGGGCTACTTGTCAGTGACGTCGATTGCAGGCGGTTTTGATGCTTGGATTGCCGCCGGCAAGCCCGTTGCCAAGCCCAGCTTGCCAGCCTTCGAGTAAGGCTATCGTGGCAGTTCAGTCGAGCCGCGCACCGGATGCTTTGCCGGCATCGCTCAACTTCACGGTGACGTCTTTCGGCAAACCGGCGGGCGCCAGAAAGTCATAAAACCCCAGCACCTCAAAACCTTTGATGCCTGACTCCATCACGGTCGGAATGTCGAGCAGGGCGAACTTTCTGCGGTTTATTTTGGGGCGGGACTGAGCGGCGATCTGATGGGGACTGATCCTAGGTAAGGAACGCTACCCCATAAAAGATGGGCGTCTGGCATGATAGAACGTACCCAAAAGAACCAGTCTGATCTTAAGAGAGTCTCTTGATCAGATAAAAAAATAATTCAAAAATACCACGTGATCTCATTTCCAGCATCCACATCATCGCGGCATTCCCGTGTACTCGACGATACCTTGGGTAAGCCACTGGCTGGCTGGCGGCTGAATGTCTATACCGTTATTTTCGAAGCCGACACTGTGGCCGGTCGGCGTTTTGATGTGCTGTTGATCTTGGCTATTTTGATCAGCGTCGCGGTGGTCATGGCGGACAGTGTGCAGTCCTTGAGCGACCACTTTGACCCCTTGTTCAATGGGGTGGAATGGTTCTTCACAGTCTTCTTCACGCTGGAGTACCTCGCCCGCCTGGTGTGTGTCCGGCGTCCGCTGCGTTACGCCACCAGTTTTTTTGGCGTGATCGATTTGCTGGCGGTGTTGCCGACGTATTTGGCGCTGTTTTTTCCGGAGCTGTATGCGTTGATCGATGTGCGCGTGCTGCGTTTGTTGCGCGTTTTTCGGGTCTTCAAACTCGCCGCTTACGTGGACGAATACCAAGCGCTGGCGCAGGCGTTCGTCGCCAGTCGCCGCAAAATTCTGGTGTTCTTGTCAGCCGTGCTGATGTTGGTGCTGATTTTTGGCACCGTCATGTATGTGGTCGAAGGGCCGGGCAATGGCTTCACGAGCATTCCGACGTCGGTGTACTGGGCCATCAGCACCTTGACCACCGTCGGTTTTGGCGACCTGGTGCCGAAGACTGATTTTGGGCGCTTGATTGCCTCCTTCATGATGCTGATGGGGTGGGGCACGCTGGCGGTGCCGACCGGCATTGTCACAGCCGAAATGGCCGCGCAGCGCATGGGCCGAAGGGAAACTTTACCCACCACCCGCACCTGTCAAGTGTGTTTGACAGAAGGCCAAACAGAGTCCGCTAAATTTTGCTTCAACTGCGGTGCAGACCTGCCGGATTACCAGCACGATGAAGAAAATACAACGCCGGGTGCGAAGGCTAATCCAAGCGCGGCGTCAACCGGCGCGGTGTGATCTCGACCGAGTCGTTGCCAGTGCTCATCCAGACCGTACCGTCTTGCACCGTCACCTGCAGCTGCATGGTGCGAGCCGCGAGCTTGGCCAAGGCCTGACTTTCAGCCGCGTCAATCTGCCAAACCACCAAGTTGCTGGCGCGTGTGAGCTTGGACTCAATGGCTTTCCACCACACCGGCGTGCTGCTGGAAAAGCTCAGTACCGTCACCTGTTCGGCCCGGCCGGCAGCACGCATCAGGCGTTTGTCATCGGGCTGACCAACGTCTATCCAGTGCAGGATGGCGTCGGTGTAATCCTTGTGCCACAAGGCGGCTTCGTCCACATCCCAAAGGTCCTTGGCAAATTCAAGCTTGCCCTTGTGGTCGTCGGCTGTCACGTTCAGCGCGAAGGCCAGCAGGCGAATCATCATGCGTTCGTCGGCCTCTGAGGGGTGGCGGGCAATGACTACCGTGTGGTCGGCATAGACGTTGCGGTCCATGTCGGCAATTTGCAATTGGGCTTTGTAGATAGTGGCTTTGAGTGCCATGAACAGTTCTCAGGTCGGGTGCAGGAAAGAGATCTATTGGAACAGCCTTTTAGCTGTGGTCTTTGGCTGGTGTTCTTTCGCTATAGTGACGGTTCGCCTATTGAGAATAATTAAAGCGGCCAAACACGACCGCCTTCACAGAGAAATTCAAACATGACCCGATCCCTTTTTAGCGCCACCATTGCCGGCAGCCTGCCCAAGCCGGCCTGGTTGTCGGAAACCCAAAAACTCTGGCCGCAGTGGAAGGCTGAAGGCGCTGCGCTGGCACAGGCCAAGCTCGATGCCACCTTGTTGTGGATCAAGGCGCAAGAAGACGCCGGCCTCGACGTGATTGGTGATGGCGAGCAGTCGCGCCAGCATTTTGTGCATGGCTTTTTGGAGCAGGTCGAAGGCATTGACTTCGAGCACAAGGTGAAGATGGGCATCCGCGACAACCGCTACGACGCGATGGTGCCGCAGGTGGTCTCGGCGCTCAAACTCAAAGGCCGCGTGCATGCCGCTGAAGCCCAGTTTTTGCGCGCCCACACAAAGAAGAAAATCAAGTTCACCTTGCCTGGCCCGATGACGATTGTCGATACCGTGGCCGACCGGTTTTATGGCGACAAGGTCAAGCTGGCGATGGCCTTTGCCGAACTGTTGAACCAAGAAGCGCTGGCCTTGCAAGCCGATGGTGTTGATGTCATTCAGTTCGACGAACCGGCCTTCAATGTCTACATGAAAGAAGCCGCCGACTGGGGTGTCAAGGCGTTGGAACGCGCCGTGCAAGGCCTGACGTGCACGACCGCCGTGCACATTTGCTACGGCTACGGCATCAAGGCCAATGACGACTGGAAAGAAACGCTGGGTGAAGAGTGGCGGCAGTACGAACAGGTCTTGCCGGCGCTGGCCAAAAGCAGCATTCAGCAAGTCAGCCTCGAGTGCTACCACTCTCATGTGCCGCCGCATTTGATGGCGCTGCTCGAAGGCAAAGATGTGATGGTCGGCGTCATCGATGTTGCCAGCGACGTGATTGAAACGCCCGAACAAGTCGCAGACACCATCGGTAAAGCGCTTCAGTACGTGCCTAAAAACCGGCTGTTGCCCTGCACCAATTGCGGCCTGGCACCCATGAGTCGCGAGGTCGCCCTGAAGAAACTCGAAGCGTTGGCCAAGGGTGCTGCATTGGCGCGTGAGCGCTATCAGTGAACAGACAGCGACCGACGCACCACAAGGCGGTGTTTGAGTTGTTCATTCAAACTCTCTATTCAAAATATCCCAAGGAATCTTTATGAAAGCAATTTGGCAAGACACCGTGATTGCTGAGAGCGACGACATCGTCGTGCTCGAAGGTAACCACTATTTCCCGCTCAGCTCGCTCAATCGCGACTACGTTACCTTCAGCAACCACCACACCATGTGCGCCTGGAAAGGGCAGGCGAGTTATTACTCGCTGCTGGTCAACGGCGAAATGAACACTGACGCAGCTTGGTACTACCCCGAGCCCAAGAACGAAGCTGACAGCATCAAAGATCGCGTGGCTTTTTGGAAGGGCGTGAAGATCGAGGCTTGATTAAGATACCCAACCGAATTTATTTTTAGGTGGCCTGTGTTGACAGTGATGCAAGCCCAATAGGAGAACTTTTTGAACGTGCCTGCCCCCCATCCCGACCTTCTTGAAAAACTGGCCTTGGCCAACCGGATTCTTTATGATCAAAACGTGGTGGACGCGTTCGGTCATGTCAGTGTTCGTCATGACAAGTCACCAGGGCACTTTTTGCTGGCCTGCAATCGCGCACCGGGGTTGGTTCGTGCATCCGACATCCTGACCTACGACATGGAGGGCGACTTGGCGGTTGCGAGCGATAAACGTTCTTACCTTGAGCGCTTCATCCACAGCGAAATTTACAAAGCGCGCCCCGACGTGGTGGCCGTGGTGCACAGCCATTCACAAAGCATGATTCCTTTTGGTGTGACGGGCCAGCGCTTGCGTCCGATCTTTCACATGAGTGGATTCCTGGGCAGTGGATCATCCTTGTTTGACATCCGGGAGAGTGCCGGCAATACCGACATGCTGATTCGCGACACCGGTCTGGGTCGAGCGCTGGCGCAGTCACTCGGGCAGCACAATTGCGTGCTCATGCGCGGTCACGGTTCTACCACCGTGGGGGAGTCCATCGAGCAAGTGGTCTATCGCGCCATCTACGCTGAAGTCAATGCCAAGTTGCAGTTGCAGGCGGCGGCCTTGGGTCCCGTGAAATTTCTCAACGAAGAAGAAGCCGCGCTCGCTGCCGCCTCCACCGAAGGGCAAGTAGCGCGTCCGTGGGCCTTGTGGGCGGAGCAAGTCGGCTTGTTAGAAGCTGAATAAACGGAGCTAAAAATGAGAATTCAACCTTCGTGGTGCCTGCTGGGTTTACTGGCAACCGTGTCCGCTTTGGCGTCCCCGGCGTGGGCCGACACCTACCCATCCCGCGCCGTCAAAATCATTGTTCCTTATGGCACTGGAGGCGGTTCTGACGTGCTGGCACGACAGCTTAGTGGCCGTTTGCAAGCGATCTGGGGGCAGGGAATTGCGGTGGACAATCGTGCCGGCGCCTCGGGCAATATCGGCACCGAAGCCGTGGTCCGCTCGCCAAGCGACGGCTACACCTTGCTGCTGCAAAACAGCACCATGGTGGTCAACCCTGCGGTTTCTGGCAAGCTCAACTACGACCCTGAAAAAGACCTCACTCCCATCATGTTGCTGGGCCTGACACCAATTGCTTTGGTGGCGCATCACAGTACCAACATCAAGACACTTAAAGAGCTCATCGACTATTCGAAATTAAACCCGACGGCGCTCAGTTATGGTTCTTGCGGTGTGGGTACACCACAGCACTTCGTCATGGAGTTGGTCAAGCAAAAATCCGGCGTCAACGCCACACACATCGGTTACAAGGGTTGCGCTCCAGCCTTGAACGATGTGGTGGGAGGTCAAGTCCCACTCGCCATCTTGAGCGCCAACCTGACAGCGGCCCATGTCAAGACTGGCAAGCTCAACGCGATAGGCATCTCTACCGCAGCGCGTTACCAGTTGATGCCACAGCTTCCTTCATTTGAAGAGCAAGGGCTCAAGCCGCTGGATTTTTCTATCTGGTATGCCCTGATGGGACCCGCCAAAATGCCACCTGAGGTGGTTGCCCGCATTTATGCGGACGTGCAAAAGGTGTTGCTGGAGCCGGCTATTCGTGACAACTTGTCGGCAGCAGGCGTGGAGCCTATGTCGGGCAACGGCACTGATCTTGCCAAGCTCATCAAGTCAGACTTGGTGCGCTACGCACAACTGGCGAAGTCAGCCAACATCAAAGCCGACTGACAGCGTTCCAGGGTGGCCAAAGGGAGCCATTTCTCAGCAGGATCCGTCCTGACGTATAAATGGAAAAAAGGAGCCGGTCAGATGTTCAAACATATCCTTCTTCCAGCCGATGGCTCTGACAATGCCCAGCGGGCTATCGACAAGGCCATCGGCCTCGCACAGGCCTTCAAGAGTCAGGTCACCGCCATCTACGTGATTGACCCGTATGCGTTCACCGGTGTGGGGACCGATTTTGCCTACGGTCATGCTGAATACCTGAGCGCAGCCACAGCCGAAGGCAACCAAGCGTTGCAAGTCGCCAAGGAGGCTTTTCAGGAGGCTGGGATCGAGATCACCACGACGGTGGTGGAAGGCCATGCGATCTACAAAGGGATTCTTGAGACGGCAGCCAACATCGGTGCCGACCTCATCGTGATCGCATCACACGGTCACAAGGGCTTGGAAAAATTGATCCTTGGCAGTGTGACATCTCAAGTTTTGTCGCATGCGCATTTGCCCGTGTTGGTCGTGCGCGACTGAGCATGGGTTGCCGCGCTAGGCACGCAATGACAAAATATCTGTCACTGCGAGCGTAGCGCGGCAGTCCATTCTCTCGACCTTAATCCCGAACATCTGCCACGGGATTCTGACCAAAGTCACCCCGTGCCAAGACCGCCAAAACGCTCTTGGCTGCATCAGCCGGCGAACTCAGCTGACCGCCTTGGTGCAGCCCGGCGAAACCTTTGCGGTCCGGGAAAAGTGCATCGTCTGCGCCACGCAATTGCACCTGCATGTCGGTGTCAATGACGCCGGGTGCCAGTGCACATACCTTGGCGCCGTTGGGCTTGAGGGCTTCGTCTAAGGCGAGGCAGCGAGTGAAATGGTCCATGCCCGCCTTGGCTGCGCAATAAGCAGCTTGCGACGCCATTGCCCGACGCCCCAAGCCTGAAGAAATATTCAGTACCTTGCGAACGCCGGGCCAGCTTTCAGTCGCCCGTAAAAATACAGCGCTCAATTGCATCGGCGCTTCTAAGCCCACGCGCAGTGCCTGTGCTAAATCATCCGCATCGCTCTGGCTCAGCGGCGTGATCCGCGGAATGATACCGGCGTTGTTGATCAACGTCGCGCTGGCAAAGTTGGCCGCCGATTGACCTTGCAACCATGCTTCGAGTTTGCGGCTGACCGCTGCACCTTGGGCCAAGTCTTCGTTCCATTGAATCAACGTAGCGCCTTCGGCTTCAGCGTGCGCGGTCAGTGAGGGATTGGCATGGCGTGAAATGCACAGCAGCGTGTGGCCCGGTTTGAGCAGTTGTTCGGCCATGGCAAGGCCCATGCCGCGCGACGCGCCGGTGAGGATGGTGAGGTGTTGGTTGGTCATAAAGCCATCATAGATAGTTGACCCTACCGCTGTGCGCTGCTGCGGGGTCAACCGAGCTTAAAAAGGGACAACGCTGTTAAAGCTCAATTTCACGCCCGTGACGGGATGATCGAAAGCCAGCGCAGAAGCATGCAGCAGCAGCCGACTCTCGAAAGCCGCTGGCAATGATGGACCGTACAGGGCATCACCCAGGATCGGATGGCCCAGCGCCAGCAAATGCACACGCAGCTGGTGTGACCGGCCGGTCAACGGTTCTAGCTGTAGTCGGGTGGTCTTGGCTTGCGCGTCTTGTCTGTCGACTCGCCAGCGCGTCTGGCTTGGCTTGCCCGTGGCTTGGTTGATCACCCGCAGCGGACGGTTCGGCCAGTCGACCGCAATCGGCAGGTCGATCAGACCCCAACCGTTGGCGTCAACCAAAGCCGTTGAAGGTGGTGCCAGGAGCCCGTGCACCACCGCGACATACCGCTTGTGCATGCGCCGTTCGGCAAAAGCCAAACTCAACACCCTTTGCGCGGCGGGATTTCGGGCCATCAGCATCAAGCCGGAGGTGGCCATGTCAAGCCGATGTACCACCAGAGCTTCGGGGTAAATTTGTTGGACCCGTGCGCTCAGACAGTCTTGTTTGTCTTCACCGCGCCCAGGCACTGCCAGCAGTCCGGCGGGTTTATCGACCACTAGCAGGTCGGCATCAAGGTGGTGAAACTGCAGGGGAGGAATCACGGCCGTTGCGCGTGTCCTGCTCTGCGCTGTTCGCGCAGCATGAAGAGGTAAAGGCTCTCAACCTTCTCGCGAGCCCACGGTGTTTTGCGCAAAAACTTCAAGCTGGACGCGACGCTCGGGTCAAGTACAAAACAGCGAATGTGGATGCGCTGGCCGAGTTCTTCCCAACCGTAATGGGTGAACAGCGCCGTCACGATGGCCTCGAGCGTTAGTCCGTGCAGCGGATTACCGGCCTGTGCAATGGATACGGCTGGCGCCGGGGGCGCGCCCTCGGGCTGGTCCCCGGTCTGGTGTGTCACTTGTTTTTAAGTTTGCCGCGGACCGGCACGACGGTCACCACGGTCGGGCGCACAGCGTCGGGGGAGACCGTCTTTGGAGGTGACGTGTCTTTCTTTGGTTTTTTGACCATCTTTTGGCCTTGTTGACCTTTTGCCATGGTGTAACTCCTGATTAAAGTGGGCAGCGAGCCTGATGGCCGCTTGTGCTGATTATCTGTCCAAGAAGTCGCTGTTAAGCTCCTCACCCGATGACTCCAACTACTTTTTCAGATTTGACGCGGCAACCCTCTTTCATGCGCATGTGGTTTGCACGACTTGCAGGCACCACGGGCAACCAGATGTTGATGGTGGCGGTGGGTTGGCAGATGTATGAGATCACCGGCAGCGCTTGGGATTTGGGGCTGGTGGGCTTGTTCCAGTTTGTGCCCGCGCTGCTCTTGACTTTGGTGGCTGGCCATGTCGCTGACCGCGTCCACCGGGGTCGCATTGTGGCCGCGTGTCTGCTGGCCCAAGGGCTGGTGGCCTTGGTCTTGATGGCCGGCACCGAAGGCCTGGGTGCTTCCGTGCCTTGGGTCTCGCGTGAATGGTTGTTGGGCCTGTCGGTGGTGCTGGGGGCTGCGCGGGCCTTTCAGATGCCGGCGCAACAGGCGCTCACGCCCATGTTGGTGCCGACGAACATGTTCCAGCGTGCCACGGCATTCAGCTCAGCCGGCAACCAGGCGTCGGTGATTGGCGGGCCGGCGCTCGGCGGCGTGATTTTTGTGGCTGGCGCCACCGCTGTTTACATGACCTGTACCGTGTTTTTTTTGATC
>CANFWV010000075.1 GCA_947450695.1 Comamonadaceae bacterium
AAACTATTGCCAAGCCAGCCATGCTGCGCCAACTCAAATTATGGTGGCCCGTCCGGGAATCGGACCCGGGACCTCTCCCTTACCAAGGGAGTGCTCTGCCACTGAGCCAAATGGGCCTTCTCAAAAACTCAACAGCTCGCCAACAAAAACAACTCAGAACCCACCAAAAAAACACCCCACACGGGACGCAGACTGGAGCGGGAGACGGGAATCGAACCCGCGTCATTAGCTTGGAAGGCTAGGGTTCTACCATTGAACTACTCCCGCAGCTCTACAACTATCTTCATCAACTCACCGACACTACCAAGACACTACCAAGATACACACAGAGTCCAACTCAACGTGCTTGGTGGATGGGGCTGGATTCGAACCAGCGTACGCGTTAGCGAACAGATTTACAGTCTGCCTCCTTTAACCACTCGGACACCCATCCTTCAAGTGAACCACGGATTATGCCATGGTTTCCTTAGCGCTCAACGCCAATTGATGGCTTTATGACCACGAGCCCTCAGCCAGGCATTGGTGGCGGTAAAGTGCCCGCAACCCATAAATGGCTCTGGAGGCCGATTGGCCGACAGCGGCGAAGGATGATTGGCCGTCAAAACCAAATGGTCACCCTTGATCAGCACCCGCTTGGCTTGGGCATGAGCACCCCACAACAGAAAAACAACTGACTCCAATGACTCGGCCACAGCTTGAATCAACGCGTCCGTGAGCACTTCCCAGCCTCTTTTGGCGTGACTTCCGGGGGCGCCAGCTTCAACAGTCATGCAAGTGTTGAGCAACAACACCCCTTGCTGCGCCCATGCCTCAAGCGTGCCACTGCGCTGGGCCGAAAGCCCATGAAGTCGCGCTGAAACGATCCCAGCCTGAGCGGCTTCCCGGTCAATTTCCTTGAATATATTTCGCAAGCTCGGTGGTATTCGTTTGCCCGGAGTGACCGAAAACGCCAAGCCATGCGCTTGATTCGGGCCGTGGTACGGGTCTTGACCCAGAATCACAACCTTGACGGCCGACAACGGTGTCACGTCCAAGGCGCGCAGGGGATGGGAGGGGTAAATGACAGCGCCTTCGGCCAAGCGTTGCTCAATGTACTGGCCGAGCTTCTGGCCCGTCGGGCTGGTCATAAAACCATCAATAAGCGGCGTCCAACTGGGGTCAATGGGCCAGAGTGTCGGGTTCCAAGCAGTCAGTCGCTCTGACGATATTTTTTGCGACCCAGTATCGTCAAATGCTAAATTGGCCTGAGTGCTCATCAGGTAAACAAATGCGCCAATGCAACACCTGGATCATCTGCGCGCATGAAGGCTTCGCCGACCAAATACGCATGCACGCCAGCTCGCCGGAGGAGTTGCACATCAGCCACCGTGCTGATACCCGATTCAGTCACTAGCAGGCGGTCTGCTGGCACATCCTTGATCATTCCCAGCGTGGTGTCGAGAGAGACTGCGAACGTTTTCAAGTTACGGTTGTTGATGCCCAGCAGCGGCGTTTTGAGCTTGAGCGCACGTTCTAACTCCGCCCGGTCATGCACCTCCACCAGCACCGCCATGTCGAGCGACATGGCCAGTGCTTCAAAGCTCTTCATTTCGGCGTCATCCAGACAAGCGGCTATCAGCAAGATGCAGTCAGCACCCATCGCCCGCGCTTCGTATATCTGGTAGGCGTCGATGATGAAATCTTTGCGCAGCACGGGCAAGTCACACGAGGCACGCGCCTGCTTCAGGTAATCGGTACTGCCCTGGAAAAACTGATGATCGGTGAGCACCGACAAGCAAGCCGCACCATGCTCGGCATAGCTTTGGGCAATGTCGGCAGGAATGAAGTCAGTGCGCAAAACGCCCTTGGAAGGGCTGGCTTTTTTAATCTCAGCGATCACGGCTGCTTGACCCGCCGCGATCTTGCGGCGCATAGCGCCGACAAAATCGCGCGTGAGGACGCGCGACTCGGCATCTTCGCGCATGACAGCGAGCGGCTTGCGTTGTAGCGCGGTGGCTACTTCTTGGCGTTTGACCGCCATGATTTGGTCGAGGATGTCAGCCATGTTTTGGGGTACCGATGTTGTCGTTGAGAGAGATCGAAAATCAATTATTAACGCTTATGCCGCATGCGTGGCTTTGACCAGCGCGTCCAGTGTGCGTCGGGCCGCGCCTGAGGCAATCGCCTGACGTGCCAACGCGATGCCGTCAGCCATCGAGGCAGCCACGTTGGCTGCATACAAAGCAGCTCCCGCGTTGAGCACGACGATGTCGGCGGGAGCACCCGATTCGCCGTCCAGCACACCCGTGAGCATCTGCATCGACTGTTCCGGTGTTTCGACGCGCAGTGCGCGGCTGCCAGCCATTGGCAAGCCAAAATCTTCGGGGTGAATTTCGTATTCGGTGATCTCACCGTCTTTGAGCTCACCCACCACCGTTGCAGCACCTAGGCTGATCTCATCCATGCCGTCTTTGCCGTAGACCACCAAGGCGTGCTCAGCACCCAGTCGCTGCAAAGCACGCACCTGAATACCAACGAGGTCCGGATGGAAAACGCCCATCAGGATATTCGGCGCGCTGGCTGGATTTGTCAGTGGGCCAAGGATATTGAAAATCGTGCGCACGCCGAGTTCTTTGCGAATCGGTGCAACGTTTTTCATAGCTGGATGATGGTTGGGTGCGAACATGAAGCCAACGCCCACGGTCGCGATGCAGCTTGCAATCGCTTCTGGCGACAAGTTGATATTGATACCCAAGGCCTCCAGTACGTCGGCACTGCCCGACTTGCTACTGACGCTGCGGCCGCCGTGCTTGCTGACCTTAGCGCCAGCCGCCGCCGCTACAAACATGGCACAGGTGGAAATATTGAAGGTGTGCGAGCCGTCACCGCCCGTCCCAACAATGTCGATCAGATGCGTCTTTTCGGCCACCTGCACCTTGGTTGAAAACTCTCGCATGACCTGCGCAGCAGCGGTGATTTCACCGATCGTTTCTTTCTTGACGCGCAAGCCGGTGATGAGTGCAGCCATCATCACGGGCGACATCTCACCGTTCATGATCAGCCGCATGATGTGCAGCATCTCATCGTGAAAAATCTCACGGTGCTCGATTGTCCGTTGCAAGGCTTCTTGGGGCGTGATCTTCTGCGATTGGGACATCTTGAAGCTTTCGAAATAGGAGGAAGACAGTCAGGCGAAGGTCAAAGCTCAGGCCTGCAGCAGAAAGTTTTTCAGCATGGCGTGACCATGCTCGGTGAGGATGGATTCAGGGTGAAACTGCACCCCCTGAATGGCCAGCGTCTTGTGGCACACACCCATGATCTCGCCGTCGTCGGTCCATGCCGTCACGGCCAACACGTCGGGGCAAGTTGCGCGTTCAATCGCCAGCGAATGGTAGCGGTTCACGACAAACTTCTCGGGCAAGTTGGCGAACACGCCCTCTTGCGTCGTGGTGACGACGCTGGTCTTGCCGTGCATGAGTTGCTGAGCACGGATGATCTTGCCGCCAAAGGCTGCACCAATCGCTTGGTGACCCAAACACACACCCAAAATAGGCACCTTGCCCGCGAAGTGCTGAATTGCCGCGACCGAAATACCCGCTTCGGCTGGCGAGCAAGGTCCTGGCGAAATCACCAACCGGTCGGGTGCGCGTGCTTCGATGTCAGCCAGCGTCACCTCGTCATTGCGCAGCACTTCCACCTCGGCCCCCAACTCGCCAAAGTACTGGACGATGTTGTAGGTGAAGCTGTCGTAGTTGTCGATCATTAAGAGTTTCATTCCAGCCCCTCTTCAACCAGTTCGCTGGCGCGCAGCAGTGCGCGTGCTTTGGCTTCGGTTTCTCTCCATTCCAACTCGGGCACTGAGTCAGCCACCACACCCGCAGCCGCCTGCACATACAGCGTCTGGTCTTTGATGATGCCGGTGCGAATCGCTATCGCCACGTCCATGTCGCCGGCATAACTCAGGTAGCCGCAAGCCCCGCCATACAAACCGCGTTTGGTGGGTTCCAACTGGTCAATCAGTTCCATCGCGTGAACCTTTGGTGCGCCCGTCAAGGTACCGGCCGGAAAGGTCGCCTTCAGCACGTCCATATTGCTCATGCCATCCAGTAGCACGCCTTCCACGTTGCTGACGATGTGCATCACATGGCTGTAACGCTCGACCGCGAAAGCCTCGGTGACTTTGACCGAACCGATCTCGGCTATGCGGCCAATGTCGTTACGCGCCAAGTCGATCAGCATGACGTGTTCGGCGCGCTCTTTAGGATCGTTGATGAGTTCTTGCTCAATGGCTTTGTCAGCCTCAACCGAAGCAGCGCGAGGCCGCGTTCCGGCGAGCGGACGAATGGTTATTTTTTGCGCCGTTTTCTCGGCACCACCAGCTTGAGCGTCGTTGACGACGATGGCTTCCTGCCGCACCAAAATCTCAGGAGATGCACCGACCACATGAAAATCTCCGAAGTGGTAGTAATACATGTAGGGGCTTGGATTCAGCGAGCGCAGCGCCCGGTACAGCGACAGCGGCGACTCGGTGTAGCGCTTCTTGATGCGCTGGCCGACCTGCACCTGCATGAAGTCACCACCGGCAATGAGCTCCTTGGCTCGCTCGACGGCGGCGATGTAATCAGCCTTGGCAAACTCACGTTCAGCCGGGTAACCAAGCGACGGCTTGACCACCGGCGCACTGACCGAATACTGCAGCTGATCCTTCAGGCCACGCAACCGTTTCTTGGCATTGGCAAAGGCCTCGGGTGCGGCCGGGTCGGCATAGACAATCAAATAAAGCTTGCCCGACAAGTTGTCGATGACCGCCAGCTCTTCGCATTGAAGCAACAATATGTCGGGACAACCGAGCGTGTCGGGCGGGCACGAAGCCTCGAGTTTTTTCTCGATGTATCGCACCGTGTCGTAGCCAAAATAACCAGCCAGCCCACCACAAAATCGCGGCAGACCCGGGCGCAAGGCCACCTTGAAACGCTGCTGGTACGCCTCGATAAAATCCAGCGGGTTCTGCGTCGAGGTTTCAACCACGTGGCCATCGGTCACCACCTCGGTCACGGCCTCTGGGCCAAAACCACGGGCCCGCACCAGCGTGCGCGCAGGCAGACCAATGAAGCTGTAGCGCCCAAAGCGCTCACCGCCGACGACAGACTCCAGCAAAAAGCTGAACTTGCCGCCGTCTTTGGAAAACGCTAGTTTGAGGTAGAGCGAGAGCGGGGTTTCCAGATCGGCAAAGGCCTCCGCCATCAATGGGATGCGGTTGTAGCCCTGCTGCGCCAGGCTTTTGAATTCGAGTTCGGTGATCAAAGCGAGTCCTTATTGCGTGGCCGGCGCTAACGACTGGGCCACTGTTCATTCAAGGGGCCTCAGACAGCCGAATAAGCTGAGAGGCGGGAGGCTGATGACACTGTCAGCCTGAAAACTTGGATGCTTGGAAAAAAGGAGATCCAGCGATCAGGCGTGACGGAGCGAGCAGCGACGCCAAAGCCAGGCTCCCCGGCTGCTACAACCTGTACATGTGATGCTGTGAATGAACATATAAGGGCGAAGTGTAGCAAAGGAAAAACGGTTAGAGGGCTGGGTCCCTCGACACAATTAAGCCAGCGGTTCGTTCTGATAAGAACGGCAATTCAGTGAATGAATCGACAAAACCATCGGCATCCACCGCCCGAATCGGCTGGCCGTGGTTGTAACCGTAAGTCACCAGAACAACAGAGCAGCCCGCCGCCCGCGCAGCATGAGCATCATTGCTGGAGTCGCCAAGCATGAGCGTGCGAGCCGGCGCACTGATCAGCGCCTCGCAAGTCTTGAAGAGTGGCATGGGGTCTGGCTTTTTGCGTTCAAAGGAGTCACCCCCAAAAACTTGACTGAAATAGCCATCCAAACCCTTCATCTTGAGCAACTGATTTGCAAAAGCCAGAGGCTTGTTGGTTAGGCAAGCCAACTTAAGCCCCTGCCCCTGCATCAACTGCAGGCCCTCGATCACACCGGGGTAGATCTGGGCATGCTGGCCGTTGATCGCTAAGTAATGCCCTTGGTAAAGGTCCCATGCAGCCGCGTAAAGCGAATCGACAGTCTGTTCAGCCGGGGCGGAATGGATTGTCAACACATGATCCAGAACCGTTTGGATCAAATGCTCTGACCCCTTTCCGACCATCGGTTCTACGACGCCTCTGTCAACCGAGGCCAAGTCTAGGTCGGCCAGCATCAGGTTCAGGGCCGCGACAAAGTCGCCTAGCGTGTCAACCATGGTGCCATCTAAGTCGACGATGACGGCCTCAAAAAATACTGGATTCATAACGTTCGAATTCTGTATAAAAGCACAATCCTAAGTGAAATTTCAAGCCGCAGTACGATCCACAGTGGCAATTAGCTCGTGACGACGTGACGCGCCACGACAGTCATGAACCCGATTTTTAGACCGCTAGCGTAAAATAAAAAATCAACCGCTTTTCGCTCAATCTGCCAGCCAATGCACTAGGACAATACCGTGAAACGCGAAAAACAAACTACAACGCCCAAGGTTACCAAGACAAGCCGCAAGGTATCCGATTCAGAAAATTGGGACCAACGACTGGGTTTTTTGATGCACGATGTATCGCGTCTAAGACGCAGTGTTTTCGATGAGTTCATGAAGCCGATGGCGCTCACTCGCTCGCAATGGTGGATTTTGGCTCACCTCTCACGCAATGACGGCATGATTCAAAGTGACTTGGCCAACGTGCTAGACCTCGGGAAAGCGGCCTTGGGTGGCTTGATTGACAGGCTGGAAGCGTCCAATTTTATTGAGCGACGCTCTGATGACAACGACCGCCGGGTGAAGCGAATCTTCCTGACCACCAAGGGCACGCAAATCATTGCTGAAATGCGCACCCACAGCCACACCATGAGCGAGCGCATTTTGCAAGGGTTAGACACTGCATCACGCCAATCATTGGTCGACATGCTGGCTTTGGTCAAAAGAAATTTGCTCAGCATCAAGAAATAGTCTGCTCTGGACTCATGCAGATAAGTTGCCGCCGATTCTCTACTAAATTGTTTGCTTACATATAATATGTACAAAGCATTAATATTTTTTATGTTTGCGGAGCCTGTATGAATTTCGAACTCTCGGAAGACCAAGTGGTCATTAAAAATGCCATCAACGAGGTCTGCGCCGACTTCAACGATGACTACTGGCTGCGCAAAGACCGCGAGGGTGGATTTCCCGAAGACTTTTACAGCGCCATCGCCAAAGCTGGCTGGCTGGGTATTGCCATGCCGACCGAATACGGCGGCTCTGGCCTGGGCATTGCAGAGGCCTGCGCCATGATGGAAACCGTCTCGGGCTCGGGCGCAGGGTTGTCTGGCGCTTCGGCCATTCACATGAACGTGTTCGGCCTGCATCCAGTGGTGATGCACGGAAGCGACGAACAGAAGCGCCGCTGGTTGCCGCCCATCATCAATGGCGAAGCCAAGGCCTGTTTCGGCGTGACCGAACCCAACACGGGTTTGAACACCCTCAAGCTCAAAACCATGGCGGTTCGCCAGGGCGACCGTTATGTCGTGAACGGCCAGAAAGTCTGGATTTCGACGGCACAAGTTGCCCACAAGATATTGCTGCTGGCGCGCACCACGCCGATCGAAGAAGTTACCTCACCGACACATGGATTGAGCCTTTTTTACACCAACCTGGACCGCAGCAAAATCGAAGTCCGCGAGATCGAAAAGCTCGGACGCAAGGCGGTTGATTCCAACCAGTTGTTCATTGACGGGTTGGAAATTCCGATCGAAGACCGCATTGGCGAAGAGGGCCGGGGCTTTGAATACATCATGCACGGCCTGAACCCCGAGCGTGTCTTGCTGGCCGCAGAGGCGATTGGTCTGGGTCGTGTTGCACTCACACGTGCCACCAAATATGCCGGCGAGCGTATTGTGTTCGACCGGCCCATTGGCAAGAATCAGGGCATTCAACACCCACTGGCTGAACGCTGGGTAGATCTTGAAGCGGGCACGCTGCTTTACCAACGCGCAGCCTGGTTGTACGACCAAGGACGCCCCTGTGGTGCCGAGGCCAATGCGGCCAAGTTTTTCTGCGCTGAGGCCGGCTACCGATCATGCGAGACAGCCGTGCTAACGCACGGTGGCATGGGCTACGCCAAGGAGTACCACGTTGAGCGGTATTTGCGTGAGTCCATGCTGCCGCGCATCGCGCCGGTGTCGCCGCAATTGATTCTGTCTTTTATTGCGGAGAAAGTGCTGGGCCTGCCGAAGTCTTATTAGACTGATTGACGACGCGTCAAGACTTGAAGCGTTGGCCCAGCGCCAAAATGCGCAGGGCCTGTTTGAGGTGCGGCATGTCGAGCATTTTGCCCTCCAGCCCGACCGTGCCCAAGCCTGGATGACTCGCAAACAGGTCGACCACCTTGTGCGCCCTAGCCAGTTCTTCGTCACTTGGCGTGAAGGCGGCATTGATGGTCGCCACTTGATTCGGGTGGATGGCGATCTTGCCGGTGAAGCCGCGTTGGCGCGCTGTTTTGGAATCCCGACTCAATCCGACCTCATCGCCAAAATCACTCCAGATGGTGTCAATCGGTTGAACGCCGGCAGCCGATGCGCCCGTCAGACAGAGCGCGCCAGCCATTTGGTAAACCGTGTCGTACTCACCATCAGGACGGCGATTGGTGCTGGCGCCCAAAGCGGCTGCGATATCTTCTGCGCCCCAAGTCAGGCCAGCCAAGCGAGCACTGCAGCCCTCATACGAACCTAAGGCAAACAGCGACTGGGGCGTCTCGGTCGCCACCGGCATGATGCGGACCGAGCCGCGTGCAACACCTTCGCGGACTTCCAAGGCATCAAGGTAGTGCGACAACTCGACGACATCCGCAGCCGAACTCACTTTCGGCAACATGATGCCGTCTGGCGCCCCAGCCACAATCGCCAGATCCAGCAGCGCTGCCGGGGTCGACAAAGGGTTGATGCGAACCCACAATTGCTGACGACCTCGGCCACCCACCCCGGAAGGCCGACTACGCAAATACGCCAAGGCCATTTCGCGCGCGATGTGGGTGCGGGAAGGCGCCACGGCATCTTCCAAATCAAGGATCAATGCGTCGGCGCCCGTCGCATCACCCTTGGCCAGCTTGCGCTCGCTATCGGCGGGAATAAACAACATGGAACGCAAGGGTGAGAAGGGGTCGGGTGCGATAGAGCGTGACATAGTGGTTCAGATTGACTATTTAATGAATACCAACAACCGGCGTTCTGTGCATCAGCGCAACACGCTTACAGGTGGCCACGATCTCGTCGCGCTGGTTGAAAGCGGTGTGCTGAAAGACCACGATGCCATTGCGCGGGCGCGACTGACTCTCGCGCTTTTCAAGGACGGTTGTTTCCACATGCAAGGTGTCTCCGGCAAACACAGGCTTCGGAAATCTGACTTCATCCCAACCCAAATTACCGACCGTGGTGCCCAGCGTGGTGTCGCCAACTGATACGCCCACCATCAAGCCAAGGGTGAAGACACTGTTCATCAACGGCTTGCCAAACTCAGTGGTCTTTGCATACTCAGCATCGAGATGAATGGCTGCCGGGTTATGCGTCATGGTGCTGAACATCACATTGTCAATTTCTGTGACCGTGCGCCGGATATCGTGCTTGAAGATGCGTCCAATTTCAAATTGTTCAAAATAAAGTCCAGCCATCTGCATTTCCTCACTTGATATGATTGCATATTATATTGAGTAATACGATTTTGACATTACTCTGTCACGCGAAAGTCCAACATGACCATCCCTGCCCGCACCAACGTCCAGGTCCTGCTTAAAAGCAGGCCCAGCGGCATTCCGCAATCGGAAAATTTCGAAATCGTGACATCAACATTGCCTGCGCTGAACGCCGGACAGCTCTTAGTTCGCAATGAATTTTTATCGGTCGAGCCAGCGATGCGCGGCTGGGTCAATGCGGCGGCGAACTATTCGGACCCCGTCGCCATCGGCAGCGTCATGCGCAGCTTTGCCGCCGGCGTGGTGGTGGCGTCCCGCCACCCGTCCTACGCCGAGGGCGATGAAGTGATGGGGATGCTCGGCTGGCAGCACTATGCGATCACGGACGGCAGCACCTTGCGACGCAAAGTTTTGGAGCGTGATCTGCCAATGTCGCTATCACTCGGCGTGCTGGGCATCAACGGAGTCACAGCTTACTTCGCACTCACCGAGATCGGACAGCCGCGGCCCGGTGACACGGTGGTGGTCTCTACAGCGGCGGGCTCAGTCGGTTCGGCCGTCGGGCAGATCGCCAAAATTGCGGGCTGCCGGACCGTGGCCATCACCGGTGGCGCAGCCAAGCAGCAGCTGTGTACCCGTGAGTTTGGCTACGATGCTGCCGTCGACTACAAAAGCCCGACCTTCGTGGCAGATCTTGCACAAGCCTGCCCGCAAGGTGTGGATGTTTACTTCGACAACACCTCTGGTGCCATCTCAGACGCAGTACTTTGCCACATCAACAAACATGCACGCATCGTCATCTGCGGCACAGCATCGGTGTCGAACTGGGAGCCTTGGCCGTCAGGCCCCAGAGTTGAGCGGCATTTACTCAACAAGTCGGCGCGCATGCAGGGCTTTTTAGTTTGGGACTACGAATACCGCTACGAAGAAGCCTTGCGCAAGCTGGCACCCTGGGTGCGCAACGGCAGCTTGCGTTACCGTGAAGAAATACTTAACGGCATCGCATCGGCGCCCGACGCTATCGCCGGACTTTACCGTGGCGAGAACCTAGGTAAACGCCTGATACGACTTCAACAAGACTGAGATGTTGGCGCCAGCTTTCTCTTGGATTTGGCCGTAACTGCCAGCGCGCGCACGTGCACGGCCTTATGCAGAGCCTGACTGCATGCCAAGGCATTAACACCCACTAGATTATTGAACGCAGCGCCGGAGATTTGCCCAAAGCCATTGCCATAACCAAAACTCATTTTGGTGGAATTGACTTTGGCAAATACGGTCACGTCTGCAACGCTTTTGTTCGGCTGGTCCGCCGAGACCACTAAAACGAAGAGGAAGTTACAGACACGTGCAATGGGTGTGAAATCCTTCGACGGGTCATAGGGCCGATTCTTGAACAGATGAGGATTTGCCGGAGCTGATATTGTTGGTTGACATCAGCAATGACGCCCGATGCGCCAGGCTTGTTTTCGACAACGGAGGTTTATCCAAACTCCGTTTGCAACTGCGGCGCCAGCATCCGGGCAAGGATGTCATGGGCACTGACAGCAGCAAAAACTGCCCCCATGCCAGCGCCACCCAACCCATCACCGAACCACGGCTTCACTGCATCGAAAGCATCTGTCGTCTCCTGATCGGTTTCGAATATCTATTTGGTATGGTACTGTACCGTATACCCATGAATACCAATGACATCTGCTCACCTACCGACCACGCATAACGACCCCGCCAAGAGTCCCGCCCCAATGAACGGAATTCGGGTGCTCGATTTGTCTAAGGTTCTGGCAGGCCCTTTGTGCGCCCAATACTTGGGAGATATGGGGGCCGATGTCATCAAAATTGAAACGCCAGGGCAAGGCGATGAAACACGGCACTGGCCGCCATTTCGTGAAGCCGGTGATGTCTCCACCGGCGCCGTTTTTTTAAGTGCTAACCGCAACAAACGCAGCTTGTGTTTGGACCTCAAAACAGCAGCGGGTCGCGAGGTGATATACCGCTTGGCAAAGTGGGCTGACGTGGCGATTGCCAGCTTTGGACCAGACGTTGCCGAGAAACTGGGGGTTGATGCCAAGACCCTGAGGGACTGTAACCCTCGCCTGATTTACTGCGACATTTCTGGGTTCGGCAGTACCGGTCCGATGCGTGATGGCAAGGGCTACGACGTGATCCTGCAGTCCTTCACCGGCATGCTGTCGATCACTGGCGAACCGAAGGGGCCGCCAGTGCGCAGCCCCTTTTCCCCGGTCGACCAGGCCACCGGTCTGCACGCGCTCATCGGCATCACGTCCGCGCTGTATCGCCGCGAACGAACGGGTCTGGGCGGTACGGTGGAAGCGTCGCTATTCGATACCGCGACCGGTCTATTGGGCTATTTTCTTCAGAGCTTCTGGGAGCGCGGTACTGAGCCCGAAAAACCAGGCTCCGGCCATGAGTCGCTATGTCCTTATCAAGTGTTTGAAACCTCAGACAAACCAATTATTCTGGGGGTCGCCAACGACACGCTTTGGAAAAGGTTTTGTGCCCTGGCGGATCTCGGTGAAGTGGTGGACCATCCTCATTACCGAACCAACGCAGACCGCGTTAAACACCGCAAGGAGACCGTGGCGTTGGTGGCAAAAGCTTTAAGCACGCATCCACGCGACTTCTGGCTTACCGTGCTCGACAAGGCGGGCATTCCAAGCTCGCCTCTGCACACGTTGGGTGAACTCTCGGAGCACCCGCACACCAAGTCCAGCGGCATGAAGTTCGACTACGAGCATCCCGTTCTGGGCAAATTGCAAGGCATTGCCCAACCGCTGCGCTTTGACGGACAAAGAACCGAGATGCGCCGTCCGCCGCCCTTGCATGGCGAGCACAGCAACGAAATTTTGCGTGAGCTTGGCTATGGTGACGAAGACATCAAGCTACTGCAAGGCGGCGACTAATAAAGAAAGCTGGCACACGGCAGAACGGTGTCGCGCCCGGCGAGAACATCAACGACTTGCCGTGATATGACTTAAACGCGGCTCAGCCAGCTGGCGTATTTGGGGTTGCGGCCATTGACGATGTCAAAGAAAGCAGCTTGGATTTTTTCCGTGATCGGGCCGCGTGAGCCGGTGCCGATCTCAATCCGGTCGAGCTCGCGAATCGGCGTCACTTCAGCT
>CANFWV010000076.1 GCA_947450695.1 Comamonadaceae bacterium
GACCTGAACTGGATGCGCGCCATGGCCGATTACAGCTGGGAGCAAAACCGCGCTGACGCTCAAAAGCTCGCCGACATGTTGTGGACGCTGGACCAATGCCCGGTGCCCATCGTCGGCCGGGTTCAAGGGGATTGCTACGCCGGCGGCATGGGGCTGGCGGCTATTTGCGATGTGCTGGTGGCTTCCGATAATGTGACCTTTTGCCTGTCTGAGGCACGCCTTGGTTTGTTGCCGGCCACCATCAGCCCGTACGTGGTGCGCGCCCTTGGCAAGCAGGCGTCGCGCCGCTACATGGTGACGGCTGAGCGTTTCAGCGCCGCAGAGGCGCACAGCCACGGACTTGTGCATGTGCGGTGTTCGCCTGAGCAACTGGACAGCCAAGTGGCTGAGCTGGTGACGACGCTGGTGGCCAACGGCCCCTTGGCGTCGCGGGCTTGCAAGCTGCTGGTGCGCGACGTCAGTGGCGCACCGATCGACGACGCCTTGCGCGCTGACACCGCACGCCGCATTGCCGACATTCGGGCCAGCGACGAAGGCCGTGAAGGCCTGCAGTCTTTTCTACAAAAACGTCCACCAAGCTGGTTGGCTGCGCCGACTGCCACGTAAAGAAAGCTGACTTCTGTCATGTTCATGTTCAAAAAAATCCTGATCGCCAATCGCGGCGAGATCGCCTGCCGCGTCGCGGCCACAGCCCGGCGTATGGCCATCAAAACGGTGGCGGTGTACTCCGACGCAGATGCCGATGCCAAGCACGTGACGGCCTGCGACGAAGCCGTGCACATTGGCGGCAGCGCGCCGAAAGACAGCTATTTGCGCTGGGAGCGCATCATCGCTGCGGCTAAAGGCTCGGGCGCTGAAGCGATTCACCCGGGCTATGGTTTTTTGAGCGAGAACGAAGAGTTTGCGCAAGCCTGTGCGGATGCGGGTCTGGTCTTCATTGGCCCGCCAGCGTCAGCCATCAAAGCCATGGGCCTAAAAGCCGAGTCCAAGCGACTGATGGAAAAAGCCGGTGTGCCGCTGGTGCCCGGTTACCACGGCAGTGACCAAAACCCGGCGCTGTTACAGCGCGAAGCCGATCGCATCGGTTACCCGGTGCTGATCAAAGCCAGTGCCGGCGGCGGTGGCAAAGGGATGCGCGCGGTCGACACCTCCGAAGACTTTGCGGCGGCACTGGCCTCTTGCCAGCGCGAAGCCATCAACAGTTTTGGCGACGATGCCGTGCTGATTGAGAAATACGCGCAGCGCCCGCGCCACATCGAAATTCAAGTCTTTGGCGACACGCATGGTAACTACGTGCATCTGTTCGAGCGCGATTGCTCGGTGCAGCGTCGGCATCAAAAAGTGCTGGAGGAAGCGCCAGCGCCCGGCATGACTGAGGCCATGCGGCAAGAGATGGGCGAAGCCGCGGTGGCGGCTGCGCGGGCGGTGCATTACGTTGGCGCCGGCACGGTGGAATTCATTGTTGAGGGGTTGAACCGAGGTGGAGAAGCGAATGGATTTCCCGCCGGTCCGCCCCAAGGTAAATCAGCCCCCTCGGGGGGCAGCGAAGCTCACGCAGTGGCAAGCGTGGGGGCCAACTTCTACTTCATGGAAATGAACACACGCTTGCAGGTGGAACATCCGGTGACCGAGGCCATCACCGGGCTTGACCTGGTGGAATGGCAGTTGCGGGTTGCTGCAGGTCAGCCCCTGCCGCTCAAGCAAGAGCAGTTGCGTCGGCAGGGCCATGCGATAGAGGCGCGTATTTGCGCCGAGAGCCCCGACAACCAATTCTTGCCGGCGACCGGTACGCTGCAGGTTTACCGTCAGCCGGTCTGCACGCACTTTGAGCGTGCGGATGGCCCGACCCATGTGCGGATTGACGACGGCGTGCGTGAGGGCGATGCGATCTCGCCGTATTACGACTCGATGGTGGCCAAGCTGATCGTGCATGGCGACACACGTGAGCAAGCGCTGGCGCGCATGGACCAAGCGCTGAGCGAATTCCACATCGTCGGTCTGCAAACCAATGTGCAGTTTTTGCGGCATGTGGTTCAGAGCCAGTCCTTCGCGACAGCCGATCTCGACACCGCACTGATTCCGCGTGAGGCGGACGTGCTTTTCAATCAGGAAAAACTCGGCCTGCCGGCCGCGGTAGCCGCTGCAATCGCGCTCACGCTAGAAGAAGAAAAATCCCGCGAGACGACGGATCCCTTCAGTCGCACTGATGGCTGGTGCCTGCACGGCTCGACACAGCGCCGGTTTGAATTCGAGTTCCATGGTGAGTCGCAGGCAGCGCAGCTTGCGCGAGCACATGACGGCACGTTGCAGCTCGTGCTGGGGGCTTCGCACCTGCACTTGCGTTATGAATCAACAGTCAAGGGCTTGCATCTGGCGCTAGACGGCCAACGCTGGTTGCTTCAGACCTACCGGCGCGGCGAGGTGGTGCATGTGTTTGGCGCAAAAGGTGCGACGCAGATCACTGAGATTGATCTGCTGGCGCATGCCGGTGTGGCGCAGCATGAGGGCGGCCGCTTGACCGCACCGATGCCGGGAAAGGTGGTGTCTTTTCAGGTCAAGGCGGGCGACACGGTGAGCCGCGGTCAACCGCTGGCGGTGATGGAGGCGATGAAGATGGAACACACCATCGCGGCACCTGCTGATGGTGTGGTGGCTGAAATTCTTTACGCGCCGGGCGATCAAGTCTTGGAAGGTGCCGAATTGTTAACCATGGCCGCATGAACATCGCGGTAAATCGGGATGAAGGATACTGACGCCATGCAACTTCCTCAGCACGTCAAACTTGTCGATGTGGGTCCGCGCGACGGCCTGCAAAATGAAAAATCGCCGGTTCCAGCGGCCATCAAGATCGAGTTGGTACAGCGGCTGCAAGCGGCTGGCTTGAAGGACATCGAGGTCACCAGTTTTGTGTCGCCCAAGTGGGTGCCGCAAATGGCCGACAACGCCGAAGTCATGGCCGGCATTCAGCGCCAGCCCGGCGTGCACTACTCGGTGTTGACACCGAACATGCAAGGTCTTGAGGCTGCACTCGCTGCACCCAAGCCTCTGTGGCCTGACGAGATCGTTGTGTTTGCGGCCGCCAGTGAAGCCTTCAGCCAGCGCAACATCAACTGCTCGATTGCCGAAAGCATGGCGCGTTTTGCGCCCGTGGTGTCGGCTGCGCTTGTCGCAGGCATCCATGTGCGCGGGGCCATGAGTTGCACCGTCGGTTGCCCGTACGAAGGCGACATTGCGCCTGAGCGCGTCGGCTATCTGGCGGGCCTGATGAAAGGCATCGGTGTGCAACACATTGGCGTCGCCGACACCATCGGCGTCGGCACACCGCGCAAAGTGCAGCGCGCCATGGACGCCACGCTGCAGCACTACGACATCGGCGATGTGTCGGGGCATTTTCATGACACCTATGGTCAAGCGCTGGCCAACACCTTGGCCGCCATGGAGCTGGGTATTTGGCAGTTCGACACCTCTGTCGCCGGCTTGGGTGGTTGCCCTTACGCCAAAGGCGCCACCGGCAATGTGGCCACCGAAGATGTGGTCTACATGCTGCACGGCATGGGCATTGACACCGGTATTGATCTCGACAAACTGGTCGACGCTGGCAAGTTCATCAGCGACTTCCTCGGTCGTCCACCCAGCTCGCGTGCCGCCACGGCGATCTTGAACAAGCGACTTGTTTGATGTGCGGCTCAGAACTTCATGCGCTACCTGATGGCGTGCAACGGGTCGCTGTTTTTTTGCAGCAAAGCGCCCATCCGCATCTGCCCGTCATGTTGGACGCAGCAGCGCGCACGGCTCAGCAGGCGGCCGATGCACTCGGCGTAGCGCTCGGACAAATTGCTAAGAGTATCGTGTTTCGCCGCAAGGTGGACGATATGGCGGTGATGGTGGTGACCTCGGGTGACCAACGGGTTGATGAGCGAAAAGTCGAGGCGCTGGTGTGTCCTGACGGCAAGCGGTTGGGTCGCGCTGATGCTGAATTCGTCAAAGCCAAAACCGGTTTTTCAATTGGTGGCGTGGCCCCTGTGGCACATGCCTCGCCCGTGGTGGTGCTGATCGACCAGAGTCTGCTGCGCTTTGACGAGGTCTGGGCCGCAGCTGGCCATCCGCATGCGGTGTTCAGGTTAACCGCTGATGAGCTGGTCCGTCTCAGTGGCGCACCGATCGTTGACACAGCCGTTGAGCTGACTCTTGAACGTGTGCCCACGAAGCGCTCGATTCAACTCATGGCCATGGGTGCCTTGGCGGTGCAGAACAGCCCGTCCGGTGCGCCCATCGCATCCCCTTGCATTTCGGTGTGTCGCATTCAAGCAGACACAGGTTTGTGCGAAGGCTGCTTTCGAACCCTTTCTGAGATATCCGCTTGGAGCCAAGCGGATGAGGCTGACAAGCGTCACATCTGGCGCTTCATTGCGCAACGCGCAGACGCTGCGCGCGGCTGAATCGTTGGTGGTCTCGCTGCGTGGTTGTTTGCGCCTGGCGATTAAAGGCCGCAAGCTAAGTGTTTCCCCTTGCTTTTAACGATTTAGACCTTATTTGAAAATAATTATTAGTAAAAAATAGCAAATTAGAATTAAAGTCAACCCCGCATCGCCACGACCCAAGCCGCGGAATGTATGGAAAAGGGGAGATTTCATGAAGGAAGACTTAAGCAGTCAGGCCTACTGGAAAGCCACCATTGGCTTGTTGACCAAGATCTTGGTTGTCTGGTTCCTCGTGTCGTTCGGCGCAGGCATCATGTTCGTTGACGTGCTCAATCACATCAAACTCGGCGGCTATCCACTCGGCTTTTGGTTTGCCCAGCAAGGTGCTATTTACATCTTCATCGCGTTGATTTTTTATTACGCCAAAAAGATGAACGACCTTGATCGTCGGTTTGACGTGCACGAAGACTGAGGCGCTAAAAATGGAACTTCAAACAACTATCTATATTTTTGTCTGTCTGAGTTTTGCACTCTACATTGGCATTGCCATTTGGGCGCGCGCTGGCTCGACCAGTGAGTTTTACGCTGCGGGCGGAAACGTTCATCCCGTGTTGAATGGCATGGCCACGGCTGCTGACTGGATGAGCGCCGCGTCGTTCATTTCAATGGCTGGCCTGATCTCCAACATGGGTTACGGCGGGGCTCTGTTCTTGATGGGATGGACCGGTGGTTACGTGCTACTGGCCATGCTGCTGGCCCCGTATTTACGCAAGTTTGGCAAGTTCACGGTGCCGCAATTCATTGGCGATCGCTTTTACTCAAAGAGCGCCAGTTCGGTTGCTGTGGTCTGCTTGTTGATCGCCTCGCTCACCTACATCATTGGTCAGATGACCGGTGTCGGTGTGGCGTTTTCACGCTTTCTCGGCGTGTCCAGTGATGTTGGGATTTACGCGGGAATGGCGATCGTCTTTGCCTACGCCGTGTTCGGCGGTATGAAGGGCATCACCTACACCCAGGTGGCTCAGTTTGTTGTGCTGATCTTGGCCTACACGGTGCCGGCGATCTTCATTTCGTTGCAGTTAACGGGCAACCCGATTCCGCAGTTGGGGCTGGGTGGTGACTACGTCGGCAGTGATATGTCCTTGCTGTCGAAGCTGGATATGGTGGTGACCGATTTGGGTTTTGATCAGTACACCACCACCACGGCGGGGAGTTCGCTGAATATGTTTATGTACACCATGTCGCTGATGATTGGAACCGCTGGCTTGCCCCATGTCATCATGAGATTTTTCACGGTGCCTTCGGTTAAGGCTGCGCGTAGTTCTGCCGGCTGGGCATTGGTTTTTATTGCCATTTTGTACACCACGGCACCTGCTGTTGCGGCTATGGCTAAGCTGAATCTGCATGCTACGGTGAACACCGCTGTGACGACAGGTGGTGATCTGTATGCACGAGAGGCCAGTATCAAAAACGAGGATCGCCCCGACTGGATGACGCGATGGGAAAAAACCGGCCTCCTGAAGTTTGAAGACAAAAACGGTGATGGTCGCATTCAGTACTACAACGACAAGAGCAATAACGATGTGGCTGTCGGCAAGGCTGGCGCAGCGGGCTGGAAAGGCAACGAGCTGACCGTTAATCCTGACATCATTGTGCTGGCTAATCCTGAAATTGCGTTGTTGCCTAACTGGGTGATTGCACTGGTAGCTGCGGGTGGTCTGGCTGCTGCGCTGTCAACGGCGGCAGGCTTACTGATGGCTATTTCGTCAGCGGTCTCGCATGACTTGATCAAAAACATATTCATGCCCAATATCAGCGAGCAAGGCGAGTTGCGTGCTGGCAAGATATCCATGGCAGTGGCGGTCGTGCTGGCTGGCTACCTCGGGCTTAATCCGCCCGGCTTTGCCGCTGGAACGGTGGCGCTGGCTTTTGGTGTTGCGGCCTGTTCGTTGTTCCCCGCCATCATGATGGGCATCTTCAGCACCAAGATGAACAAGGAAGGCGCTATCGCCGGTATGTTGGCTGGCCTGTTCATTACTTTGTTTTATGTGTTCGCACACAAGGGTCTCTTCTTCATCCAAGGCACGGACTTCTTGCCGTTGATTGGTGGCGCAAACAGTTTCTTCGGCATCACGCCTGAAGCCTTTGGTACGGTCGGTGCATTAGTGAACTTTGCGGTCGCTTTTCTAGTCTATAAAGTCACGAAAGAGGCGCCAGCCCATATTCAAGCGATGGTTGAGGCTGTGCGTGTGCCGCGCGGCTCCAAACGGTTGACAGGCAGCCATTGAGGATGTGAATGGAATGAATCGGCTCACCGCTGTGTTTTGCAAAAGTGAGCCTAGGGAAAATGCATGGTTTTTGATGTCAGCGTCGCCTTGACGTGGGTTCTTTTTTTAGCGCTATTCCCCATCGCCTTTTTCTGGTTGCGCCGGGTCTGGCGCATTGTGGTCCAGCGTGACTTTACCGATGTCGCCCTCAAGTGCGGCGAGTCACCCCCTAACCCTGAAAAATTTGCGCCCTATGACATGCTCGCCAACTTGATCTCTGGCACGGTGATTGTGGTGGTCATCGTGTCGGTGCTCTGGGGCGGGCTGGACTACAGCACTTGGTCGGCGATTGCTGGCAGCACCATTTGGTGCAAATTCTTTTTCGATTTCGCACTGTCCCGCCATGCCCATTCTGCTTTTTCCAAACCGAAAAACTGAATAGGCTTGAGGTGCAACAATAAACAATGGACACCTCACAGCCCGCTGACGCACCATCGACTTCATCGCCCCGCATGACGTCGATTGTTTGTTACCTCGACTTTATTTCCCCATATGCCTATTTGGCATTCGAACGTTTGCCGGAGGCGCTGCGTGGCCTGAGCTACAACATGCACTACAAACCGGTGCTCTTCGCGAGTCTTCTCAAGCACCACGGGCAACTTGGGCCGGCCGAAATTCCAGCCAAACGTGACTGGACTTATCGGCACGTGATGTGGACGGCTCAACAGCAAAAAACGCAGTTGCAGATGCCGCTCAGCCATCCGTTCAATCCACTCAGTTTGCTGCGTTTGGCGGTGGCGTGTGATAACGCTGGAACACCGAACCGTTTTGTCTGTGAAACTATTTTTCGGCATGTTTGGACGGGCGGTGATGAAGCTTCAGACACGGCGCGACTGGCCGCACTGAGTGCGCAACTGGCGCCGGTGCAAGACGTCACCAGTGAGCGAGTGAAAGGACAGCTAAAAGCACACACCGCAGAAGCCCTTGCGCTGGGCGTTTTCGGGGTGCCGGCGTTTGTGGTGGATGGCAAAGTCTTCTGGGGCTTGGATTCCTTACCTATGCTGCGCGACTACCTGTTGGGCGGGAGCTGGTTTGGCAGCTCCGCATGGGATGACGTGTCTGCCCTCAAGGTCGGCATGGCGAGGGCGCCAGCGGTTCGAGCGTAGCCACAGCACCTGCAAATACAAGGGTTTACCCCATCGGTAATAACGATAGGTTTGCGGGCCTAATTTCAGCACTTCCTCCTCTCAAAACCCTCTTAAATTGGCATCAACTGAGTGTCAGTTTGGATTCAGTTTCGCGTCAGAGTCGGGTCAGTCGCCAGACACACAATTCTTCAAGCTTTTGTGTTGAAAGCTCTGAACAATTATTAGGAGACTCGACTATGTCTACAGCAGCGCCTGACCGGCCGATGACCAGTGCAGAGAAGAAGGTGATTTTTGCCTCTTCTTTGGGCACTGTGTTTGAGTGGTATGACTTTTATCTGTATGGATCGCTCGCAGCGATCATTGCCAAGCAATTTTTCAGCGGTCTGGATTCAGGCTCTGCCTTCATCTTTGCGCTCTTAGCGTTTGCCGCCGGCTTCATCGTGCGGCCATTTGGTGCCCTGGTGTTTGGTCGCTTGGGCGACATGATCGGCCGCAAATACACTTTCCTGATCACTATTTTGATCATGGGTCTGTCGACCTTCATCGTCGGTTTGCTGCCCAGCTACGCGAGCATTGGCGTGGCGGCACCGGTTATATTGATCGGTTTGCGCATGCTGCAAGGTCTGGCCTTGGGCGGTGAGTATGGTGGTGCGGCTGTGTATGTGGCTGAGCATGCGCCGCATGGCAAGCGTGGTGCCTACACCTCGTGGATTCAGACGACCGCTACGTTGGGTCTGTTTTTATCGTTGATGGTGATTCTGGGCACCCGTACGGCGATTGGCGAAGCAGCTTTCGCTGACTGGGGCTGGCGCGTTCCGTTCGTCGTGTCGATCTTGTTGCTGGGCGTGTCGGTGTATATCCGTTTGTCCATGGACGAGTCGCCAGCGTTCGCCAAAATGAAGGCCGAAGGCAAAACCTCGAAGGCACCGTTGTCCGAATCTTTCGGTCAGTGGAAAAACCTGAAGATCGTGATTTTGGCCTTGATCGGTTTGACTGCTGGTCAAGCCGTGGTTTGGTACACCGGCCAGTTCTACGCTTTGTTCTTCCTCACGCAGTCACTCAAGGTGGACGGTGCCACTGCCAATATTTTTGTGGCCGTCGCGCTGTTGATCGGCACGCCGTTCTTCATCGTCTTTGGTGCACTGTCTGACAAGATCGGCCGCAAGCCGATCATCATGGCTGGCTGCTTTTTGGCCGCCGTCACTTACTTCCCGGTGTTCACCGCGCTGACCAAAGCCGCCAACCCGGATCTGGCTGCTGCCCAAGCGGCTAACAAGGTGGTTGTTTCAGCTGACCCGGCTGAGTGCTCGTTCCAGTTCAACCCGACCGGCACTGTCAAGTTCACCAGTTCGTGCGACATCGCCAAGCAGGTGTTGGCTGGCGCCTCTGTGAGCTACGACAACGTGGAAGCAGCTGCCGGCACGCCTGCAACCATCAAAATTGGTGAGACGGTGATCACGGGCTACTCCGCCAAGGGTCTGCCCGCTGAAGAGGCCAAGCTCAAGGATGGCGAGTTCAAGAAGGCCGTGGCTGACGCACTCAAAGCTGCCAGTTATCCAAGCAAGGCTGACCCAGCCAAGATCGATACCGTCATGGTCATTTTGATCTTGGCCTACCTCGTCTTGCTGGTCACCATGGTTTATGGTCCTATCGCCGCCATGCTGGTGGAGATGTTCCCGACGCGCATTCGTTACACCTCGATGAGCTTGCCATACCACATCGGCAACGGCTGGTTCGGCGGCTTGCTGCCCACCACCGCGTTCGCCATCGTGGCGCAAACCGGCAATATGTACAACGGCTTGTGGTATCCGATCATCATCGCCGGTGCAACCGTCGTGATTGGCACCTTGTTCATCAAGGAAACCAAAGATGTGGACATCTACGCTGACGACTAAGCGTTGACCAAGTCATCTGGAGGCCCTCGTCTTTGGACGGGGGCTTTTTTATTTTAAAAAGGAAAGAAAATCATGTGGAAAATTGCATTGGCTTTTGTCGTGTTCGCGGCGTTGGCGATCTTCATTTTGAGCAAAGGTGGCAATATCGATATGGGGGGCGAAAAGCACGGTGCTGAAGCGGTGCAATCGGAGTCGCCTGCGCCCGCTGCCAAGTAGGACATGGGCGTGGCCTTGTCAATAGCCATGCAAAATCAGCGCAATATGTTACTTGCTATCGTTATTTTGAAGAGTTTGGTCGAGTTGTCGCTGATGTTTCTCGTGGGTCGATCTGCATTGGGTTTGTGGATCGGCACCCAATGTCAGACCAACGTGTTCTGGCAATTGCTGGATGTGGCGTCCAAGCCTGCACTTTGGTTCACGCGCCGCATCAGCCCCAAGCGGATTCTTGACAAGCACATTCCATTGGCGGCAGTAAGTTGGCTCATGATCGCTTGGGGACTGCTGGTCATTGTCAAAATTGACCGGTGTCTGCAGATTGGGATCAAGGCGTGTCAGTGAACTGGGGGCTTTTGGGGCGACATGTGTGCGCCAAAATCCTCTTTTTTGTAGGAATGCCGGCTTCTGCCACGCAGGTTTGGCTAGATATTTTGCAACGTGAGCCCGATGATTTTCGGGCCTTGAACAGCATGGGCTTTAGCGCCATGCGCAGCGGCAACTTGGTGCTAGCGCTGACGTATTTTGAGCGGGTTGCGGAACTCGTTCCATACGCCTCGAATTCGCACTTCAACCTCGCGTTTGTGTGCGAAGAACTGGGTCGGCTGGACGATGCTGAACATGGTTTTAGGGCGGCGATTGAGATCGAGGACACGATGGATCGGGCCTGGTACGGCCTCGGTCTGGTGCTGGTTCGGCAAGGGCGGCTGGAAGACGCCGCCGTCGCGCTGAAGCGCAATACCCAACTTCAACCCATGAGCCCCTTTGGCTGGTATCAACTGGCTCGGGTGCACTTTGACCTGCACCAAGCTGATGAGGCGCTGGCCGTGATCTGCCATTTGAAGGGCTTTGAACCCAAGGTGGCGGCGCAGCTTGAGCGAGAGACCGGATTGATTCCGGCGAATGACCATTTGGCGACCAGCCGTTCTGCTGGTGCCTAGAATGTTTGCCTCACCAGCAAAGATCGCTACTTCATGTCCCAAGGCATCATCCGCATCCGTGGCGCTCGCCAGCACAACCTCAAAAACATCGACCTGGACATCCGTACCGGCGAGCTGACGGTGGTCACCGGGCCCAGCGGGTCGGGCAAGTCCTCCTTGGTGTTTGACACGCTGTTTGCGGAAGGCCAGCGCCGCTACGTCGAAACATTCTCCGCTTATGCGAGACAATTTTTGGACCGCATGGACAAGCCGGCGGTCGACAAGGTCGAAGGCGTGCCGCCAGCCATCGCGATTGACCAGACCAATCCGGTCCGCAGCTCGCGCTCGACGGTCGGCACCATGACCGAGCTGAATGATCACCTCAAACTGCTCTACGCTCGCGCCACACAACTCTTTGATCAACAAACCGCTCAGCCGGTGCGGCACGACACACCGGAGTCGATTTATGCCGAGCTGATGGCCAGCACCCAAGAGTCTGACCCGCGCGTGGTGATGACCTTCCCGGTTGAGCTGCCCGCCAACACCAGCGCTGAAGAAGTCGAGCAATGGCTGTCTGCCAGCGGCTTCACACGGGTTCATGCGGAGCGTGAGTTGGCCACGTTGGCAGGCGTTCGCAAAATTCTAGACGTGGTGGCAGACCGCTTTCGTCTGCACAGCACCGAAAAAGTCCGCGTCATCGAAGCCATTGAAATGGCCCTCAAGCGCGGTGGGCGCTTGAATGTATTTGTGATGGGTGCTGAAGCGACGAGCGCGGGGGTAAAAGGCGACAACGCAGGGCAGCCTCAAGCAGAGCCCAGCGTGGAGGCCATGTTCAGGTTTTCGAGCGGCCTGCATTGCCCAGCCAGCGAGCTGCGCTACGCCGACCCGACGCCATCGCTGTTCTCCTTCAACTCGGCCATGGGCGCTTGTGACACCTGCCGGGGTTTCGGCCGCGTCATTGGCGTTGATTACGGACTGGTGATTCCAAACGACAAACTCACTCTGCGCTCCGGCGCCATCAAGGTGATGCAGACACCGGCCTGGAAAGAAGCCCAAGACGACTTGCTGCGCCACGCCGAAGCAGCCGGCATTCCGCGCGACACGCCTTGGTACAAACTCACGCCGGAACAAAAAGAGTGGGTCATCAACGGTTCGCCCAGTTGGAACGGTCAGTGGAACCAACATTGGTTTGGCATCAAGCGCTTTTTTGAATACCTTGAAAGCAAGGCGTACAAAATGCACATTCGCGTGCTGCTGTCAAAGTACCGCAGCTACACGCCCTGCGAAAGTTGTGGCGGTGCGCGCTTGAAGACCGAGGCCTTGCTCTGGCGCTTGGGTTCTAAAGTGGCGGCAGATGCCGTGCTGCCGGCTGCGTCACGTTTCATGCCGGTTGGCGCCGGATGGACGCGGGCGCAACTCGAAGCCATGCCGGGGCTGTCGCTGCACGACTTGATGCACTTGCCGATTGACAAACTGCGCGACTTTTTCACGCAGATTGGTCCCACCACGCTGGCCGATGAATCAGACCGCCAAGCGCTCAAATTGTTGTTTGAAGAAATCCATCAGCGCCTCAAATATTTGTGCGACGTCGGCATTGGCTACCTGACGCTGGACCGGCAAAGCCGCACGCTGTCGGGTGGCGAGGTGCAGCGCATCAACCTGAC
>CANFWV010000077.1 GCA_947450695.1 Comamonadaceae bacterium
CAACACCAAGGTGAAGATGGGGAGCGTGATGGATGCAATTTTTGAAAACATGGATCCTGACACGGTTAGAAACACATACAACACCGTGCATTGTCTTGTACTTGATGCAACAATACGTACATATAAATTTGCAAATCGTACAAATGGATGCTCCTCGCTTAGATCGACTCACCGCCTTGCTGGAAGGACTCAGCCCAAAAGTAACGCTGACCTCCAAGCCTGACGGTTTTTCGCTTCATATCATCCAGACCGGCAAAGTTGAACTTTCTTCAGAGAGCATTTCAGACCCTCAACTGGAAGCGTTGTCTTTATTGGTTTGCCCTGCTGCGTACTCGTTCCAAAACATCATCGAAGCCGATCAGCAATGCTTCATGAGTTTTGACGTTATTTTTGATGGTCCCATGGGACCCAGCTTTTTAACTGAGCTATCTCAGCCCATCTCAATTAGCATGAAGGACGCGGATCCATCGCTCGTGCAAGTCATGACGCTCATTACCAATGAGATGCTGGCAATTCGTTGTGGCCAACCGCTTTTCATCAACCGGGCAGGCGATATCTTGCTCATCAGTTTGATGCGGCACCTGACCTCTCGACCACAACAAACCTCCGGGCTGTTTCTTGCGTTGTCAGATCCGCGAATTGCCAGAAGTTTAGTAGCCATGCACACCAAGCCAGCTCACCCCTGGACTTTGGAAATTTTGGCTAACTTGGCCGGCATGTCGCGGACATCTTTTGCCAATTACTTCAAAGACGTGATGCAGGTGTCACCTGGAAAATATTTAGAAAATTTACGACTGGCGATTGCACGGCAACTGGTGCAGACCGGTATCGGTCTGAAACAAATTGCGGCCCGAACTGGCTATGCCAGCCCCTCTACGCTGTCTAGGGCACTGGGGCGAAGCGTTTGAATGGATTTGAAAGCAAAGACGGAAGGCTATTTCGGAACTGCTGTTGGTGAACGAACTTCAGTTGAACCCGCCAGCAGAACTTAACGTTCACTTTCCGAACAACTTGGCCACGTGCTGCCACGTGCGCAGCAACAGGCCAGCGCGTTCCACATCGGCCTGAGCGACGAGCGGTGCTTCGCCCATCGGCTTACCGTTCGAGGTCGCGACCACCTTGCCGATGACAGAACCCTTAGTCACCGGTGCCTCTAGGCCCGACTTGAGCGTCACCGAGGTCTGCACTTGCTGGCCCCGAGGCACGGTCAACATCCACGGTGCGCCAAGTCCTGCGGCGACCGTGTCTGCCTTGCCGAAGCTGACCTTGGCCGTCGTGACCACCGTGTTCGGCTGAATCGGGGTGACCTTCTCGAAATTGCTATAGCCCCAACCGAGCAGCGTTCGCGTTTCGTCAGCACGCGCCTGAGCGCTGTGGGTGTTGAGGATCACCGTGATCAAGCGCATCCCGTTGCGATTGGATGAGGTCACTAGGCAGAAGCCGGCCTCTTGTGTGTGGCCCGTTTTCAGTCCGTCAACGCTGGGATCCGTATAGAGCAAGGCATTGCGGTTCCCTTGCTTGATACCGTTGTACTTGAACTCGCGTTCCGCGTAGATCGGGTAATAGTCAACGCTGTCCCGGATGATGGCGCGCGCCAAGATGGCGAGGTCATGCGCAGACGACTTGTGCTCCGGGTCGGGCAGGCCCGTGGGATTCATGAAATGCGTGTGCATCATGCCTAGGCGCAGGGCTTCAGCATTCATGATCTTGGCAAAGCCCTCTTCAGAGCCGGCCATGTGCTCGGCAATTGCCTTAGAAGCGTCGTTGCCCGACTGGATGATGATGCCGCGCAGGATATCGATCACCGTGGCCTGACTGTTCAGCGGCAGATACATGCACGACTCGGTGCTCGAACCTCGGCACCAAGCGTTCAGACTGACCGACACCAGGTCGGTAGGCTTGAGCTTGCCAGAGCGGAGCGCCTGCTCGACGATATAGCTGGTCATCATCTTGGTCAGCGAAGCCGGCGGCAAGGATTCGTCAGCGTTGGCCGAGGCGAGCACTTCGCCGGAGTCGAAGTCCATCAACAGCCACGCTTTGGCGGGCAACGCCGGCGGGTTGCCCGCCAAAGCGGTTTCCGCAGCCAGTGGCGGCTGGGTGTTGACGGCGGCCGAGACCTTCTTGTGAGACGCGGGCTTGGTGGCGTGGCGTCCAGCAGCGAAGGCCGCCGAGCTAGGAAGCATGGCGCTTACAGCGACAGCGAAGAGGACTGGGAAAATGGAGAATTTCTTGGTTTGCATGGTATTTTTTGTAGAGCACCGATTGTCGTGTATCGGCGTCGATTTTCTATTGAGCGATATTGCCGTTCAGACTAAACCGCTACGCAATCACCCTGAAATACTGATCCAGAGTGCAGCGATCAGTCACGGTTTGATTCACTGCAGCGTCTGCGTCGGCATATCCGAGGGCAATGCCACAGACGATTTTCGTGTTGTCGTCTAGGCCCAAACTTCGACGAATCAGTCCAGGATAAGAGGCCATCGCCCCAATGGCGCAAGTGGCCAAACCCTGCGACTGAGCCGCCAGCATCAAGCCGTACAGCATCATGCCGAAATCCATGTAACCACCACTGCCGAAGTCACCGTTGATGGTAGCGACCAAAGCCACTGGCGCATCAAAAAAACGAAAGTTCTGCTCAAACTGCTGATCCCGGCCGGCCCGGTCTTCTTGGGCAATACCGATGGAGCCGTACAAGGCCTTCGCAGCCGCGACTTGACGCCGCCGAAGCGTCATCGGCAAGGGCGTGGGGAAATAACTGTAGTCCTCCGGCTCTTGAGCACCACTGCGCCAGCCTTGGGTGAGGTCGGCCATCAGCCGCTCTCTGGCTAAGCCTGCGACCGAGATGAATGAACCTGGCTGTAAGTTGGCGCCGCTCGGTGCTTGGCGGGCCAGCGTTAAAACCTCGCGCAACAAGCTGTCAGCCACAGGCTTGGCTTGGTACGCCCGAATTGAACGACGCTGCGTCGCAAGTCTGCCAAACAAATCTGTGGGTGGTGCAGTCACTGCAAATCTCAGTATGAAAAGCCAACGAATAAACCATCGCACATGACCGCATGTGTTGTTCGGTTTGACGCAGGCATTATTACGGAGTGCGCTTGGACCGCTTGATAAGCTCCTGGCGAATCGCCGAGAGTCGGGCCTTGAGCCGGTTTTGATTCACAGAGCCAACGCGCAGCATGATCTTCTGTCCTGACGACAGCGCCTCCAATTCCGGATCAGCAAACTCATAGCGCACCCAAGGGCGTACCGAAGGAATCGGCCCCTTGACCTCGGTCAACTGGACCGCCACCACTTGAGCCGCACTCGGCGTGGCGAGGAGATGATCAATCACCTGCAGCAGTCGGTCATTGAACTGTCGATTCGGGAAACCGAGCTCACCATAGGTTTGCTGAAGCACAGGGTACATGCGCACATACAGGTCAACGGCTTGAGGAATATTGATGCTTTCCAGCAGTAGGACCAGCGGCGTGTAACGAAGACCGTTGTCAGAGCTCACGACCGTTGCGCCTTCATGCGTCTGCACCGTGAATTGACCTTCGGTAGGGCTGACTGGCCACGCCACAGGCGGCGCGTGCGTCCGCCCCAGACTGTCGACTGTTGCAACAAATTTTCGAGGAAAGTCATCCAGTTGAAAAAACGTCAAAGCGGCCTTCTTACCCAGAAAATCTGTCAGCGTGGAACCGATTTGATCGACCTCCAGCGGCAGCGCAGCAATCGGTACCTCGACTGGTTTCAACTCATCGGGAACAGCAGCTGCTGAAGACGCAGCAGAGGCAGGTCGTTCGATTGCATCATTGTCAGAAATTGCCATTTCTGCAGCGTTCGACGGAACCTGTGACGTCGTTGTCAGCGGGCCCATCGGTCTGAACAAAAACCATAGCAGCACGGCAACAGCCACGCCAACGGCAATAAGCGCAACTGGCAGTAAAACGGTTTTAAGTCTGTAATTCAAAGCGAACTCTTTCCATCAAGTGGGGCGACGTGAAGTTCACCAGCCCCACAACAGGCCACGCGAAACCCAGCCTTTAGAGCCACTTTCTCTCTGTACCCTGACCCACTTGCTACGGTGTTCCAACGTACGCAGAAGCTCACCATATTGGACCTTGCCCAAAATCCGGCTGTTGGTGCTGGGGGCGCTGCGAACATTCGCAACATTCGCTTTGACGACCAAGTGCGCCTTCTTGCCAACCATCGGTCGGTAAACCCAACCCTTGTCGTTTTCAAAATCCCTGACGTGCAACCAACGGCCTTTGCGATGGGTCACTTCCAATGGATAGCCTTTGCCGAGTTCAAACAACACTGAGGAATTGGTACTGGCCCCTGAACGCAAATTAACAACGTTGCGATCTACGCTCACCATGACCTGAGCCGATGCGATCTGCGCAAAGAAATAGAACGTAACGGCGGCGGTTAAAAGACGAAAGAGACTCCAAATGGATGAGCTGCGAATGAATTGCATAAGTTGTGGTCGTGAATGCGGAGAAAGACAGAAAAATCACTTAAATAATCTTTTAAGTCTATTTCATGAAGACCAATTAAAACAAAAGAATTTAAGTCTTTTTGTAACGCGACAACCGTCTTTGAAAAATTACAAGAAGGAATCTTTTTCGGAATGCGTGTTGCAAACGAAATTGCAAACGCGTGCTGTTTTTCACCTACTTGATCAGACGCACTCATCTGACGCCGAGCGCTGCTGCTGAGGTTCAAAACTAGGGCCGCAGCAGTTCAATATGGCGATCACTACGGAGAACTCCGCGACATGATCGACAACACCAAGACAGACTCTGGACAGGGGAAAACAGAACTCCAGTCACTGCAGATTCTCAGGGCTTTAGCAGCAGTCAGTGTGGTTTATTACCACGTCACCGCACGGCCGAATTTCGGTTCATTTGGTGTCGATATTTTTTTTGTTATCAGTGGATTTGTGATGGCGATGATCGTGACCAACGGCCAAGGCGCTTGCGAATTTGCAACTCGCCGACTGGCCCGAATCGCGCCCTTGTACTGGGCATTAACAACTTTCCTTCTGATCATCGCTTGGCTAGCGCCAGACATTCTGAACTCAACAACAGTCGATTTCAAAAACTACGCAAAGTCTCTTTTTTTCGTCCCCTACTTCAAGGAAGATGGCTCTCTGCGGCCTATGCTTGCAGTCGGTTGGACGCTGAACTATGAAATGTTTTTTTACCTCAGCATCTGGCTTTCGCTCTTATTGGCAAAACGCTTTTGCCTGCAGCTAAGCTCAATGCTGATTTTGGCGGCTTTTGTATACGCGGGTCATTTCGGTGAAGACCGCCTCATCGCTACCTTTTTTCGGAATGCACAGCTTCTCGAATTTGTGATGGGCATGATGGCCTTCAAGCTCTGGGAGCTTCATTCACAGCCTATTTTTCCCGCGCGAGTCACCATCGCTCTTGTTTTTGCGTCATATCTCTTCATGGCATTCGCCGAGACATTCGAACTCAAACTAAATGGTCTACTGATCTATGGGTTGCCATCATTTTTACTGTTGATGAGCATGCTGAACTTAGAGAAAAATTTTACTAACAGACCCTGCTGGGCCATTCGGTTTTGCACAAATATGGGTGACGCCAGCTATGCCACCTACCTCAGTCATTACTATGTTGTCGAACTGGTTCGCAAGGTTGGGTTTCAAAAGTTTAACTTGATCAACCCGTACGCCCCATCAGGGGTCGCCCTCATTGTTCTCACGTCACTGCTGGTTGGGCACTTACTGTACAAGTGGGTCGACAAACCCTTGACCCGTTATGTCAAAGTCAGGAGGGCACCGACTACAAATACACCTCAAGGTGCAGCCCTCCTGAACCAAGATTGACTCTCGAATTACTTTTTCTTAGTTGTCTTGATGGCAGATTCCACAGCGGTTTGCACTTGAGCGGCAGCGGCTTTCATCCCTTTGCTCACAGCGGCAAAAGCTTCTGGCGCAGGGTGGGCTTTTTCGATGGCCTCAACGCTTGTATGGAACTGGGCAACACCCAGAGCCGTCACGTCTTTCAGGTTCTTGGCAGCAGCCGCCATGTTCTCTTCGGCCAAAGTCTTCATGGCTTCAAAAGCAGCTTGCGGCTCTTTGATCGCTTTGAAAGACTCAACGGTCGCAGCGACCGACGCTTGTGCGGCTTGAGCTTGCTTTTGAGCTAATTCGCCCCAAGCCTGCAGATTTGCCATCAATGGCTTGAGAGCTTCTTGAGAAGCGGCTGGATTAAATTTAGCAGCGTTCTCTTTCATGGTTTTAGTGATGGCTTCGAAGGGATTGTTGGTAAACATGGTAGTCCTTTTTAAAAAATTGTTGCAGTGCAGCAATTCTACGGGCGATCAACTGAAAATCATCAACAGGAAACCCAATCAGGACGTCTTTAGGGATGACTCACTAACGCATGGGGTCGCGTTTAGAGCTTCAGCGCAAGCGGTTACGATGCCGACTGCCATTTAAGTCAGCGCTGCCACTGTCACGACAGTGTCACGCCCAGTCAATACGATGGTTTTTGAATTTTGAAAACAAAAAGAAATGTGGCATGCCATTACACCCTCAGATTTTGAAAGTTAATCGATCTACTTTCAACGCTTTCATCGCCACACTGATGTTAGTCACAGCTGGTATTGCATCTGCGGAATCGACAGAATACGAAGACATATCGGCCAAGTACCAGACCACTTACAACTGGCAGAAGCACCCATCCTTGACATCGCCGTATTCTGGCCTGAACAGCCTCAGTGCCTCAGCGGACAAGATGTACACCTTCTCCACGACAGCGCACTGGGGCACCAGACTCTGGCAAGGCGGTGAGCTTTATTTCAATCCTGAACTGGCATCTGGCGTCCCCTTTTCAAACAACTTGGTAGGGCTTGGCGGCTTTACCAATGGTGAAATCACGCGGGCCGCAGGTAGCACACCCAAGCCCTACGTTCAGCGTTTATTTGTTCGCCAAACATGGAACAACGGCGGCGGTAGCGAAAAAATAAACGCTGACTTCAACCAGATGGCCGGAACCGTCGACAAAAATCGTTTCGTACTGACCGCCGGCAACTTCTCAACCTTGGACGTGTTTGACGACAACAGCTACGCCAAAGACCCGCGGACCCAATTCATGAACTGGGGCAATTGGACGTATTCAGCCTTTGATTATTCGGCAGATGCTCGCGGCTTCGGCTGGGGATTCGCAGGCGAGTTGTACCAAGATGCTTGGGTCTTCCGCTTTGGCCGCATGACGGGCCCCAAGGTTCCAAATGGTCTGCCGCTAGACTTTGCGCTGGGCAAGCACTATGGCGACCAAGTGGAAATCGAGCATGGACATGACCTCAACGGTCAACCGGGCAAAGTGAGACTTTTGGCCTTCAGGAACAGGGCCGTTTTGGCCAGTTTCAGTGACGCCACGGCGTACCTGCTCGCCCACCCAGGTGCGGGAACCGATCCACAAACCATCTTCAACGTGCGCGGTGATGTAAAGACTAAGTACGGTCTTGGCGTCAATCTAGAGCAAGCGATCAACACCGATATAGGCTTTTTTCTCAGGGCCATGAAAACCGATGGCCGAACCGAAACTGTGGCCTTCACTGAAGTGGATGATTCGTTTTCATCGGGGTTTTTATTCAAAGGCAACTTGTGGGGCCGCTCCAACGACACGGTCGGGCTGTCCATGATGCAGAACCAGTTGTCCAACGACCGGCGCAGGTATTTAGAGGCCGGTGGCATTTCCTTTTTTATAGGCGATGGTGCCCTGAACTACAAGCCGGAAAACATTTTCGAAGGCTTTTACAGCCTTGGCGTCAGCAAAAGCATCTGGGTTACGGGAGACTACCAGCGTATCCAGAACCCTGCTTACAACGCCAGTCGTGGACCTGTGAACGTTTTCGCCGTGCGATTCCACGCTGAGTTTTAATTTTCAGTTGACTCTATTTAGCCTGCACTACAGAGCGGACCAGCGGTGACCACAGATCAATTTCACTCTTAAAAAATTGGGTGAAATTGTCTGCATCCCAATCCTGCGTTTCTATGTATTCAACGGCAAGTTGATCCCGGATGTTCTGGTTACGCAAGCCATTGCGAACTTCTTGATTAAGTTTGGTAACGATATTTTTCGGCAAGCCGGCAGGCCCAGACAGAGAAAACCAAGTGACCGCAGTCAATTTAGGGTAACCAAGTTCTGCAAAAGTCGGCACATTCGGATAGTCCTTGAGACGCTTGGTCGACGTGATGGCCAACACCCTGAGCTTGCCACTGTGAATATGACTGGCGGCAGAGCGCAGCGTCATGAAGCCAGCCTGGATTTGGCCGCCTAACAAGTCCATCACGGCCGGTCCAGCACCCTTGTAACTGATGTGCACCAGATTGAGTTTGTTGCCGACCGCAAACAACTCGCCAATCAATTGAGCATGGGTGCCCAACCCGGGCGAGCCCCAGCTCAATCCTTTTGGAGCTGCATTGACATAGGCAATAAAGCCCTTGAGATCTTTCACGGGTAAATCAGCATTGATCACCAGCGCTGAGGGTGGTCCACCCAATAGCGCAATGTGCGTGAAGTCTTTCATCGGGTTCATGCTGCTGCCCAAAAGTATCGGCGCAATGACATGCGAGCCGATCCCAGACACCACGAGAGAGTAACCATCTGGCGCCGACTTGGTGACCTGCATCGAGCCCAGCGTGCCGCCTGCACCCCCTTTGTTGTCAATGATGAAGGGCTGCTTCAGCGAGTTACTCAGGTAGTCGGCCATCAAACGGCCCAAGTTGTCAGCCGTGCCGCCGGCGGAGTAAGGCACGACGATTTTCACGGGACGCAGGGGCCATTCTTGAGTCGACTGCGCAGCTGCAGAGAACGCCCCCAAGGCAAGCCAGAAAGTCAGTCCCAACGGCAAAGCCGCTCGCCAGAAGGACAGTCCTTGTTTGTTTTTCATGTCTACTGAATCCTGAAGGGGTGAACGCGTTAGGCCAGAGCCGACAGGGCAATAAAAACTCGTCCGCCTTCAATCGAGACAGGGTAAGTTTTTAGCGGCGTCATGCAAGGAGGTGCCAGTACTTCGCCCGTGCGAATGTCAAAAACACCATTGTGAAAATTACATTCCACTGCGTCGCCGATGATGCACCCTTCTGATAACGAACCAGGGCCGTGGGTGCACAGGTCATCGGTTACAAAAAATTCACCTTCCAGATTAAAGACTGCGAGCGTCAAGCCGGATGCTTCCACCTTGAGCGCCTGTCCATCATTCACATCCGTCATAGCGCACAAATCTAGTTGCGTGCAAGCCTGCGTCATAAAAAAATCCTCGTTTGACATTCACATTTTTCAAATGCTATCATGATTCAGCATACGAGAACTGTGTTCCTCCATACAGAACGACCTTGGAATACACCCATTGACACCCCCTTAAAAAGGGGCCGTATTTATTGCATCCTGAATCCTGAATTTTGGAAATTGATGATGAAAAAAGAACAAAACGACCTCCTGACACAAACCGGCCCCGGCACCCCACTCGGCAATTTATTTCGCCGCTATTGGTTGCCAGCCCTGTTGTCCGAAGAGGTCGCCTTGCCGGATGGTCCGCCTGTTCGATTGCAGTTACTGAGCGAAAAGATGCTGGCCTTTCGGGACACTGAGGGCAAACTCGGTGTTATCGATGAATTTTGTGCGCACCGCGGAGTGTCGCTGTGGTTTGGTCGCAATGAAGAAGGCGGTATTCGCTGCCCCTATCACGGCTGGAAATACGATGTCAACGGTCAATGCCTCGATGTACCGTCAGAGCTGCCTGAAAGCGGATTTTGTCAAAAAATAAAACTCAAGTCTTACCCGTTGGTTGAGCGTGGCGGCGTGATCTGGATCTACATGGGTCCGCCCGAATTCCAACCGCCGCTGCCCGAATTTGAATTTGCCACGGTGCCTGCCAACCAGAGTTTTACCAGCAAGCGACTGCAAGAATGCAATTGGCTTCAGGCCTTTGAAGGCGGCATTGATTCAAGCCATGTCTCTTGGCTGCACAGCGGCAGTCTTAACTCGGACCCTATGTTCAAAGGAGCGAAGGGCAATCAGTACAACACCAGCGATTTGCGTCCCGTTTTTGATGTTGTTGAAGCCGAGGGCGGACTGTATGTCGGCGCACGGCGCAACGCTGAAGACGACCAATACTACTGGCGCATAACGCCGTGGATCATGCCCAGTTTCACCATGATCGCACCGCGCGGCAATCACGCGGTACACGGCCATTTTTGGGTCCCCATTGATGACAACAATAACTGGGCTTGGAGCTTTGATTACCATCCAACGCGCGCGCTCACAGACGGTGAGATGCAGGCCATGAAAGACGGCAAGGGCATCCACGTGCGCTATGTCCCAGGCACTTACCGTCCACTGCAAAACAAGGACAACGACTACTTGATGGACCGCGCTGCGCAAAAATCCGGCGTCTGCTACAGCGGTATTGACGGCATCGCCATGCAAGACGCGTCGCTACAAGAAAGCATGGGCGCCATACAAGACAGAACACGAGAAAATCTCACGTCTACCGACAACGGCATCATCATGGCGCGCCATCGTCTGCTGAAAGCGGCCAAAGCGTTGGCCGAACATGGAACACCTCCCCCAGGCATTGACCCGCAAGTCCAACGCGTACGTTCGGTCGCCATCCTGTTGAAACGCGACCAAGTGTTCAAAGAAGCCGCCAAGGACGCACTGCGTGCAGAGCCTGGCAAACCGCACGCCTCGGTTTGAGGCAAACTTTTTTTGATGACCACCTTTTCTGCAGCTGTCGCGGTTGCGCCTGAACTCACTGCGTTGCAATCCTTCAGCGCGCCAGCCCCCTCTTCTACATCGGGTTTGTTGCGCGTGGCCGTGACAGGGGTTTGCGGCAGTGACTGGGCGTACTACCAGCAACTACCCACCAGCCGAGGCCCACTGATTTTGGGTCATGAAACCGTCGGTTACATCGAGACCTTAGGTGAGGTCGCTGCCTTGAAGTGGGGCGTAAAAGAAGGTGATTTGGTCGCACTCGAAGAGTACCTGCCCTGTGGTCATTGCAACTACTGCCGCAGTGGGGAATTTCGGCTCTGTGACGCGACCGACTGGCGCCTGGGTGGTCTGCGCTATGGCGCCACGGGGCTCAATGTGGCGCCTGGTCTGTGGGGTGGCTTTAGCCAATACCAGCACCTTCACCTGAACACTGTTTTTCACAAAGTTCCACCCCGCGTGCTTCCCAAACATGCGGCACTCGCATTACCTTTATCCAACGGCATTGAGTGGACTTATCTGCACGGCGGTGCAGGACCTGGCCAATGCGTGGTGATCCAAGGGCCTGGTCAACAAGGTTTGGCTTGCGTGGTGGCGGCACGCGAAGCAGGTGCGCAAAAAATTATCGTCACCGGCTTGTCAAACGTGACTGACCAGCACCGGCTAGCGCTAGCCAAATCCTTGGGAGCGCACCACACCATTGACATTGAATCGCAGGATTTATTGGAGACGGTGGCGGCTATCACCGGGGGCGACATGGCTGACCTTGTGATTGACTGCGCATCCGGTGGCACTGATTCGGTCAAGACTGCACTGCAATTAGCCCGTAAACGCGGAGTGGTAATCCTGGCGGGCCAAAAACGCCGCAAGCTGCCCGAGTTTGACAGCGACATGATCATTGCTCGCTTTTTGACAGTTAAAGGCATGCGAGGCCACAGCTATGAATCAGTCGAACTGGCGCTGCAATTGATTGCCGCTAACCGGCACAACGTGACCGACATGAGCACCCACACTTTTTCCTTAAAAGAAACCGATTTGGCACTGCGCTCATTGGTTGGCAAGGGTGTCGAGTCGGCTATTCACATGACAGTCGATCCGTGGTTGTTAGGCGAGGATGGTTAAAAACCTAAACATGAGCGACGACGCCTCAAGTCCACACCGACTGTCTTCAGTCGCTTCCGCATTGCGCTTACTGAAGGTTTTCTCGGCAGACGAATCAGAGCTCGGCATCACCACGCTTGCGCAACGCATGGGTCTGGCCAAGAGCACCATCCACCGGCTAACGTCGACCTTGGTTTCGGAGGGATTTCTGGAGCAAAACCCGCTCAATGAGAAGTATCGCCTGGGCCTGTCGCTGTTCGGCCTAGGAACCTTGGTGAGGCGACGCATGAACGTCTCTACCGAAGCACTTGAACACCTGCACGCGTTGCGCGACCGAACGGGAGAAACCGTGCACTTGGCCGTTCTCGAACAGGCAGACATCATGTATTTGTTCAATCTCGAAAGCCAACAGGCTATCGGGATGAGGTCTTATCTGGGCGTACGCAAGCCCGCATTTTGCAGCAGTGAAGGCCGCGCTATTTTGGCCTTCA
>CANFWV010000078.1 GCA_947450695.1 Comamonadaceae bacterium
GCATTCATGATGCCGTCCCACGTGCGCTGCACGTGCATGCGTGAAAAAGCCGAATACAAGGCCTCAAAAGAAGCGGCGTTCATGGCGCTCATGCAGATCGAGCCGCTGGCCAAAAACAAGATGTAGGGCACGGCTTGTCCGTTCAGTTGGACCTGCCCGATCAAGGCGCCCAAGCCGTAGCCAAAAGCCACCAAAGTGATGAGCGGCTCGGCGATGTTGCCAACCAGACTCGGCACAAACAGCTTGCGCCAGACCAGCAGGTTGCGCCTGAAGACCGGCCACCAGCGCCAACTGAGCTGGGGTGGGCTGAATAAGCCGGGCGTGTGGTTCGAATCAGACATCATGCGTCCTCCCGGATCTTGCGACCTGTCAGTTTGAGGAACAAGTCCTCCAGATTCGCCGGGCGGTGCAGCGTGCGCAGCTGCGGGTAATCGGTGAGCGCTGTCAGCAGGCGCTTGGCGTCTTGGGTGTAAAAAAACACCGTCTCGCCGCTGACCTCTAAGCGTGCGGCCAGCTCTTTCAGCGGTGAGCTGACCAAAGCCAAGGCGCCCGCACCATAGACCTCAACCACGTCGGGTTCCAAGTTTTCGGCGATCAGGTCATGCGGCGTGCCTTCGGTCATTTTCTGGCCGTGGTCCAACACCAGCAGCCGGTTGCACAGGCGCTCGGCCTCGTCCATGAAGTGCGTCGTCAGCAAGATGGATTTGCCTTGCTGTAGCAGCTTCTGCAGGCGTTCCCACATCAGGTGCCGGGCTTGTGGGTCGAGCCCGGTGGTGGGTTCGTCGAGCAACAACAACTGCGGGTCATTCACTAACGCCCGGGCCAAAGATAGGCGACGTTTCATACCACCCGACAGTTCGGACAGCTTGGCATCGGCCTTGTGCGTGAGGGATGCAAATTCGAGCAGTTGGGGAATGCGCGCCTTGATGAGCGAGTCGGGCATGCCGAAATACCGGCCAAACACCAGCAGGTTCTCGCTGCACGAAAAATCCGGGTCCAGGCTGTCAAATTGGCTGACGATGCCGAGCTGTTCCTTGATCGCCAGTGCGTCTTTCGGCATCTGCAGTGACGGTTGGCCGGGCGGCGAAAAGATCACTTCGCCCGCATCGGGGGTGGTCAAGCCCAGGCACATGCGGATGGTGGTGGTCTTGCCGGCGCCATTCGGGCCGATCACGCCGAGGCATTCGCCAGGGGCGATGCTGAAGGACAGATCGTTGACCACGGTGCTGTTGCCGTAGCGCTTGGTGAGCGCTCGCACTGAAAGAATCGGGGGAATCAAAATGGGGGGCGTCGTCTCACTGTTCATGGCTAGATTGTGACCTCGAAGCTGGATTCAGAAGGACTCTCCAAGCCGCAGAATGGGCGCTCAGCCGGTATGTTGTAAATTGGAGGGTCTGGCTTTGGCCGTACAGCCGCCGTCCCACGCTCAACTCTCTCGACTGATGACCACTTCAAACAACTCCAACGTTTCTATTTCCGCGACTACCCTTGGTACCCCGCTGTCGCCACACGCCACCAAAGTCATGCTGCTCGGTTCGGGTGAGCTCGGTAAAGAAGTGCTGATTGCGCTGCAGCGACTCGGCGTCGAAACCATCGCCACCGACCGCTACGAGAACGCCCCCGGTCAGCAGGTCGCGCACCATGCGCGGACCATCACCATGAGTGATCCGGCGCAACTCAAGGCCTTGATTGAACGAGAGCGGCCACATCTGGTGGTGCCTGAAATTGAAGCGATTGCCACGCCGATGCTTGAAGAGCTCGAAGCCGCCGGTGTCGTGCGCGTGGTGCCCACCGCCCGCGCTGCGCGTCTGACGATGGACCGTGAAGGCATTCGCCGCTTGGCCGCCGAGACGCTGGGTTTGCCGACCAGTCCCTATGTGTTTTGCGATTCGCTGGCCGAGTTGCAGGCCGCGATTGACGACAAGATCGGTTACCCCTGCATCGTCAAGCCGGTGATGAGCTCGTCGGGCAAAGGGCAAAGCAAGATTGCCGGGCCCGCCGATGTGAAGACCGCCTGGGACCACGCCATGGCCGGTGGCCGTGTCAGCCATGGCCGCATCATCGTCGAAGGCTTCATTGACTTTGACTACGAAATCACCCAGCTGACGGTGCGTGCCATGGGCGCCAACGGTCAAATTGAAACGCATTTTTGCGAACCCATCGGCCATGTGCAGGTCAACGGCGATTACGTCGAAAGCTGGCAGCCGCACCCCATGCGTCCCGCTGCCTTGCAGAAAAGCCGCGACATTTCAAAAGCCGTGACAGACAACTTAGGCGTCGGCTTTGACGGCCAACCCTCCGGCATGGGGCTCTATGGTGTAGAACTTTTTGTCAAAGGCGACGAGGTTTGGTTCAGCGAAGTCAGCCCGCGTCCGCACGACACCGGCATGGTGACGCTGTGCACGCAATGGCAAAACGAGTTTGAGTTGCACGCCCGCGCGATTTTGGGTTTGCCGGTCAACACCGCCTTGAAAAGCCCGGGCGCCAGCGCTGTGATTTACGGCGGCGTCGACGCCAAGGGCATCGTTTTTGACGGCGTGGCCCAAGCGCTGGCCGTGCCGAACACCGACATTCGTCTGTTCGGCAAGCCAGAGAGTTTTGTCAAACGCCGCATGGGCGTAGCGCTGGCGTTTGATGCCGATGTCGAGCTGGCGCGCAGCCGTGCCAAGCAAGCTGCGGCGCTGGTGAAACCACGCGTGGCTGGTGAGCGGTAACACCCAGGCATGGACACATTGACTGATGAACTGATCGACCTTTTGACTGATCCCGCTTGGGGTGTGCTCTTGGGTGCGCTGGTGGCCACGCTGGTCGCCTTGGTGCTGCACCGAACCGGCTCTGTGGTGTTGCGACGCATCGCGCGCGGGCCCGTGGCCATTGCGGTGGTGGCCAGTTGTGCGCGACCGGCGCGCATGGCGCTGCCGCTGATTGCCTTGCAAACCGTTTGGCAGGCGGCGCCTGACTCCATTCTGCTGATCAGCCAAGTGCGCCATGGCAACGCCTTGCTGCTGATGGTGGCGTTGACATGGCTGGTGCTGAATGCGCTCGAAGGCATGACCAAGGGCATCTCTGAGCGCAACTCTTTCGATGTGGCTGACAACCAAGACGCCCGCCGCATCATGACGCAAACGCGTTTGCTGGTGCGGGTGGCCAGCACGGCGGTGGTGGTGGCGGGTTTGTCCCTCATGCTCATGACCTTTCCGGGCGCGCGGCAGGTCGGTGCAAGTCTGTTGGCGTCTGCGGGTGTTTTGGGTTTGGTCGTTGGTATTGCGGCACGGCCGGTGATGAGCAACATGATCGCCGGTTTGCAGTTGGCGCTGGCGCAGCCGATTCGGCTGGACGACGTGTTAATCCTCAAGGGCGAGTGGGGCCGGGTCGAAGAAATCACGGCAACCTATGTGGTGCTGAAGATTTGGGACGAACGCCGACTCATCATCCCTTTGCATTGGTTCATTGAAAACACCTTTGAAAACTGGACCCGCAACAGTTCCCGGATCATGGGTACTGTCTTGATGTGGGTTGACTACAGCATGCCCTTGGCACCGCTGCGCGAAGAGGCGCAACGCGTGTGTGAGGCCGCTGCCGAATGGGACAAACGGCTGTGCATTTTGCAGGTGGTCGAGGCCGGCGAGCGCAGCATTCAGCTGCGGGTGTTGGTGACCTCGGCCGACGCCGGCCTGAACTGGGACCTGCGCTGCAAAGTGCGCGAGGCGTTGGTTGATTTCATGCAGCGCGAATATCCGCAGCATTTGCCGATGATGCGCGCCGATGTGGCTGTGCCGCAGTCGGCGGTGGCGGCTCTGGCCAAAATTTAAGCCATGGAACTGCGTCAACTGCGCTACCTCGTGCGGGTCATAGAGCTGGGTAGCATCAGCCGCGCCGCGTTAGATTTGGAACTGGTTCAGTCCGCGCTGAGCCAGCAAATCAGCCGGCTCGAAAGCGAGCTTTCAACGCGCCTGCTGCAACGCAGTTCCAAGGGGGTGACACCGACAGAGGCCGGACTGGCGTTCTTTAGGGAAGCGCAGCTGGTGCTCCGGCATGCAGAGCAGGCGGTCCGTTCGGCGCAAGAGTCGCGGCTGTCGGGCAGTGTCAGCGTCGGTATGGCACCGACCACGGCTGCCGTGCTGGGTCTGCCCCTGTTACGCGCCATGCGGGAACGCTACCCCGACGTGCGTTTGCATGTGGTTGAAAGTCTGTCAGGCCACCTGACCGGCATGCTGAACGCGCGCCAGCTAGACCTGGCCATGCTTTTTGACAGCCAAGCCGGTCGGCGCTGGAGCGTGATGCCGTTGTTGGAAGAAAAACTTTTTTTGATTGAATCGCGGCGCCCGGAACTCGCCACCACGCTCAAGACGCCGAGACGCATGAGTGTGGCGCAGCTGGCCGGTTTACCGCTGATTTTGCCGACCGGTTTGCACGGTTTGCGCAGCACCTTGGAGAGTGCCTTTGCGCGGGCCAAGTGCAAGCCCAATGTGGTCACTGAAATCGACTCGCTGGCCATGCTCATGGACGCAGTGGACAGCGGTTTGGGTTGCACTGTGCAGCCGTGGGCGGCGGTCGGTCGTTACGCCGATGCAGCGCAACGCTTCAAGCTCACCGAGATCAGCGACACGCCAGCGCGCCGGGCGACGGCCCTGTGCAGCCTGTCAGACGATGAACTCTCGCCGGCCGGACTGGCCGCTCGTGTGGTGCTGGCAGATTGTGCGCGTGAAGCCGTGCACTCAGGCCGCTGGGTAGGGGCTCGGCTGATCAGCTAGCGCTAAATAGGGTTGCCATCACAAATCGTGATGACCCCATGCCGACCGACTGCTTTCAGTCCTGCTGTGCTTGCCCTAAAGTGTTGAACTGCGTCAATACAAAGTGAAAAATACTCAACTCCGACGTCATGTTTAGCAGGGAAAATCCTCTTATGCGCGCGCTCGCAGCCCGTTAAAGTCGAGCCCCGCTACCCTCGCATGATAGGACGCCCTCATGATTGAATCCAGATTTTCACGCCGTAGCGTGCTCCAAGTGGCCGGCCTCAGTGCTGCCGGCTTGGCCTTGCCTCGCGTCAAGGCCGAAGCCGTCTGGCCGTCCCGCCCGATTCGCTTCGTCGTGCCGTTTGCACCCGGTGGCTCCTCTGAAATTGTTGCTCGTTCGGTGGCCGTGGAACTGAGCAAACAGCTCGGGCAATCGGTGTATGTCGAAAACAAGCCCGGTGGCGCTGGCGTCACCGCCATGCAAGAGGTCTCCAAAGCTGCACCCGATGGGTACACCCTCATCCTCGGTCATGTCGGCACGCTGGCGGTCAATCCGTACATGTTGAAAAACCAGCCCTACGACGTCAACAAAGACTTTGTGCCGGTGACCCTGCTGGCCAAAGTGCCAAACGTCTTCGTGATTCACCCGGACGTTCCTGCGAAAAATTTCAAAGAATTCGTGGCCTACGTGAAGACCCATCCAGGCCAACTGAATTACGGTTCGGCCGGCAATGCCAGCGCCGGTCATTTGTCGATGGAGTACCTCAAGCTGGTCACGGGCATGTTCATCACGCACATTCCTTACCGCGGCACCGGCCCGCAGCTCACGGACTTATTGGCGGGGCGCACGCAGGCCTCGTCTGCCGGCTTGCCGGCGCTGAGCGCGTACATCAAGGCGGGCAAGTTGCGCGCCATAGCGGTGGGCACCGCCCAACGTATTTCCAGCCTGCCTGACGTGCCCACCGTGGCCGAGTTGGGCTTCAATAATTTTGAGACCTCGCAGTGGTACGGTATTTTGGCCCCGGCTGGAACGCCGCCAGAGATCTTGACGCGCTTGCAGGAAGAGTCGTTGAAGGCGCTCAAGTCGTCGGCCGTGACTGCCCGTTTCGCGACGGACAACACCATCGGAGGTGGTGGTCCGGCCCGTGAATTTAAAACCTTCATTGCCGGTGAGCAAAAGGTGTGGAGTGACATCGTCAAGCGCGCACAGATTCGCGCGGACTGATGACTAAGTGAAGATCAATAAAGTCTGGAGTATGTGAATGTTGGATGTTCTGGTGATTGGTGGCGGCAATGCCGCCTTGTGTGCGGCGCTGATGGCCCGTGAGGCGGGTGCCAGTGTGCTGGTGTTGGAGTCGGCACCGCGCGAGTGGCGAGGAGGCAACTCGGTGCACACGCGCAACCTGCGCTGCATGCACGACGCGCCACAAGACGTGCTGACCGAGGCCTACCCGGAAGAAGAATTCTGGCAAGACTTGCTGAAAGTCACCGGCGGGTTGACCAATGAAAAACTGGCTCGCTTGGCGATTCGCGAGTCGTCAAATTGCCGCGACTGGATGCGCCATCACGGTGTGCGTTTTCAGCCGTCCTTGTCGGGCACGCTGCACCTCTCGCGGACCAATGCGTTTTTCATGGGCGGCGGCAAAGCGCTCATGAACGCTTATTACCGCAGCGCTGAAAAGCTCGGTATCGAGGTTCGTTACGAGTCGACGGTGAATCGTCTTGAACTCCAAGACGGCCGCTTTGTGGCTGCGCACATGACCAGTCCCGAGGGCCGCCAGCGCATTGAAGCGCGGGCCTGCGTGGTGGCCAGCGGGGGCTTTGAGTCCAATCTCGAATGGATGCGTGAAGTCTGGGGTCAGAACGACGCTGGCGAATGGCCGTCTGACAACTTCGCCGTTCGCGGCACGCGCTTCAACATGGGGGTGCTGCTGCGCGATTTGATCGACCAAGGCGCCGACACAACCGGCGAGCCGAACCAGAGTCATTGCGTCGCCATTGACGCCCGTGCACCGCTGTACGACGGCGGCATTTGCACGCGGGTCGACTGCGTGTCGCTCGGCGTGGTGGTGAACAAAAACGCTGAACGTTTTTATGACGAAGGTGAAGATTTCTGGCCCAAGCGCTATGCGATTTGGGGCCGCTTGGTGGCACACCAACCCGCGCAAGTCGCCTACTCGATCATTGACGCCAAGGCCGTGGGCCGCTTCATGCCGCCCGTGTTCCCCGGTGAAAAAGCGGACACCTTAGAGCAACTGGCGCGTCAGCTCGGACTCGACGAACAAGCCTTTGTCAAAACCGTGCACGACTACAACGCGGCCTGCAAAGTGGGCACCTTTGACCATGCCGTGCTCGACGACTGTCATACCTCAGGCCTGATGCCTGCCAAGACGCATTGGGCACGGCCAATTGATACCGCGCCGTTTTACGGATACGCGCTCAAACCCGGTATCACCTTCACCTACTTGGGCATGAAGACCAACGAAACGACTGCCGTGCATTTCGGCGGCCAAGCCAGCCCGAACCTATTTGCCGCTGGCGAGCTGATGGCCGGTAACGTGCTTGGCAAGGGTTACACCGCCGGCGTCGGCATGACCATCGGCACTGCCTTTGGGCGCATCGCCGGAGTCCAAGCAGCCAAGGCCGCCAAGGCTCTTAAAGCCTCCACATCAACGACTTTGACGGAAGACCACCATGCAGCAGCTTGAAGCCCTGACCCGCGAGGCGCGAGCCCTGGCCACCGGCGATCTGTCGCTCACAGCCCACGAATCTGAAGTCAGCCGGCAAATGCAAATTTGCAATGCCTGCCGCTATTGCGAAGGTTTTTGTGCGGTGTTTCCGGCCATGACGCGGCACCTCGAATTCGGCAAAGCCGACATTCATTACCTGGCCAATCTGTGCCACAACTGCGGTGCTTGTTTGCATGCTTGCCAGTATTCGCCGCCGCATGAATTCGCCATCAATGTGCCGCAGGCCATGGCCCAGGTGCGCGTCCAGACCTATGCGGATTACGCTTGGCCACCGGCACTCGGTGCGCTCTACAAACGTCAAGGATTGACCGTTGCTTTGGCGCTCGCCGCCGGGCTTGCGCTATTTCTGGTGTTGGCGATTCAGGCGCAAGGTCAGCTCTTGCACGAACCACTTGCCGGCAACTTTTACGCCATCTTTCCGCACAACCTGCTGGTCTCGATGTTTGCGCCTATCTTCTTGTTTGCCGTGTTGGCCTTGGGGCTAGGCGTGCGCAGTTTTTGGCGCGATGTGTCTCCGGCCACAGCCTCGAACGCCTTGGGCGAAGCGGCCATGGAAGCAACGTCTGCCGCGCTGCGCTTGAAGTACTTAGATGGCGCCAACCAGACCAGCGGCAACGAACCGATTGAAGGTTGCCCGAATGACGATGACACACCCACGCTGTGGCGCAGGCGCTTTCACCATTTGACCTTCTACGGCTTCATGCTGTGTTTTGCGGCCACCTCGGTCGCCACGCTGTTCCACTACTTTTTGGATTGGCATGCGCCCTACGCCTTCACCAGCTTGCCGGTGTTGCTGGGCACCGTCGGTGGTTTGGGTTTGTTGGTCGGCCCAGCCGGTTTGCTCTGGCTCAATGTCACGCGTCACGCCAGCCATGGTGACGCGGCCCAAAAACCGATGGACCGTGGTTTCATTGCCTTGCTGTTCTGGGTCAGCTTGACGGGCTTGGCCCTGCTGGCTTGGCGTGACACCACTGGCATGGCTTTGCTGTTAGCCGTACATTTGGGGGCGGTGATGGCTTTGTTCTTGACTTTGCCTTATGGCAAGTTTGCGCATGGTATTTTTCGCAGTGCAGCGCTGCTCAAGTACAGCATTGAAAAACGTCAGCCCACCAATTTGGCTTTGCCCGAAGCCTGAACTCTGAACCCCGCTTTCCGATCTAGCCATTCCTAAAAAACCATCAGGAGACAACCATGACCGCATCCAGCCGCCTACAAATTTCGAGCATGAAAGGCCATTGCAGCGAGGCCGAGTGGGAAGCCCGCGTTGACCTGGCCGCCTGCTACCGACTGGTTGAACATTACGGCATGGCAGACATGATGGCGAACCACATCTCGGCCCGCGTGCCGGGCGAAGAAGGTGCATTTTTGATCAATGCCTACGGCATGATGTACGAAGAAATCACCGCTTCCAGTCTGATCAAGATTGACCACCAAGGCAATATCCTGGCGAAGCCGGATTTCGGTGCATTGAACTATGGCATCAACAAAGCCGGCTATGTGATTCACAGCGCGGTGCATGAAGCCCGCCCTGAAGTGGCCTGCGTGATTCACACCCACAGCTGGGCATCGATGGCGGTGTCCTCCCTCGAGTGCGGCTTGCTGCCGCTCACGCAAACGGCCATGCGCTTTTTGAAGATCAGTTACCACGACTATTTGGGCGTCGTTCTGAATCTCGACGAACAAGAATCACTGGTGCGCGATCTCGGCAACGGTGAGGCCTTGATCCTGCGCAACCATGGTGCGCTCACCGTCGGTCGCACGATTGGTGAAGCCTTCAATTGGATGCACCGCCTAGAGCTGTCTTGCCGTGCGCAGCTTGCCACCATGGCCTGCAATTCGCCTTTGTCTACCGTATCGCAGCCGGTGCTTGAAGAAACCTGGAACAACTACCAACCAGGCACCCGTCGCCCGTATGGCGTGATGGAGTGGCCAGGCCTGCTGCGCAAGCTAGACCGCATGGACGACAGCTACCGTACTTGATTTTTTTTCGAACTATCAGAGGCAACTGCCATGCGCTTGTGGATCACCATCTCACTTCTTTTTTGCAGCACTGTTGTTCGACCCATCGTGGCTGTTGTGACCACTCTGCTGTTGGTCACAGGCACGGCCAGTGCGCAAGACTATCCGCTCAAGCCGGTGCGGGTGGTGGTGGCTTTCACCGCTGGCGGGACGACCGACATCTTGGCGCGTTCGGTCAGCCAGCAGTTAGCGGAGCGGCTGAAACAACCGTTCATCATTGACAACCGGCCCGGTGGCGGCGGCAACATAGGCACTGAAAACGTGGTGCGTTCCGCCGCTGACGGCTACTCGCTGTTGGTGGGGTCGGTCGGTCCCATCGCCATCAATCAGACGCTGTTTAAAAACCTGACATACGACCCCTTGAAAGACCTGGTGCCCGTCGTGCAAATTGCCGATGTGCCGAATGTGTTGGTGGTCCATCCCTCGGTGCCCGCCAAAACCTTTGAAGAGTTTTTGGTGTACCTCAAGGCGAATCCGGGTAAGTTGAATTACGGCTCCACGGGTGTTGGCACGTCCTCGCATTTGTCGAGCTACATGTTGAGTCAGCGCCTGGGTGTGGAGACGCTGCATGTGCCCTACAAAGGTGCCAATGCGCTCAATGATTTGCTGGCTGGTCGCTTGCAGTTCATGTTTGCCACCATCCCTTCGGTGATCCCGCAAATCAAGGCCGGCAAGCTGCGTGCGCTGGCGGTCTCCAGCCTGAAGCCGTCACGCTCGCTGCCGGGTGTGCCGACCGTGGCAGAAAAAGGCTTGCCGGGTTTTGAGGCTGGATCATGGTTTGGTTTCTTCGCACCCAAGGGCACGCCCGCGTCAGTGATCGCCATGCTGAACAAGAACGTCAACGACATTTTGCCGCAGCTTGAAGCGCAAATGATCCGTGAAGGGGCGGATCCCGTCGGTGGCTCAGCCGCTCAATATGGCCAGTTCACGCAGAAAGAATTCGTCAAGTGGAAAGCCATCGTCGAGTCCTCCGGGGCCGTTGCAGAATGAGCGCTACAGCCCAAGCTTCCGGTCCTCTGCGTATCTTGCTGTCTGATGCTGCGCGAGCAGCCCTCGGCCAGCGTCTGGCCCAGACGCTGGGGACGGCTGCGCATGTTTTGTACAGCCCGTCAGAGGCCCCCGAAGACTTTGACATCGCCTTTGTTTCGCGCGACGTGACGGGCTTGTCAACCAAACACGCGGTGCTGCCCGCGACCCAGCACTTTTACGATTTGCTCACGAATGCCCCCAGTTTGGCTTGGGTGCAGTTGCATTCGGCCGGTGCTGATCGGCACGTGTATGTGACGTTGTTAGCGCAGGGCGTGGCCCTCAGCTCGTCGGCCGGTAGCAATGCTGGGGTGGTGGCGCAGTCAGCGCTGGCGGGTGTGCTGGCGTTGGCCAGGCGCTTGCCACAACTCATGGCGGCGCAGCGTGCGCATGTCTGGGCACCGTTGATCAAAACTGGTTTACCGCGCGACCTGGGTGGGCAAACGGCCGTCATCGTCGGTTGGGGCGGCATCGGCCAGCAACTCGGTGCCATGTTGCATTTGCTGGGGCTGCGCGTGGTGGTGGTGCGCAGCAGTGCAACGCCGGCGGGCGAGGGGATTGAAACTGTCAGCTACGAGGCCATTCACAGCGTGTTGCCGCAGGCCGACTGGCTGCTGCTGGCGTGCCCCTTGACAGACCGCACACGCGGACTCATCAGCGCCAGTGCACTGGCTTTGTTGCCAGCAGGTGCGCACATCGCCAACGTGGCGCGTGGCGAAGTCATCGACGAGGCAGCGATGATTGAGGCGCTGCACAACGGCCGTCTGGCCGGGGCTTATCTGGATGTGTTTGCGCATGAACCGTTACCGGCGCAGTCGCCGCTCTGGGACATGCCGAACGTGATTGCCTCACCACACAGTGCCGGGTTTTCTGATGCCAACGCAGCCAAGGTGGAAGAGGTTTTTCTGGACAACCTTCGGCGTCGGCTGCAAGGCCAGCCAGTGCGCAATCTGGTCACCTGAGATCGTCTGAGCCAACACGTCAACCTACTGAAAAGCCACCTCTGAAAAGCTCCGCAGTTTGCGGCTGTGCAACTGGTCGCTGCCGCCGGCGCGCAGCAATTCAAGCGCCCGAATGCCGATACGCAAATGCTGGTCGACGCGCTCGCGGTAAAAGTGATTCGCCATGCCCGGCAGCTTGATCTCGCCATGCAAAGGCTTGTCGCTGACGCACAGCAGCGTGCCGTAGGGCACCCGAAAGCGAAAGCCGTTGGCGGCAATCGTGGCGCTTTCCATGTCGAGCGCGACGGCTCGGCTTTGGCTGAATCGGCGCTGCGGCTGGTTGCTGGGCAGAAGCTCCCAATTGCGGTTGTCGGTGCTGGCCACGGTGCCGGTGCGCATGATGCGTTTCAGCTCTTGTCCCTGTAAATGCGTCACGTCTTCAACCGCTTGTTGCAAGGCCATTTGAATTTCGGCCAGCGCCGGAATCGGCACCCACAGCGGCAACTCTTCGTCGAGCACATGGTCTTCGCGCACATAGCCGTGGGCCAGCACGTAGTCACCCAGTTGCTGGCTGCTGCGCAAGCCGGCGCAATGGCCGAGCATGATCCAGGCGTGCGGTCGCAGCACGGCGATGTGGTCGGTGATGTTTTTGGCGTTGGCCGGACCGACACCGATGTTGACCATGCTGATGCCAGAACGGTCGGCGCGCAGCAAGTGGTAGCCCGGCATTTGCGGCAGGCGTGGCGGGGCTGCGCCGAGTTCGTCTCCGGCCACC